>JBKPUA010000433.1:0-23804 GCA_046735815.1 Pseudomonadota bacterium
GCGCAGCGCCTTGTAGAAGTCCCAGCCCAAGGTGCGCGACAGCATTCCGACCACGACCAGCTGGATCGCCGTGAACGACGGGTCCGGCATCACCATGAGGCCCTTGTATTTCGGCTGCTTGAGGTCGGACCAGGTGGTGGGGGCATCCTTCACTTTGTCGGTGCGGACCGGGATGCCGACGATCGAAAGCCGCTGGGCGATCCAGCGTCCGTCGCGGTCGCGCGCGTCCGCCACCACCTTGTCGAAGCCCTCGGGCCGGAACGGCTCGAACAGTCCCTGCTTGGCCAGCGCGTTGGCGGCGCCGGCATCCGACATGGTAATGACGTCGGCACCGGGACGGCCGGCGCTCGTTTCCTGCTGCAGGCGCCGCAGCACCGCCTGGCCGCCGGTGCGCAGGAGCTCGACCTTGATTCCCGTCTGCTGCTGGAACCTGTCGGCGAGCTGCTGGGCGAGCGCGACCGGGGTCGAGGTGTACCAGCTCAGATTACCTTCCTTGCGCGCGGCCTCGGCATCGGCCCGGTCCGGCGCCTGCGCCCACGTCGAAGGCCCGCCGCCAAGGCTCAGCATCGCGGCCAGCCCCGCTGCCACGGCAAATCTCGTGCGCGATCCCATCGTGTTCCTCCCGTCGGCGAAGTCTCGCGCCTCGCCGTTGCGGTCATGGTCGACTCGCGAACATAAAAACACAACTAGCGGTGCGATTCCGAAGTTCGACAACATTTGCGGCACGTCTTAATGCGAACTTCGGAATCAAAGCGACACTAGCAACTCTATGATTCTAGTGCCCCTTTTGAACCCGAAGTTCGCAGCCGCGTCCGCAGCACAGTGTGTGCGCACTTCGGGTTCGGGGCACTAGCGGGGAACCGCGCTCGATCATTGCACGCAGCGCTCCCCTTGATGCATCAAGGCGGGGTGATTTCTCTAACGCGAAGCGCTACACTGCGGTTAAGGCGAGAGCGCTGTGCGACAAAACGCTGTGCGACAACATGCGCAGAAGCCCGTCTCCGGGGAGGACACCATGAAGCTCACGCCTGACGAGATCAGGACCTTCGACGAGCAGGGTTATCTGTTTTTCCCGAGCTGCTTCGCGCCGGAGGAGGTGGCGGTTCTGCGCAGCGAGGCCGACCGCATTCTGCGCAGCACGCGCCGCGAGGTCTGGCGCGAGAAGACCGGCGCACCGCGCACCGCCTTTGCCGCTCACACCTACAACGAAGCCTTCCGGCTGATGGCGCATCACCCGCGGCTGGTCGAGCCGCTGCAACAGTTGTTCGGCGAGGGCGTCTACGTTCATCAGTTCAAGATCAACGCCAAGGCGGCGTTCGAAGGCGACGTCTGGCAATGGCACCAGGACTACGGCACCTGGGCGCGCGACGACGGCATGCCGGAGCCGCGGGCGATGAACATCTCGATCTTTCTCGACGAGGTGTTGCCGATCAACGGTCCGCTCATGATCATTCCGAAGAGCCACCGGTACGGCACGCTCGCCGCCGGCCACGACGAGAGCACCACCTCCTATCCGCTGTGGACGCTCGACGCCCCGACCGTGACGCGGCTGTGCGCCGAGGCGGCGCCGCCCGACGGCGTCGGCATCGTGGCGCCGACCGGCAAGCCGGGCTCGGTGCTGATGTTCCACGGCAACCTGGTGCACGCCTCGCCGCCCAACATCACGCCCTACCCGCGCAAGATCGTCTACCTCACGCTCTGCGCCGTCTCCAACCACATCACCAAGTTCACGCGCCCGGAATGGATCGCGCACCGCGACTTCGCGCCGATCGTGCCGGTGGCGGACGACGCCCTCGTCGCCTATGCCCACGCGCATCGTGTGGCCGCGGCATAGCGTCCGGAATAATCTTCTGCGCGTGGCGGTGACTGCAGCAGAGAGACGCTGTCGTCCATCGGCATGGTAGTCGGCGACCATCCGCGCCTTCGCGCCTGCGTCATGACATTGCCGCCGTGTTGAAGTAAGCAATTCGGTTGGGGCCAACCGCGGTCGACCGCCGCCCAAGGAGGCCGATGTATACGCTCTATTCCATGCAGCGATCGGGCAACAGCTACAAGGTGCGGCTGGCGCTCGCCCAGCTCGGCCTTCCCTATCGCCTGGTCGAGGTCGACATCCTCAAAGGCGAGAGCCGCACGCCCGAATTCCTGGCCAAGAATCCGAACGGTCAGGTGCCCCTGCTCGAAGCCGCACCCGGCCGTTATCTCGCCGAGTCGAACGCGATCCTCTGGCACCTCGCCAGCGGAACGCCGCTGCGGCCCGAGAACCGCATCGATCGCGCCGAGGCGCTGCAATGGATGTTCTTCGAGCAGCACAGCATCGAGCCCAATATCGGCGCCGCCTATTTCTGGCTCGTGCTGGTGAAAGGCGGACGCGACCTGCAGCAGCACGCGCTCGAGGACTGGATGGAAGAGGGCTACCGCTCGCTCGCGGTCATGGAGAATCACCTCAAGCACCATCGCTACTTCGTCGGCAACCGCTACAGCGTCGCCGACATCGCGCTTTACGCCTATGCGCATCTCGCGCACCTGTGCGACTACGACCTCACGACCTTTCCGCAGATCCGCGCCTGGCTCGATCGCGTGGCGGATGAGCCGCAACACGTGGCGATGGATTGGCAGCCGGAGAATGTCGTCGCGGCGGAATGAGCGTGCCGCACGCCTTGCTCGCTCGCCGCTGATTCGCGGCTTCACAGGCAAGGGTTGGCATGCCGTGCATGGCAGCTGCGACTGAGCGCTCGGCCCGCACCCAATCCGACATCCATCCCTGCGCCGCTAACCCGGCATTAACCACAAATGCAACGCGACCGCCGGCGTTAACCTTTTGTTAACCAAAAACATAAAATGGCCCTTATTCGCCAAAGCCTTCGCCCAAGTCCGGCCGAACCGGCGCCGGGATCGGCCGCGACTAATGGCGAGCTGATTCGTGGAGATTGACATGGTGAAAAGATTGATCGTGCGGGGGGCAAGCAAGCGCGAGGCGCAAGAGGCGCCGACGCCGCCGCAGCGCCCCATCGCGCTGATCGAATTGATCACCACGGCCGCGCTCGCGCTGTCGACCGCGGTTGCGGCCACTGCCGTGTCGATCGGCATCGCCCGCGCCGACGTGCTCGGCGCCGTCACCCATGGCGACACTACGCCGCTCGCCATCGCGCTCTGCTTCGGCTTGCTGCTCGCCGCCATGGGCGCACTCACCGCCGTCGTCGCGCTTGCGCCGCGGCGGGAGTGATTCGTTTTCGCGGGGGATCGGGGGAGTCACTGCCGCGCGTCTAGCGCATGTTCCGGCGAAGTGGGTACCGGTTCGCCCACAAGAACATGCGCCACCCAAGAATCCCTAGAGCATGTGCCGTTCCAAAGGAACGGGACATGCTCTAGGGACGCGCGGCAGTGAGATTTCTACGTGCCGCTCATCATTCTAGCTTGATGTTCGCCGCCTTGATGATCGGCCACCATTTGGCGATCTCGGCCTTGTGATAGGCAGTGAGCGCCTCCGGCGTCTGCTGCTCGCGCGGCACGATCTCGTGACCGAGCTCGTTGAACCGCTGCCGCACGCCGGGATCGGCCAGTGTCTCCACCACCGCGGCATTGAGCTTGGCGATGATCTCCCTGGGCGTGCCCTTCGGCGCCCATAGGCCGTGCCAGAACGGAAAGTGCAGGCCGGGCACGCCCGCCTCGTCGATGGTCGGAACGTCTGGCGCCGCGAACCAGCGCTTCTGCATGAGCACGGCATAGGCCTTGATGGTGCCAGCGCGATACTGCGGCAGGGTTTGGCCCGCTTCCGGGCAGAGCAGGTCGACCTGCCCGGCGAACATGTCTTGCATTGCCGGAGCTGCGCCGCGATAGGGCACCAGCTGGAGCTTGGTGCCGGTCATATTCTGGAAATAGACCATGCACATATGCGCCCCGCTGCCAGGACCGATGGTGGCGGCCGACGCCTTGTCCGGGTTGGCCTTGAGCCAACCGACCAGCTCCTTCACATCCCTGGCCGGCAGGTTGCTCCGCCCAATGAGCCAGATCGGAGCGAGCGAGAGCATCGACACCGGCTCGAAATCGCTCACGAGGTCGAATGGAAGCGAATACATCGCTCCGGCCCCGACGTGAGAGACATTGGCCGATGGCGATCGTGTAGCCGTCCGGCGCCGAGCGAAACAGACGGGTAACGCCAATGGTGCCGCCGGCGCCGGTCACGTTCTCCGCGATCACGGATTGGCCCAGCGCGGTCTTCATACGCTCGCTGACGATGCGCGCCACGATGTCGGTCACGCCGCCCGCCGCGAATGGCACGATCACGGTGATCGGTCGCGACGGATAGGGTTGCGCCGTCGCGGTGACGCCGCCGACCACGATCGCGAGCGACACCGCAATCGACAGCTTCGCCACGACCGAGAATTTCGTCGACATGTTCCGCTTCGTCACGCCATCAATCGGGCTTGATGTTGGCCGCCTTGATGATCGGCCACCACATGTCGATCTCGCCCTTGTGGAAGGCGCCGAGCCCCTCCGGCGTCTGCTCCTCGCGGGTTGCGATCACGTGCCCGAGCTCGGTGAGGCGCGCGCGCACCGCCGGGTCCGCCAGCGCTTCGACCACCGCGGCGTTGAGCTTGGCAACGATCTCCTTGGGCGTGCCCTTGGGCACCCACAGGCCGTTCCAGAACGAAATGTACATGCCCGGCACGCCCACCTCGTCCATGGTCGGAACGTCGGGCAAGGACGGCCAGCGTTCCTTCGACATCACCGCATAGGCTTTCATGGTGCCGGCGCGCAGGAACGACAGCGTTTGCGAGGCCTCGGCGCAAAACAGGTCGATCTGCCCCGCGACCAGGTCCTGCATCACCGGCGCGCCGCCGCGATAGGGAACGAGTTGCATTTTGGTGCCGGTCTTCTGCTCGAAGTACAGCAGGCAGACATGGGCGCCGCTGCCGGCGCCGACGGTCGCGGCGGAGGCCTTGTCTGGGTTGGCCTTGAGCCAAGCGATGAGCTCCTTCGCGTCCTTCGGTGGCAGCGCGTTCTTGCCCACGATCATCAACGGCGTGGCGCTGATGCGCGCCAACGGCTGCAGCTCCAATATCGCGTCGTGCGCCGCCGGATACATCGCGCCTGCCCCGACATGGCTCGTCCAGTTGCCGATGCTCAGCGTATAGCCGTCAGGCGCGGACTGCGCGGCGCGCGCCACGCCGATGCTGGCGCCGGCGCCGGTCACGGTCTCGATGATCACCGGCTGCCCGAGCGAAAAGCGCATGCGCTCCGCCAGGATGCGCGCGAGCGTGTCGGACGGACCGCCGGCGGGGAACGGCACGATGATGGTGATGGGACGCGAGGGATAGGCCTGCGCATGCGCGTCGCCGACACAGCCGATCACAATGGCCAGTGCTGCGGCAAATATTGCTTTCATAACTGTCCTCGTTCGGTCCTCGCTCTTTTTTTCTTGCCCGAGCCGTGTCGGGGAAAGTCAGCAATGTTGTCACACCGATGTGAACGCCCGCAAGCTTGCTGAAGCATCGGCTTCAACGCATCGTTGTCGCAGCAATGTGCAAGGGTGATCGCGCGGCGATGAATAGGCACAGCCTATTGGGGCGCAGGAGACGTCGTATGAGGGTGGCGACAAGCGCATGCACAGCGGGGCTCATTGCACTCGGCTGCGTGCCTTCGCATGCACAGGTGATTCATTCCGCCGCCGGCGATGTTGCGGTGGAGACGGTGGCGAAAGGCCTCGACCATCCGTGGGCCCTCGCCTTCCTGCCCGACGGCCGCATGCTGGCCACCGAGCGTCCGGGCCGCGTGCGCATCGTTGCCCGCGACGGCAAGCTTTCGCCCGCGCTCGCCGGCGTGCCGAAGGTGTTCGCGGCCAGCCAGGGCGGCCTGCACGACGTTATCCTCGACCGCGACTTCGGCCAGAACCGCACGATCTACTTCTGCTACGCCGAGCCCGCCGGCAACGGCGCGCGCACGGCGCTCGCCCGCGCCCGCCTCATGGACGAAGGCACGCCGCGGCTCGACGCGGTCGAGGTGATCTTCCGCCAGGATGGCCCGCTCTCGAGCGGCAATCATTTCGGCTGCCGCATCGTGCACGCGCCGGATGGCAATCTCTTCCTCACCACCGGCGACCACTTCACCAGCCGCGATCAGGCGCAGAACCTCGGCAATCATCTCGGCAAGCTCATCCGCGTCCGGCCCGACGGCTCGGTGCCACCCGACAATCCATTCGTCGGCCGCGCCGGCGCCAAGCCGGAGATCTGGAGCTACGGCCACCGCAACGCGCAGGGCCTCGCCCTCCATCCTTCGAGTGGCAAGCTGTGGGAGCACGAGCACGGCCCGCGCGGGGGCGACGAGGTCAACCTGATCGAAAAGGGAAAGAACTACGGCTGGCCGGTCATCGGCTTCGGCATCGACTACAGCGGCGTCAAGATCCACGAGAGCACGCACAAGGCGGGCATTGAGCAGCCGCTCTGGTACTGGGTGCCCTCGATCGCCCCCTCGGGCATGGCGTTCTACACCGGCGATCTGTTTCCGGCCTGGCGCGGCAATCTGTTCGTGGGAGCGCTCGCCGGCCAGTTGTTGGCGCGGCTCGAGCTCGACGGCGATAAGGTGGTCAAGGAGGAGCGCCTGTTGCGGGAGCTGCGTGAGCGCATTCGCGACGTGCGCCAGGGCCCGGATGGCGCGCTCTGGTTGCTCACCGACAATTCTTCCGGCCGGATTTTGCGCCTCGCGCCGGCCAAGGGCACCTAGCCCGCCTACGTCGCAAAATGCAGCCGTCAAAAGTAGGCTTTTTGGCGCTGGTGCCATAGTCCCGACACGAAGCTCCTCTACCCGCCGCGTCCGATCCAACAAGTCCAGGCAGGGTCGCACCGCTCGTCGGCACCACGAAGGGGCCGCGAGGGGTCGCGCTCCGCTTCGAGCTTCGAGCATGATCACGAGAAAAGATCTTGCTCCAACAATGAGCTAGGGCGGGATGACGGTCCGAAACGCGTCATCCCGCGCTAGAGCTGGCGCCATGTTTACGTTTTTCGAGCGGCTGCTGAAGCCGACCGACATCCCGGAGCAGGCGGAGCCCCCGCCCGGCTTCGTCGCCTTCTTCTGGCATTTCGCCCGCCAGGCGAAAGGCCTGTTCGCGGCTTTGTTCGCGGCCGGGTTTGTCGTCGCGTTGCTGGATTCCACCATCCCCGTGTTCATGGGCCGGATCGTGACCTTGATCACGGCCACGCCGCCGGACGAGCTGTTCGCGAAATTCTCGCCGCTCCTCATCGGCATGGCGTTGGTGCTCCTGGTTGCTCGGCCGTTCGCGCAGGCCACACAGAACCTGATCGCCAACCAGGCGATCTCTGCCAACGTGTCGAACCGCATCCGCTGGCAGAACCACTGGTACGTGGTGCGCCAGTCCTGGGCGTTCTTCCAGAACGACTTCGCCGGCCGCATCGCCAACCGGGTGATGCAGACCGGGCCGGCGATTCGCGAGACCTTGGTCGCGCTGATCACCAGCGTCTGGTACATCCTGGTGTACGGCACCAGCGCGCTCATTCTGCTCGGCTCCGCCGACCCGGTGCTTGCCGTGCCGGTCGTCACCTGGTTCCTCGGCTATCTGGTGATGCTGCGCGTGCTGGTGCCGCGCATGCGCGATCGCTCCAAGGACGTGTCGGAAGGGCGCTCGATGCTCACCGGGCGCATCGTCGACAGCTACACCAACATTCTGACGGTGAAGCTGTTCGCCCGCGCGCGCGAGGAGGACGCCTATGTGCGCGACGCGGTCGATCACCACACCGAGCTGTTCTATCGCTCGCTGCGGCTCAACACGCTGTTCAGCTTCTGCCTGTCCACGCTCAACGCCATGCTGGTGACGAGCACCGGCGCGCTCGCGCTCGTGCTCTGGACGCAAGGCAAGGTCGAGGTCGGCACGGTGGCGATGGCGCTGCCCCTCTCCTGGCAGATCGTCAATGTGGCCGGCTGGGTCGCGCTGCAGGTCACCTCGATCTTCGAGAACATCGGCGTGATCCAGGAAGGCATGATGACCATCGCGCGGCCGATCGCGCTCACCGATCGCCCGGACGCGCCGGCGCTCAAGGTGACGCACGGCGAGATCCGGTTCGAGACGGTGCGCTTCGGCTATGGCCGCGAGAGCGGCGTGATCGAGGGCCTGAACTTGACCGTCAAGCCGGGCGAGAAGATCGGCCTGATCGGCCGCTCCGGCGCCGGCAAGTCGACGGTGGTCAACCTGCTGCTGCGCTTCTTCGACCTCGAAGGGGGCCGCATCCTGATCGACGGCCAGGACATCGCCGCGGTCACGCAGGAGAGCCTGCGCGCGCAGATCTCGGTGGTCACGCAAGATACCTCGCTGCTGCACCGCTCGATCCGCGACAACATCCGCTACGGCCGCCCGCAGGCGACCGACGCGGAGGTGGTGGACGCGGCCAAGCTCGCCCACGCCCACGAGTTCATTCTCGAGCTCGAGGACTGGAAGCAGCGGCGCGGATATGGCGCGCAGGTGGGCGAGCGCGGCGTGAAGCTCTCGGGCGGGCAGCGCCAGCGCGTCGCCATTGCGCGCGTGATCCTCAAGGACGCGCCCATCCTGGTGCTGGACGAGGCCACCTCCGCGCTCGACAGCGAGGTCGAGGCGGCGATCCAGTCGAGCCTCGGCACCTTGATGGCGGGCAAGACCGTGATCGCCATCGCGCACCGGCTCTCGACCATCGCGCGCATGGACCGGCTGATCGTGCTCGAGCGCGGGCGCATCGTCGAGCAGGGCTCCCACGACGAGCTGCTGCGCCACGGCGGCCACTACGCCGCGCTGTGGCGGCGCCAGTCCGGCGGCTTCATCGACGCCGACGACATGCAGGCGGCGGAGTAACCTTCGCCGCCTGCGTGCTGCGCCCACGGCCGAAGGCCGGCGCGGATTGCGGGATTTCCTGCTAAAGACGAGCCGACATGCTCGTCCTCGGGAATAAAATTGCGGGGTGGCCGGTCTCCTCGGCATGACCGGAGCGGTGCACATCAAGGATGCCCAGCGACGACGATCAGGCGCGCTTCGCGAGCGTGGTGCTGCCGCACCTCGCCGACGCCTACGCGCTCGCGCGCTGGCTCACGGGCGATCGCGCCGACGCCGAGGACGTGGTGCAGGAGGCCTGCCTGCGGGCGTTTCGGGGGATCGGCGGCTTCGCTGGCGTCAATGCCCGCGCCTGGCTCCTCACCATCGTGCGCCACGCCGCCTATTCCTGGCTGGGCAAGAACCGCTCGTCCGCGCTGGTCATGGTCGACGATCTCGAGGCGGTCGAGCAGCAGCAGACGAGCGGCGGGGTCGCGCTCGACTCCGCGCCGCAGACGCCGGAGGCGGCGCTCATCGCCAAGGCCGATACGGCACGGCTCGAAGCCGCCATCGCCGAGCTGCCGGTGCCGTTTCGGGAGACGCTGGTGCTGCGTGACGTGCAAGGGCTCGATTATCGCGAGATCGCCGAGGTGACCAAGGTCCCGATCGGCACGGTGATGTCGCGACTTGCGCGCGCGCGGACGCGGCTGATCGCCCGGCTCGGGACCGACGCGCCCAGGACCGCCCCGAAAGCCGCGCCAAGGACCGCGTCATGACTCCGCCCACTACCGACCCGCGCCTGCTCGTCCACGCCTATCTCGACGGCGAGCTCGACCCCGCCCACGCGCTCGAGATCGAGACGCTCATCGCCGCCGATCCGGCGCTGGCGGCGGAACGCGACCGCGTCGAAGCGCTGCGTGGCGCTATCCGCGAACGGCTGCCGCGCGAAGCCGCGCCGCCCGAACTCGCGCGCCGGATCGAAGCCGCCGTCGGCCTGACGCGGACGCCGACGCGGTGGGCGTCGCCGCCGTCGTGGCGCGCGCTGGCGGCTTCGGTTGCGCTCGCCGTCGTGCTCGCGAGCGGCGCCACCTTCCTCGTCACCGAGCCGCGCCAAGCCGACAGCACCGCCGACATGGTGGTAGCGAGCCATCTGCGCGCATTGATGGCCCCTTCCTCGATCGATGTCGCCTCCTCCGATCGCCACACCGTCAAGCCCTGGTTCAACGGCCGCATCCCGGAATCGCCGCGCGTGGTCGATCTCGCCAGCGAAGGCTTTCCGCTGGTCGGCGGCCGCGTCGACGTGATCGGGCGCACGCCGGTGCCGACGCTGGTTTATCGCCGCCGCCAGCATCTGATCAGTGTGAGCGCGGTTCCCGGCGGCCAAACGTTGGCGAGCGGACAGGCTCAGATCGCCGGCTACAACATTCTGTCCTGGCGCGACAACGGCGTCGCCTATTGGGCGGTATCGGATGTCGCGGCGCCCGACCTCGAGGCCTTCGAAAAGGCCTTCCGCGCCGCCACGCCGGAGCCCTAAACAGCGTTGCCGCGGGCTCGGTTCGCCCCTCGGCTGGCAGACAGCAGAGGTCGAGCCCGCGGCACGCATAGTGCGCAAGTCAACGCAATCAACTTTGGCTGAAACTTACCTAGAGCATGATCCCGAAAAGTGGGTACCGGTTTTCGGACAAGATCATGCTCCGACGCATTAAGCTTGCTGCAGCAGTCCCGGCATCGGCTTGACCGCGCCGCTGTCGGGAAAGACGTTGGCCGCGAGCGCCGTGCCGTCGACGCGCAGGTGATCCTTGAGCAGGCCCTTGAGCACGGCGCGCAGGTCGGTGGTCGGCTTGAGGTCGCGGCCGTCGTGCAGCTTGGCCGGCTTGAGCCCGGGCCAATCGGCGACGACGCGGCCGCCCTTGAGCGCGCCGCCCGCGAGCAGCGCGACCGTGGCGGTGCCGTGGTCGGTGCCGTCGGTGCCGTTGATGCGCGCGGTGCGGCCGAACTCGGTGACGACGGCCACCACTGTCTCGCGCCAGGCGTCCTTCATCTCGGTCTCGATCGCGGCGATGGCGCCGTCGAGCGCGCCCAGCAGCATGGCAAGCCGCCCGTTCACGACGCCCTCGGCGGCGTGAGTGTCCCAGCCGTCGAAGGCGAGCGCACCGACGCGCGGCCCGTCCGGCCGGGCGAGAAACTTGGCCGCCGCACCGGCGGATTCGGCGAAATAGGCATTCATCTGCCCGCCGCCCGCGGCGCGCGGCTGCTCGCCGTCCATGCAGCCGGCGCGGGCGATGGTTGCTAGCCCCATACGCTCCTCGAGCACGCGCGCGAGCGCCTGATCGGTGTGCTGATAGAGGTCCATCAGCCGCATCACGGTGTCGTCGCTCGCAGGCGGCAGCCGGCGCGGCGTCCAGGAGAGCACCGGCGCCGGCCCGCGCACCACCAGCGGCGCAATCGGTCCGACCGCGAAGGCGTCGCGCCCGCGGCTGGCGCGTCCACCCGGCTGCAGCGCAAGCAGCGCGCGGTTGAGCCAGCCGGTGTCGGTCGCGCCCGGCGTGCCGAGGCCGCTTTCGAGCACGTCCTGGCCATCGAAATGCGAGCGTTCGCGATAGGGCGTCGCGACCGCGTGCACGATGGTGGCCGCGCCCGATTTGTACAGCCGATGCAGGTTCGGCATCGCCGGATTGAGCGCGAAGAGGGAATCAAGTGGCAGCGCCGGCGGCTTGCCGTCGAGGGTCAGCGCCTTGTCGCCGCGCAGTCCGATCCAGTCGGGATCGCCCACCGGCGCCACCGCCGCCAGACCGTCGAGTGCGCCGCGCAGCACGATCACGAGCAGGCGCGGATCGCGGCCCTCGGCGCGCGCGAGCTTGGGCAGGAACGCCCAGGCGAACAGCGTGCCGGAGCCGAGCAGCAATTCGCGGCGGGTCGCAGCGTGTAGATTGCAGATCATGGGCTCACCTCTTCGGTCGATCGCCCCGCGGCGGATCATCGGCGTTGGGATTCGGGCGCCATCAGCAGCAGCGCGAGCGCCTGCGGGCGGCTCTCGGCGCGGGTGATCGCCTGCCGCGTCTCGGTCGACGCGAGCGGCGCCACCGTCTCCTCGAACACCTCGCGCGGATCGACCGCGGCGCCGGCGCGGCGGGCGAGCTGATTGGCGATGTCGAGACGTTGCGTCAGGCCGTCGAGCCAGGGCGCGCTCTCGTCGGCGAAGCCGTTGGGCGCCGGCGGCCGCCACAGCGGCTGGCCCAGCAGGTTGTGTGCCTGCATTACCGGTCCGACGTCGGGCGGCGTGACACCGAGCGCGCGCAGCGAGGCGATGATCCACTCGCCCGGACGCTTGAGCTTGGCGCGCGGCGCCTCCCACGCCTCCGGCGATGTCACCAGCGTCTTCGACACCTCCTTGAGGTCGCCCTGGGTGGCGAGGAAGCGCTTGCTCAGGCGCTCGACCAGCGCCGGCGGCGGCTCGTCGGCGACGAAGTGGCGCGCGAGCTTGGTCGCCACGTGCTTGGCGGTGGCGGGATGGCGCGCCAGCACGGCGAGCACGGCGCGGCCCTGCTCCACGCCGCTGTCGGAGTAGCTCTTGCCGATCACCACCTGCGGGCCGGGCTGGTGCATGCGGGCGTTGAACACGAACTCGCCGCCGTGCGTTGCGTCCTGGCGCAACGGAATGACGGTCCAGCCGGTGATCACGTTGGCGAAGCGGGTAACGTCATCTTGCGTGTAGACGGTGCGCACGCCGAGCGTATGCAACTCGAGGATCTCGCGCGCGAGGTTCTCGTTGAGCCCGCGCTTCTGGCGCTGGCCGGCAATGGAGTCCGGTCCGATCGAGCGCGCGTTGTCGAGATAGATCAGCATCGCGGGATGGGATTCGGCCGCGAGCAGCATGTCGCCGAAACGGCCGAGCACGTGGGCGCGGATGGCTTCGCGCTCGTAGGCGCCGCAGATCGGGCGCACATTGCCCTTGTCCGCCGAGACGCAGAAATGGTTCGACCAGAACCACACCAGCCGCTCGACGAAGCCGATCTCGGCGCCGAGCGCCATGTCGAAACGCACCTTGGCTTCGGCGAGATAGATCTGCTGCGGGATGCCGGGGCCGACAAAGCGCTGCGGCGGCGTCTGTGCCCGCGGTTGATCCGCGCCCTTCATCTCCGCCGCCGCGCCGCTCCCGCCCGGCGCAGTGGATGGTGCGTTCGCCTGTGCGCTTGCTTGTACGTTTCCTTGCCCATTGGCTTGTTGCGCGGCGCGTTCCGCGCGCCGCTCCGCCTGTCGCGCCTGTTGGAAGGCGAAGGCGGCACGCGCGGCGTCGCCGCTTGCGAGCAAATCCGCGCCGCCGACGCGGCCGGCGCCGGCGCGATCCATTTCGGCAAGGAGCGCGCCGCGCGGGTCGGCCGCGATCGCGGCAATCGCGCCCGCGCGCGGACCGAATCCGAACCGATGCAAGGCGAGCGCGGCTTCCGCTTTGGGATCAAGGGCCATGCGTCGAGGTCCTCTCCACTGGACGCGACGTCACCCCCCGTGATGGTCGCATCTCCTTAACGGCGGTGTCGAGACTGCGGCGTCCCACCTTTCGCGATCATGGCCGCAACATGAAAAATCCGCAGGGTGATCGCGAATGGTTACAAGATATTACAGTCGTTGATCACAGCATCAGCAACCCGATGGCGATGGTGATCAGCGTGAGCGGTGCGCCAACCTTGAAATAGGCCCAGAAGCCGATCTCGACCCCGCGCGCCTTTGCGCGCTGGGCGACGATGAGATTGGCGACCGAGCCGACCAGGGTAAAGTTGCCGGCGAGCGTCGCGCTCATGGCGATAACCAACCAGGCGCGCTGCGGGTCGGGCAGATTGGGCACGAACGGCTTGAGCACCAGCACCGCCGGCACGTTGCTCACCACGTTCGAGAGGAGCGCCGTGATGCCGGCAAGCACTGTCGTGTCGTCGAGATGCAGGCGGCCGGCTGCGGCGGTCACCTCCGGCGTGAGCACCATCTTCTCGAAACCGGCGACCACGACGAACAGGCCGACGAACATCACCAGCAGCGGCCAGTCGATCTCGATATAGATCTTCTCCGGCTTGACCCGGCGCGTGAGCAGCAGGAACGCGCCGCCCACGATCGCCACCTTGGCCGGCGGCTGCCCGAGGAAGAACAGCACGACCGTCGCCGCCATCACCAGCAGGGTCTTCGCCATCAGCGGGCCGTGAAAGTATGTGGGCATCGCCGCCTTCTCCAGCCGCTCGCGGGTGAAGAATTCGCGGCGATGGATCAGCGCGATCAACGCGGTGGCAATCACCAGTCCGATCGCCGCCACCGGCGCCAGCGCCGCGGCGAAGGCCCCGTACGGGATCTGCGACACGCTGCCGATGATGATATTCTGCGGATTGCCGGTGATGGTGGCGACGCTGCCGATGTTCGATGCGGTCGCGATCGCCAGCAGGTAGGGCACGGGATTGCGCCGCACCCGCGCGACGAGCTCGAGCACGAGCGGCGTCATCACCAGGCAGATGGTGTCGTTCACCAGGAACGCTGATAGCACGCCCGCCGCCAGGACGACCGCCACCAGCAGCGCCAAGGGATGGCGCACATGGGTTGCGATCCAGTCGGTGACCACGCGAAAGAATCCGGAGATGCGCAGATTGGCGACGACGATCATCATGCCCAGCAGCAGCGTGATCGTATTGAAGTCAATCGCGTTATAAGCCTCCGCGGCGCTCAACACGCCGGTGCCGACCATCAGGCTCGCGCCGAGCAGCGCCGCGCCGGCGCGATCGATGCGGTAAATTGGAATCTTGCCGACCGCGACGAAGGCATAGGTCGCGCCGAAGATGAGCACCGCAAGGATCAAGGTCAGCTCGGGCATGACGATGGTTTCCCACAATCGCCAGCACCACGTCACGCCCCTGTAACACGCCTGGGCTAGAGGTCGCGGGGTAGGAAACGCCCCGTATCTTCAGCGTAATTGTTGCGTCCATGTTCGCCATCACTGGCGGTTCCGGCTCGCATTGCCCCGCGGCCCGGAACCGCTTTTTCTTGCGCGCTACCAAGGTGGCGCCCGCCGCCGCCACCTTGAACGGGCTCTCCCTACGATCTCACCACTGAATTTTTCCGCCCGAGAGCGGTTGTCCATCCGTTGCCGCGGCACTAAGTTCCGCCTCCGATTCGACGATGTCCGCGGCCGGCGCGACCCCGATGCGCGCCCCGTCCCCCTTTCGCTGCCGCAGCGCGGACGAAATCCGACGCTACCCTGCTTGGCTCGAACTTGGGAGAAATCGCGATGCGCCATCCACGCCTTCCCGTCATCAGCTTCGTCGCGGCTGCGCTCGTGATCGCGGGCGTGCTTGCGCCTCGGTCGGTGTCGGCCCAGGGACAACCGCAGGCCCAGGGACAGGGCCAGCCGCCCGCGCCGGTGGTCGGGCCGTACAAGACGGTGCCGATCAAGTTGGCGCCGGCGATGAACGATGCGAGCTTCGAGGCGTTCCGCAAGCAGCTCGCCGAAATCGCCCAGAAGAAGGACCGCGCCGCCCTCGCCAAGCTGATGGCATCGCATTTCTTCTGGATCCCGGAGGACAAGGATCTGGCCGACAAGAAGAAGTCCGCCATCGACAATCTCACCAAGGCGCTCAACCTCAACGACAAGGACGGCTTCGGCTGGGAGGCGCTGGGCGCCTATGCCGCCGAGGCGAGCGCCGGGGCGGACACGCAGCGTCAGGGCGTGTTCTGCGCGCCGGCCGAGCCGGCCTTCGACGAGAAGGCTGCCGACGAGCTTGCCAATGCCACCCACACCGACGCCGCCGACTGGGCCTTCCCCGCCCGCGACGGCATCGAGGTGCGCGAGACGGCGAAGAACGACGCCCCGGTGGTCGACAAGCTCGGCCTCCATCTCGTGCGCGTGCTCGCCGACGACTCCCCCGCCAACGCGGTCACCGCCGCTTTCATCAAGGTCGTGACGCCCGCAGGCAAGGTGGGCTATGCGCCGGTCGACACCATCCTGCCCATCGGCGGCGAGCAGCTCTGCTACACGAAAGAGGGCGGCGCCTGGAAGATCGCCGGCTTCTACGGCGGCGAGCCCAACCCGTAAGACGCCCTACGTGACCGGTGCGGCGATCGATCCCAATGATCCGGCCGCGCCGCGGCGGCTGACCTGCGCGCGCTGCGGCGGAGCCTTCGACTGCGGGCTCGGCCATGACTGCTGGTGCGCCGCGCCGTCCTTCCGTCTGCCGCTGCCGCCACCTACGGCCGACGACGACTGTCTGTGTCCCACCTGCCTGCAGGCCGCCGCCGCGCGGGGCCGGTGACGCGCCTGCTTCGAGTCTTTCCGCTACACCGATTGTCGTGCCACACTTGCCAGTGTCGTCCCCGCGCAAGCGGGGACCCATATTCCAGAGTCCGTGATTATGGGTCCCCGCTTTCGCGGGGACGACAAATACCAGCGTTTCGCGCACTGGAGCTTCATTCATGATCATCGAAAAGCAACAAGACGTCACCACCGCCGTGCTGTCGGAGCTGCAGCGCGCGCCTAACACCCGCTTTCGCGAGATCATGTCGATCTTCGTGCGCCACCTGCACGACTTCGCGCGCGAGGCCAAGCTGACCGAGGAGGAGTTTCACGCCGCGTTGGCCTACGTGGTTGCGATCGGCAAGCACAGCAACGAGTCGCACAACGAGGCGGTACTGATGGCGGGCTCGCTCGGGCTCTCCTCGCTGATCTGCCTGCTCAACAACGGCAATCGCGGCACGACGGAAACCGACCAGAACATGCTCGGGCCGTTCTGGCGCATGCATTCGCCGATCACTCCCAACGGCGCCTCGATCGTGCGCTCGCCCACACCGGGGCCGGCGCTGTTCGTCGACGCCTATTTCCGCGACCGCGACGGCCAGCCGATCGCGGGCGCGGAGGTCGACATCTGGCACTCCTCGCCAGAAGGTTTCTACGAGAATCAGGATCCGGTGCAGGCCGACATGAACCTGCGCGGCAAGTTCTTCTCCGACGCCGACGGTCATGTCAGCTTCCGCAGCGTCAAGCCCGCCGGCTATCCGATCCCCATCGATGGGCCGACCGGCGAGCTCCTGCGCGCGCAAGGCCGCCACAACATGCGGCCGGCGCATCTGCACGTGCTCGCCACCAAGGACGGCTTGAAAACACTAATCTCGCAGCTCTACGTTCCCGACGACAAGTTCATCGACACCGATGTGCAGTTCGGCGTCACGCGCCATCTCATCGGCAATTACGTGCGCCACGAGAACGAGCCGGCGCCGGCGGCCGACGTCAAGGGACCGTGGTATTCGCTCTCGCACACATTCGTCATGGAGCCGGGCGCGAGCAAGCTGCCTCGCCCGCCGATCAGCGGCAAAGCGCGCGGCGAACGCCCGAAGATTCCGCATCTGGCGTGATGTGCGCTCTGGCGTGTCCCGGCCAAGCGAGCGCCCCGCTGCTCCAGTAAGCCGGACGTCGCCCGCGAGCGCGAGCCGGGACTCAGGACCGCACGGAACATCACGCTACTGAGGTGGAGACTGGGTCCCGGGTCTCGCTGCGCTCGCCCGGGACACGAGAGAGAGCCTACCCTACCTCGCCTGCGCGGCGGCGCGCTCGACCGAGGCCGCGGTCTGGCCGAACAGAATGGCGCGCTCCTCCGCGCTGCGGATGCCGCCGGCACTGGGATTGACCGCCTTCGCTTTCGCGTAGGCGCGCTCGACTGCCGGGCGCGCGCGCACCGCCTCGAACCAGCGCTTGAGGTGCGGGAAGTCCTCGAGCTTCTGGCCCTGGCGCTCGTACGGCACGATCCAGGGATAGATCGCCATGTCGGCGATGGAATAGTCGCCGGCGACGAAGCTGCGGTCGGCGAGCCGCCGGTTGAGCACGCCGTAGAGCCGATTGACCTCGTTGCGGTAGCGATCCATGGCGTAGGGAATCTTCTCCTGCGCGTAATTGCTGAAGTGATTGTTCTGTCCGGCCATGGGGCCGAGATTGCCCATCTGCCAGAACAGCCATTGGATGGTGTCGGTGCGCGCGCGCAGATCGCGCGACAGGAACTGGCCGGCCTTCTCGGCGAGATAGAGCAGGATGGCACCGGACTCGAACACCGCGATCGGCTTGCCGCCGCCGGCGGGCGCGTGATCGACGAGCGCGGGGATGCGGTTGTTGGGGGACACCGACAAGAATTCGCTCTTGAACTGCTCGCCCTTGCCGATGTTCACCGGCTTGATGTTGTAGTCGAGCCCGGCCTCCTCGAGGAAGATCGTGATCTTGTGACCGTTGGGCGTAGTCCAATAATAGAGGTCGAGCATTCGTATCTCCCTTGCGCTGCGATCACTCAAATGCCGTAGATAGGCCGTAAGGTTGCAGGCGAATAAGATAGGTTGCATCGGGCGAGGCACCTATGGACCACGCTATCAAATCTTCATCGCGCATGGCTCCCTTGCTGCCGCGGCATTCGCTGCCTTGGGAGCACGCCCATCTGCTAGTGCCCCGAACCCGAAGTTCGCGCATATCGTGCCGCGCGTTCGACCGCGAACTTCGGGTTCAAAGGGGCACTAGAATCATAGAGTTGCTAGTGGTCCTCGATTCCGAAGTTCGCAAACAAGGGGGCCGCACAAATGATGCGAACTTCGGAATCGGACCACTAGTGGCGCTTGCATCGCGTCGGCGTTGACGGCACGGTCCTCGCCCCATGTCCTTCCGTCCTCTGCTCCTCGCATTGCTCGCGACTTGTCTCCTCGCCGCCGCCGGCCGCGCGCAGTACGGCGCGCCGTTCGAGCTGCGCAACATCATGCCGACCGTCGAAGATGCCGAGCCGGGCCGCGAGCCGCCGCCGGAGAATAAAGTGCTACCGGAGGTCTATCGCAGGCAGCCGGTGTTCTATCGCACCAGCGAGGCGCCCGGCACCGTCATCATCGACACCTCCGAGCGTTTCCTCTACCTGATCCAGCCCAACAACGTCGCGCTGCGCTACGGCATCGGCGTCGGCCGCGATGGCTTCCAGTGGAACGGCTTGCTCAAGATCACGCGCAAGGCGGAATGGCCGGACTGGACGCCGCCGGCGGAGATGATCGAGCGCCAGCCCTATCTGCCGCGCTTCATGGCCGGCGGTCCCGGCAACCCCATGGGCGCCCGCGCGCTCTATCTCGGCAATACGGTCTATCGCATCCACGGCACCAACGCGCCGGAGACCATCGGCCACGCCGTCTCCTCCGGCTGCTTCCGTCTCGTCAACGAGCAGATCACGGATCTCTACGAGCGCGTGCCGGTCGGCACTAAGGTGGTCGTGCAGCAGTGAGGCGGCATGACGCCCTTGCCTCGCGGCACGGGACTTGCTGCACTAGTGTCCCGATTCCGAAGTTCGCACACCCCTGCGGCAACCTCTGATGCGAACTTCGGAATCGGGGCACTAGTTCACACGCCTGCAGGAGACGAGCCATGCATGAGCTGTCGATCCCCGCCGATCTGGTGGCGCGCGTGACCGAGCGTACCGGCCGCCCGCATCCCTTCGACGTGATCGATCCGGCCAAGACCGCCTTCGTGGTGGTCGACATGCAGAACTACTTTATGAAACCGGGCTTCCAGGGCGAGGTGCCGAAGGCGCGCGCGATCGTGCCCGCGGTCAACCGCCTCGCCGCCGCGGTGCGCGAGCTGGGCGGGCACGTGGTGTGGGTGAAGAACGCCACCAACGACACGCGCGAGAGCTGGAGCGTGTTTCACGACTGGCTGCACACGCCGGAGCGCCGCGACCGCCGCTACGCCACCATGGATCTGGCGCATGAGGGCCACGCGCTGTGGGGCGAGCTCGACGCGCGGCCCGAGGACGCGCACATCGTCAAGAAGCGCTTCAGCGCGTTCCTGCCGGGATCGTCGGAGATCGCGGCCTATCTGCGCGGCCGCGGCATCGACACCGTGCTCATCGGCGGCACCGCCACCAACGTCTGCTGCGAGAGCTCCGCGCGCGACGCCATGATGCTCAACTTCAAGGTCGTCATGGTGCACGACGTGCTCGCCACCTACACCGACGAGGAGCACAACGCGACGCTTCGCAACTTCTATTCCATCTTCGGCGACGTGCAGACGCTCGACGAGGTCATCGCCTCGCTCAAGCGCGGCCTCGATAAAGCCGCGGCGTAGCGTTCAAGGCGGGGATCGTTCGCCAGCGCGGGGTCAGGCTGGACCGAACAGGCGCGCGGGCGTGTCGACCAGGATGCGCTGGCGGTGGCGCGGATCAGGCGTCCAGGCATCGAAGAGATCGACGAGATGGCCGTCGTCCGGCATGACCGCGGCGCCCGGTGTCCGGCGCGGCACAGACAGCGCTGCGTGTGCAAAATAAGCTGCGTCGCGTCATCGCCCGTGGCGGCGCGGCAGGTAAGCCATCGCTCTGCGCTTCCAAGGCGCCAGAGTTTCTACCGCCGGCGCTTGCCGCGCTCGCCAGTGCTGGCGAGTTTCGGTTGCCGCTCGCCGTAATAGAGATACCAGGGGTTCTGCATGCATGAACCGCCGCCGCCGCGTGCCGTCTCCATGCATTGTTCGAACGAGACGAAGATGCAGCTGTTGGAAATGGTCGCGGTGTAGCCGACGCACCAGGGGCGGTAGACCTCGGCGTCGGTCTCCCGTGCCTCGATCGCAAGCAGCGCGACAGCGACGAGCATCGCGGAAAGGGCGCGCGCGCTCATGGCCGATCTCCTGTTCAGGCCAACCCCGCCCGGCGCGAATCCTTACCGCTGCGACTGCGGTTCGGCAACGGTCGCCGTGCGCGGACATGCGCGATTCACAGCACGAGCCAATGCGGCGCGCCGGCCTTTGTCAGCCGCAAGTCCAGACGTAGCCGATGGGCGACGGCAGCCAACAGGGACCGACGCCGTAGGCGTACCATTGACCGCGCCAGAAGTGCCGTCTCGGTCCGTACCAGGTGCCGCCGTGATAGGACCTGCCGATAACCGGTCCGCCTGGCCCCGGTCCGGGGCCGCCGGCGAAGCCGCGGTTGAAGCCTCGGTTCCCGTAGGGGCCGCCGCCGGGAGCGACCGCGGGACCGCGCGGCGCGTTTGCGCCAGGCGCTGCAGCGGTCGGCGGAGGCCCACCGCCGCCGCGGCCGCCCAGCACGCTTTCCGCCTGTTGCGCGTATGCAGCCGCGGGGATCAGCAGTGCGGCTGCGGTTGTAACCATGATGGCAAGCTTGTGGGGCATTGATCTCTCCTGGGGTTGCGCTCCTTCGTGCGTCGCATTGGGCGCTTTCGACGCTTAACGCGGCATGAACAGCGGCACCGCCCGCTTGCCGGCGCAGGGACCAATTGCCGCGCCTCGCTTTCCCGACCGCGTGTGATCGCGTTCGCTCAGGCGGCCGCGCCGATCCGATCGCGCAGGCCGGTGACGCCGGCGGACTCGGCGCAATGCTCGCAACAGAAGAACGTGCCGTCCTTCTCCAGCCCGTGTCCGACGATATGGATGCCACAGTTCTCACATGTCGGCGCCAGCGCGTGGATGGCGCATTCGAAGCTGTCGAAGGTGTGGGTCGAGCCGTTCATGCTCACCTGAAACGCCTTGTCGTAGTCGTTGCCGCAGGTTTCACATTTGGCCATGGCGACCTCGCAATGCTTGGGTTCTGCTACAACCACCGCCTCCGGGCCCCAGTTCCGGTGTCGGGTGTCTCGTTGGCGGGCTGGCGCCGTTCGGTCGCAGTCGTGCCACGGTCGGGCCGCATCTCGCCGCGTGCGCGCTGTATCGTGAAGCGCCGCCGGCGTCCCGGAAAGAGGCGGAACCCGGGATGAACCTTTCGGAAGGTGGCTGCGACTAACGGCCAGGTGCCTCTGACGCGCATTAAGACGCCACGGGGGCGGCTGGGTGGGTGGCAACAATGTCGGCGTACAAATTTGCGGCGGGCCTCGCGGCCGTGGCATTGAGCGCGGCTGTGGTAACGGCGCTCGCGGGCTCCAATCCCGAGCTGAAGGCGGAGGCCGTCCCCTTGGTGACGGCGGATCTGGCCCCCGCGACGGCGGACCTCGCGCCCGTCGCGGCCAAGGGCGACCGACTGGCCGTTCGCGTCATCAAGCCCGAGACCCCGGCGGCCGCCTCCTGCCCGCAGGAGCCGTGGCCGTTCGGATGTCAATGGCGGCCGAAGACTCGCAAGGTGGTTCGCGGCTCGCGGCCGAGCTGAACGTGGCGCCGAAATCTCCTGCCTGCATCCGCAGCCGATCGAACATCCCGACTTATAGCCAGTTGGCGCAAAGGGCTAGTGTCCCGATTCCGAAGTTCGCACAGCTTTGCGGCGACCTTTGATGCGAACTTCGGAATCAAAGGGACACTGGCAACTCTATGATTCTAGTGCCCCTCTTGAACCCGAAGTTCGCAACCGCTTTTGCAGTACGATACGTGCGAACTTCGGGTTCGGGGCACTAGTGCGTCCGAGCGAGGCGCTCGTACTCCGTTTGCACCACGTCCTTGCCGTAGCGTCGTTCGAGCCGGCGAACGCTGAAATGTCCGCGCGCCACGTCCTGGAAATGCTCGATGAAGGCGTAGTTCACAGCGGCGCCCCCGAGCAAGCCGAGCACCGGGATGGCCTGCGCCGCCGCCTTTTGCGTCACCACCGTTCCGAAGCGGGAGGCGACCTGGGTCAGAAAGCGCACGAGAATCGGAGCGCCTTCCTCGACGATACCGCGCTCCGCGATGAAGCGTGCGGCTTGCGTGACGCTCTTCGCGAGCACGCCGCGCACTGCGAAGTATCCGCTATCGGACGCGTCGGCAGAGCCGGGCCGTCCGCCTAGCGCAAACACCTGCACGCACGCGAGCGCCGCCTCCGGGTCTGAAAGGTCTTCGCCCTCGCCGCGTGCAATCTCGGCGATCGATCGCAGCATGATGACGGTCGAGAGCGGGAGTTCCACCGGAAGGCTGGCCAGACCGAAGGCGCCGCCGGCAGCCCCGGAGGCAGTGGCCAACGCCTTGTGAAAGAGCTGCGTGCCCGCCCGCGGCGGCCGCCGCATGGTCCGCAGTGCGAAGTGAAGTGCTAGCTCAAGCGCCTTCGAGCTGGCTGTCGTGATGGCTTGCGCGACGGCCGGCGGCAGCGCGTGCCCGACCAGCTCGATCGGTTTGCCGGCCATAGTGGTCAGACGCGCCGCGAGTCCTGGATGCTCGAGCGCGGCAACCGCGCTTCGCAGCGTCGCCAGATCCTCTGCTGCCATGGTCGTCAAGAGCGTCTCCCGACCAGATCGAGGCCTGCTCCTTCTGTCTCCCTCGCGCGCGCCACGGCTCGGCTCCGATTGCAATAAAAGAACCCGGCTTTCGCCGGGCCAGGATTGCGTGTTACCGCGCGCTTGTCACTAGCGCTGTGACGCACGAAGTCGTCGACGTCGCGCCGCACCTGGTCCTTGGCCATACCGTAACGCTCCTGGATCTTGCCTTCGAGCTGATCTCGGGGGCCGGCGATTTTGTCGAGATCGTCGTCGGTGAGTTGACCCCACTTCTCCTTGACCTTGCCTTTGACCTGCTTCCAATTCCCTTCGACTCGATTCCAGTCCATGCGTCTGGAAAAATGTAGCAGGACAATGTCGGGCCGTGGCCATCGTTCCCTGGGCCACAACAAGCTTTGACTGCGTTGCGGTGTGCAGCGCAGCGTCGCGCATCTTCTGTACGCTAGCGATCCAACGGCGCCGCGTGACCGCGAGCGCGATCGCTTTGGCGCCACGCTTCACGTGAAGGAGAGGGAGGACGCACAGCCGACGCTAGTGGCCTCGTGAGTCGGATGAAAGGAGCGGATCGCGGTGGCGAATCGGTTCCCGGCTGGGCCGGCAAACGAAATCTAAGAATTTATTAAGAGAACCTCTGTAAGAGCGAAGTCCAAGTCCTCTTCTCACTCGTCGAGTTCAGCCGATGCGGACCCTGATCAACTGGACCGAGGCGGTGAAAGCGCTTCCCAGTTCAGCCGATTGCTGGCGTCGAATCGATGCGCTGTGGACGCAGGGCCAGGAGCTCACGCGTCGCTGCGGACGCGCGCTCGACGCCTCCGGCCTGCGCCCAACGCTGATATTCGTTCTCGCGGAAACGCGGCGGCGACTG
>JBKPUA010000434.1:0-14802 GCA_046735815.1 Pseudomonadota bacterium
ACCGCCTATGCCGGCGGCTACGACAGCCGCGCCACGCTCGCCTTCATCAAGGAGACCGCGAAAGGACCGGTGCGGATCGGCTTTGCCGCCATGGCAATCCCGCTCTCGCGCGGAGAGATCGACTATGCCGAGGGAGAGGCGAAGACCATGGGCATGACGCCGGTCGACAAGGAGGTCATCCCACCGCCGACCGCCGACTACACACCCTTCGCCACCAAGCTCAAGGACGCCAATCCGAACTGGATATTCTCCTGGGCGCCGTGGGTGACCGAGGTCAAGACGTTCGAGGCGCTGCGCCGGCTGGGCTGGGAGGATGACTATATCACCTGGGCGCATATCGAGGCCGAGGCGGAACTGAGCCGGCTCAAGGACGGCAAGTTCTACGTCATCGGCGCGAACTCGCTGTTCCAGGACAATCTGCCGGTCCACAAGCAGATCGTGGATGAAGCGATGAAGGCCAGCGTGCGCTATCCGGCCGAGCAGTTGACCGAAGGCTGGATCGGCGGCCTGGTGCTCGAGGCCGCGCTCAAGAGCGCGGGCTGGCCGGCGGATCCGGCAAAGATCCGTGCCGCGATGGAGAGCATCAAGGTAGACACCCAAGGACTGCGCGGCGGGCCGATCGAGTGGAGCAAGGACAACCATTTCCGCACCCGCCAATACTACCGCGTCTATCGCTGGGACCCCGCCAAGTCGGCGGTCACGGTGACCAAGGATTGGGTGGCCTACGACGTGAAGTGACTCAGATGTCGGGAAGCTTCGCTCAGGAGGTCGGAAGCGTCTTGCTCCGACCTCTGACCTCCCACATCTGACTTCTGTCAGCTGGATCGTGCAGCTCATCGTCAACATCACCGTGCTCGCGGCGATCTACGCGCTGCTCGCCTGCGGCTATGTGCTCATCTATCGGGTGAGCCGGGTCATGAACATGGCCCACGGCGAGCTGACCATGCTCGGCGCTTATCTGCTGTACACGACCGCCTCGCTCTTCGTCGGCCATCCCGCAAGCGCGATTGCCATCGCGGTAGTGCTAAGCCTGACAGTCGGCATCCTCGTCTATGTCATGTTGATGCGCAAAATGACGGGCGAGATGGTGCTGGCGGCCATCCTCACGACAATCGCGCTCGGCATTCTGCTGCGGGGCGCTATCGTGTTGATCTGGTCGGCGGCGCAGCAGCGTCCGCTCGAGGCGCTGGGATTCTCCAATCGATCGCTCGAGGTCTTCGGTGGCGCGCGGATCTCGACTTGCGCGGCGCTCATCGTTGTGATGACCGTCGTCGTCTATGGCAGCCTGTTCGTGTTCTTACGCTTTGGCCGCTGGGGCGTGCGCATGCGCGCGGCCGGCCAGAACCCGCTGCTGGCGGCGCAGCGCGGGGTCAATCTGCACGCGATCTACGCGCTGGCCTGGGGCTTGTCGACGCTGACCGGGTCGATTGCGGGCATGCTGATCGCGCTCGACTCCGGCCTCGACCAGAGCATGGTGGTGATCGGGCTCAAGGCCTTTGCGCCGGCGCTGGTGGGCGGGCTCGATAGCTTGCTCGGCGCGCTCATCGGCGCGGTAATCGTGGCCGGCGCCGAGGTGCTCGCCATCCACTATGTCGACCCGCTCTTGTCCGACGTGGTGCCCTTCCTCGTGCTGCTGGCCGCGCTGATCGTGCGGCCTTGGGGCCTGTTCGGCACGCGCGAGGAGCTCGACCGTGTCTAGGCAACCGCGCGCCAGCGGCCATTTCCGCACGCGCTACGACGAGGATCTGGCGCTCGTCGCAACACGGCTCGAAGGCCGCAGCCTCGTCGTGTTCGTTCTCGCGCTGCTCGCCTTCCCGCTCATCGCCTCTCCATTCCAGCTCGATCTCGCATGCCAGGTGTTTCTGGCTTGCGTCGGTTCGCTGTCGCTCATGTTGTTGACCGGCTATGCCGGCCAAATCTCGCTCGGGCACGCGGGGCTGATCGCGGCCGGCGCCTTCACGGTCGGCATTCTGTTCCGCGAAACCAACGCGCCGGTCTGGATCACGCTGCCCGCGGCCGCACTGGTCGGCGCGCTGCTCGGCATCATCTTCGGGCTGCCATCGCTCCGGCTACGCGGCCTTTATCTCGCGGTGAGCACGCTCGCCCTGCATTTCGTGGTGATCTATCTCGGCGGCGAGTACGAATCGCGGCGCGGGTTCTCGACCGGCATCGTCATCGATCCGCCGAGCTTCGGCGGCTTCGCCATCAGCGACGGCCGCGTCTGGTATTACATCCTGCTGGCGGCGGCGGCGGTGACCTTGCTTCTTTGCCTCAACCTGATGCGCGCGAAAACCGGCCGGGCCTGGCGCGCAATACGTGCTCACGAGACCGTTGCCGAGGCGCTCGGCATCGGCATTGCCGGCTACAAGCTCCTGGCCTTCGTCATCAGCTCCGCCATCACTGCGGTCGCCGGCGCACTCTTCGCCTATTATCGCGGCTTCGTTTCGGTCGAGGCGTTCTCGCTGTTCCTCACAATCCAGTATCTCGCGATGGTGATTGTCGGCGGTATGGGCTCGCTGCTCGGCGCGCTGCTCGGCGCAAGCTTCGTCACCATTTTTCCATACCTGATCGAGGCAGGCCTGCTGGCGTTGCCGGGCGCGCAGCGCTACGCCGACTTGCTGTTTGCAGTGAACTATGCGGCGTTCGGCCTCGTGATGATCCTCTTCCTGATCTTCGAGCCGCTCGGGCTGGTCGGCATTTGGCATCGCCTGCAAAGCTATTTCCTGCTGTGGCCGTTCAAGCACCGCTCCGCGTCGGGATCGCGCCGATGACGTTCCTCGCCGTCGACAAGATCGAAGTGGCCTATCACCGCACGGTGCGAGCGGTGCAGGGGATCACGCTCGCTGTCGAGGCCGGCCAGATCGTCGCGCTCTTGGGAACGAACGGCGCGGGCAAGACCACGACGTTGCGGGCGATCTCCGGCTTTCTCGGGCTCGATGATGCGCATGTCACGGCCGGTACGATCACCTTCAAGGGCGAACGCATCGAAAACCATCCGCCGCACGAGAACACGCGCCGCGGCATCGTGCTGGTGCCAGAGCGCGACAAGGTGTTTCCCAATCTTACGGTGGCGGAGAACCTTTCGGCCCCGGTTCCGCGCGGCACCAGTCCGGCCGAGCGGCGACGGCGCGAGGCGCTGGTCTACCAGTTCTTTCCTCAGCTCGGGCAGCTCAAGTCCCGCATCGGCGGACTGCTCTCCGGCGGCGAGCGGCAGATGCTGGCGATCGCGAGCGCCATCGTCTGCCGACCGGAATTGCTGCTGGTCGACGAGCTGTCGCTCGGGCTTGCGCCGGTCGTGGTCGCGGACTTGTTGCGCCGGCTCGCCGAGATCCGACGCGAGCTTGGCATCACTATCCTAATCGTCGAGCAGAGCGCGACGGTGGCCCTGGAGATCGCCGACTACGGCTACGTGATGGAGAGCGGCCGCATCGTGCTCGATGGCACCGCCGAGCGGCTGCGCAGCCATCCCGACATCCAGGAGTTCTATCTCGGCCGCACCGGCGGCGAGCGCCGAAGCTACCGCGACGTCAAGCAATACCGCCGTAGCCGGAGGTGGTATGGCTGAGCTCGCCATCGACCGCCTGGCGCTGCGCTTCGGCGGCCTCACCGTCCTTGACCGCGTGTCGCTCGCTGTCGAAACGGGCGAGCTGTTTGCGCTCATCGGCCCCAACGGCGCCGGCAAGACCAGCGTGCTCAATTGCGTGAGCGGCATCTACCATGGCGAGGGCGCCATTCGCTTCCGCGGCGACGACATCGTCGGGCGCGAGCCGCACGAAATCGCGCGGCTCGGGCTTGCGCGTACATTTCAGCACGGCGAGCTGTTTGCGCAGATGTCGGTGCTGGACAACCTGCTGACCGGCCGGCACGCACGCATCCGCACCCATCCTCTGGCCGAGATGTTGTTCCTTCCCTCGGTGCGGCGCGAGGAGGTTCGCCACCGCGAAGCGGTCGAGCGCATCATCGATTTCGTCGAGCTCGAACGCTATCGCCACGCGCCGGTCGCGGGCCTTCCTTTCGGCATCCAGAAGCTGGTCGGGTTCGCGCGTGCGCTGGCGCTCGAGCCGACCATCCTGATGCTGGACGAGCCGTCCGCCGGACTCAATCGCGACGAGCGCGAGGACTTGGCGCGCTTCATCCTGCGCATCAAGCACGACCTGCGCATGACGATGATCTGGATCGAGCACGACCTGCAGATGGTGGCCGATCTCGCCGACCGCATCCATGTGCTCGATTATGGCCGCACCTTGGCGGAAGGTGCGCCCGCCGAGGTGCTGAAAGATCCGCGCGTTATCGCCGCCTATATCGGCACGACCGCCCCGATTGAGCTAACCAAACCTACTCCATCGTGATGCCGAGGTCGCGCACCACGCGACCGAAGTTGTCGCGCTCCTTGACGAGAAAGGCCTTCACGTCCTGGGTCGCACTCGCTTCCACGCCTTGCGCAGCATAGAGCTCGCGAATTTTTTGGTCGTTCAGTGCCAACGCGGTCTCTTGGCGCAGGAGCGCAAGGACCTCGGCGGGCGTTCCCTTGGGAGCGAGTAGCACGTTCCAGCTCGCCAGATCGAAATCGGTCACGCCCGCCTCCTTGAAGGTCGGTACGTTCGGCAGCGCCGGCGAACGCGCATCGCCAGTAACCGCAAGGGCCTTGACCGCGCCTGAATCGATCGCCGCCTTGGCGGCCGCGAGCCCGGCAAAGAACATGTCGATATGGCCGCCGACCACGTCGGCCACCGCCTGCCCGCCGCCGCGATAGGGCACGTGAGTGACGGTGAGGTTGTTGAGCCGGTTGAACCACGCGCCCATCACGTGGGGCGGGCTCGCGATGCCGCCGCCGTAAGTAAATTTCCCGGGCTGCGCGCGCACTTCTTCAATCAGCTGCTGCAAATTCCCGGCGCGGACGTTCTTCGAGGTGATCAGCACCAGCGGGACCAGGCCGGTGACGGCGATCGGCTCGAAATCGTCGATGGAATATTTTGCGGCCTTCGAGAGCTGCGGCACGATCACCGTCTCGGAGGTATAGCCGACATAGAGCGTGTAGCCGTCAGGATTGGCACGTGCCGCAAGCGTGGCGCCGATGGTGCCGCTGCCGCCCGGCTTGTTGAGTACGACCACGGGCTGACCGAGTCGCTCCTGGAATTTCTGCCCCAGCGCGCGCGCCACCAGATCGGTGGATCCGCCCGCGCCGTAGGCCACCACGATCTCGATGGTACGGCTGGGATAGCGCGCGCTCTGCGCCGCCGCCAAAGTGGCGGAAGCAGCAATGACGACCGCGACCATCGCCGGTCGCATGAATTTGCGCATTCCTCCTCGCTTCCTTCCCGTCATCACCGGTTGACCGGCGATCCGCAGAATCTTCTTGCTTATCGGATGGACGCGGGGAGCCCGCGCACGACGAGCGTCTCATCGTCGAACCGGTATCACAGCGGCGTCACCCGCGCGTGCAGGATGGCGGCCCGGCCGCCACGCACCTCTTTCACACAGCGTGCGAGCGCCGCCGGCACGTCGGCCGGATCGCTGACCTTCTCCCAATAGGCCCCGAACGCCTCGCCGACCCTGCCGAACTCGACGTCGGGCGCGAGCTCCGCCTCGAACTCGTTCTGCGCCTTGGCCTCGCCCGACGGAAACACTCGCAGCGTCGATTCCTTGACTGCGGACCAGCCGGAATTGTCGAGCACGATTGACAGAATCGGCAGCTTGTATTGCCGCGCCACCGCGAACGTCGAGCATGGGCTGCCGAAGTAGAAGCTGCCGTCGCCGACCAGCTGCACCATCATGTGCTCGGGGTTGGCGAGCTTGGCGCCGAGCGCCATGGCGCCCGACCAGCCGAGCCCGCCGCCACCGGAGCGCATCACCGTATTCGGCAATGGGCGCCGCAACTGCATCAGCGCGGCGCCGGCATTGCGAACGCCTTCGTTGAAGACGATATCGCGTGGCTCCAGCAGCCGGTCGAGCTCGGCGAAAAGGTAATGCAGATTGATCTCGTCGCGCTGGCCCTTGTCGCTGGCGAGCTTCTTCGCGCGTTCGAGTCGCGCGTTGCGCTCGGCGGTAAGACGTGTGACGCGCGCCGCCGCGGCTTCGTTGAAGCGCGGCGTCGCCTTCTGGCGCAGCTCGGCAAGTAATTGCTCCAGAATGCGCGCGCTGTCGCCCTGCATGCGCAGATTGCCGGGGAAGGTCCACATCGGCGACGCCGGCTTGAGGACGTCGACATCGATATGGGCCCAGAACGTGGTTTCGTTGGCCGCAACCTCGCTCGGGAACCAGGGCACGTCGACGTCTACCAGGATGCCCACGTCGGCATCGGGCAGATGCTTGTCGGGCGCAAAGCCGACGAAGCACGGGCTGTCGTGGGAGATGTTGTTGGTCATGTTGGATTCGAACACGGCGATGCCGGCGAATTCGGCAAGCTCGACGATCAGCGCGGCGGCGCGGGGATTTCGCCCGGCATAGCCCGTGATCAGGATTGGATGCTCGGCCGCAATCAGCCGGTCCGCCAGCTCCGCCACCAGCTTGGCATCGGCCATGCCGCCGGCGGTGCTGCCGTATTGCTCGGCGCCGTAGCGCCGGATCTCGTCCACGTTCCAGCTCTGGGTGAGCGTCTCCCGCTGCATCATGAGGTAGACCGGCCCTTGCGGCTCGCTCTGCATGATCGAGTGGGCGCGCCGCAGCGCCTCCTTCACAACCACGCCGGACGGGAGCGTCCACTCCCATTTCAAATAGGGGCGCACGAGGCTCGCTTGGTCGAATGGCTCCTGCACGAAATGAACGTAAGTATCGCGCGAGCCGACCAGCTCGCCGGAGGTGGTGAACGGAGCTTTGCCCGCCATCAGCAGCAGCGGCAACCGACTGCGAAAGACGTTGTGCATGGCGGTCGCGGTGTTGGCGGTGCCGACATCGACGTGCACCAGCACGCCTTGCCCGCGGCCCGTGACGAAGGCATAGCCCGCCGCCATGTGGGCGGCGGTGTTCTCGTGCGGGCAGCGGATGATGGTAGGAAGCGCGTCGCCGCGCTTTCGCCGGTGCGCGATCTCCTCGATGATCGGGGCGTGATCGGTGCCGAAATTGCAGAAAAGGTATTCGATCCCGAGCTCGCTCAGCCCCTCCAGGAAGAAATAGGCGGTCGAATAGCTCGGGCTATTGGTCTTGCGCTGCAAAGCTGCGTCCATGACACGTCCGGGATTTTGAGCACGGGAGCCCGCGAGGTTATGCCATCCCGGCCGGCTTTGCGAGGCGCACGCCGCGTGCCCTGAAACAACCGGCGGCTGCGCAAGCTCGAGTCACGCCTGCTGGCGCAGCAAGCGCCGGATCACCTTGCCAGTGGTGGTCATGGGCATCTGCTCGATGAAAGCGATCTCGCGCGGATATTCATGCGCCGAGAGCCGCGTCTTGACGAAGCTCTGGATGTCGGCGGCAAGCGCGTCGGACGGCGCCTGTCCCGATTTGAGCACGATGAACGCCTTCACGATCTCGGTGCGCACCGGATCGGGCTTGCCGACAGCAGCGGCCAGAGCCACGGCGGGATGCCGGATCAGGCAATCCTCGATCTCGCTCGGACCGATGCGATAGCCCGCCGAGGTGATGACATCGTCGTCGCGCCCGACGAACCGCACGTACCCGTCCGCATCGGTGACACCTTGATCGCCTGTCGTCATCCAGTCGCCGATGAACTTCTCCCGTGTCGCGTCGGCTTTGCCCCAATATTCCAGGAACATCACCGGGTCGGGCCGCGCGATCGCGATCTGGCCGAGTTCGTCCGCCGCGCAGGGCGAACCGTCCGGCCGGATCACCGCCACGCGATGGCCCGGCACCGGCTTGCCGATCGCCCCTGGCCGCGACACGCCGATTGCCGCGCACGAGGCCAGCACCAGATTGCATTCGGTCTGGCCGTAGAACTCGTTGATGGTGACGCCGAGCGCAGCCTTGCCCCATTCGTAGGTCTCGGCGCCGAGCGCCTCGCCCCCCGAGCCGACCGAGCGCAGGCGGAGCCCTCGCTCGGGCGCCGGCACCGAGCGCAACATGCGCAACGCGGTCGGCGGGATGAAGGCGTTGCGCACCTCCATCCTCGCCATCAAGGCGAAGGCGTGCTCCGGATCGAACTTCTCGAATTTGTGCGCCACCACCGGGACGCCGTAGTGCAGGCCGGGCAGCAGCACGTTGAGCAGGCCGCCGGCCCACGCCCAATCCGCCGGAGTCCAGAAACGGTCGCCGGGCTGCGGCAGGAATTCGTGCGGAAACTCGATACCGGGCAGATGGCCGAGGAGCACGCGATGGGCATGCAGCGCGCCCTTGGGCGGGCCGGTCGTGCCGGACGTATAGACCATCAATGCGGGATCGTCAGAGGCGGTGGCAACCGGCGTGAAATCGGAAGCCGAGCGCGCGAGCAGCGCGTGAAAATCCTCCGCGCCGTCTGCTGCGCCGTCGATCGAGAGCACCAGGTCGAGGCTCTCCAACGCGGCGCGCGCGTCCGTGAGCTTGGCAAGCCCTTGCGCATTGGTGATGAGCGCCCGCGCGCCGGAATCCTCGAGCCGATACACGATCGCATCGACGCCGAACAGCATCGCCAGCGGCAGCGCAATCGCGCCAAGCTTGTAGATGGAGACATGACTCAAGACGACCGCCGGCGATTGCGGCAGCAAGATCGCTACCCGATCGCCGCGCTTGATGCCGTAGGCGGCAAGCACATTGGCGAGCCGGTTCGAGTCAGTGCGTAGCGTGCCGTAGCCGATCTCGTCGACCCGGCCGTCGGCCCCCACGTCGAGAATGGCGGTGCGTTCCGGCGCGATCTCCGCCCAACGGTCGCAGACGTCGACACCGATATTGTATTGTGCCGGCACCTGCCAGCGGAACGAGCGGTAGAGCGCGTCGTAGTCGCGCGCCTCTGGAAGGACATGGGCTGCATACATTGCAGCACAGGCTAAAGCGGTTTCGGCGCCGGTGGAATCGAAAACCCGCGCGCTATTGGGCTGACGGAGTCATCAGACGCCGGCGGGCACCTTTCAACGTCGAGACGGTCATTTGCCCGCGCGGGCGACGCGGATCTTGCGCTTGTGCTTGACGGCCGCCACCCGATTGCGGGCTTCGCGCGACGCAATCGATATCTTGCGCGGCGATTCACCGAGCTCCTGGATATGGGCGGGGTCGGCGCCCGGCATCGGACGGTGCAGGCCAAATTTCGAGCCGTGGGCATCGAGCCATTTCCACACCACCTCCGCCTCCCCCTCGGCGGTGGTGATGTCGATGGCGCGGCCATGGCCATAACCGCCGGTGCGGCGGCTGCCGCCGTGGAGCGAATTGCCGGTGCGTGCCTTGAAACCGGAAGCGAGGGTTTGGCGATAGTCGTCGCGGAACGCGCTCAGCATCGACCATTGAATGCCGGCTTCGTCCATCGCGCGCCCGGCCTGATAGAGCCGCTCACGGAACTTCGGATCCATCCCGCCGATGACATAATCCTCGAGCGACAGACCCATGCGCGTAGCCGCGGCCGGATCCTTCCAGGTGAAGTCGCCGGTCGAGTCGCGCTTCACCGGTTGGCGCTGATAGACCTCCCAGAGATAATCGTCGACGTCGTCGAGCACTATGCCGCCGAGCTTGCGCCGGCGCAGGATGCTGGTGCTCGCGTCCACCTCCGACTCCACCTGCTCCTTCGGCGCGAACGCCGCGAAGCCGTGCACCTTGACGATTCCCTGCGGCACCTCCGGCACCCCCGGCACGGCCGAAGCAAGCGCCACGCGCGGATTGGGATTGAGGAAGCGAACGGTCTGGATCGCGCGCTTGTAGAAGGAGACGGGTTGGCCGTCGTCACCGTCGGCGGCATCCGCAACGTCAGCTTCCTCCTCCTGGAACTGGAAGGGGGGCGGCTGACGAACGACGATGGTTTGGTTGCTTGCGAGCTCGAAGCCCGTCGTCGCCGCCGGTTCGACGCGAAGATTGTTGACGACGGCCAACGCCGCCATGCCCGCGACCAGCGCGGCGCCAGCGACCTTGAGGCCGAATGCGCCGTGGGTCGCCACCGCGCGACGTATGGCTGCGGGATTACGCAACGCCTCCGCAGCATCGCCCCAGCGCAGCGCCTCCGAAATCGCCGACCACCGCAGCCCAGGAGCGCGCAGGCCTTGCGCGACCGCGCTCGGCCGGAGCGCCAAGGCGATCGCCCGTTGCCCCAGCATGACGACGATGGTGGGCGGGCGAACGATCAGTGCGAGCGCCGGCTTGCGGCGCTCCGGCGCGGATGGCCGTAGCGCTGGCGCCGGTTGGCGCGGCAGTGCCGGCGGCGCCGACTGCCAGACGGGCGCAGTCACTCTTATCGGCGTCCGCCGCGGCGCCGACAGCGCACGCGGAGGTCGCATCACAGCGACTGACTGTGAGACCAAGGAAAGTCCCCCCTGCCGATCACTTCCGGGAGGAGACGTCCTGCTGGAAACGGCGCGCCTGTAGCCCTCCCCAGGGCGACAACGGCGTCAACGCCGGCGCGATTCCTAGCCAGACGAGTAGTTAAGAAATCCCCAACCCCAGACGTGATCCCCGAACGAGCCAAGAGTTGAATTGATAATTGAGGAAAAAAATTGACCTGGACAGGACCAATTGACGGCGGCCCCGTGCGGAAACGCTAGTCTTGTCAGGCACATTGCACGCGCTTTCCGGCGGATCTGGCAGTGCGCGCAAGCCTTACCCCCGGTCCTGTCCGACGATGTCTCTATGTCTTGCGAGAGCGATCCTGCATTGCCGCCATGCGGGGCAACGCCGTGCGCGCGCTCGGCCTTTGCGGCCCGCGCACGAGCCGGTAAACAGGTGTTTGCAGCCGGGCCTTGCTTCACGGGCCTGGACACGGGATAGCGATCCATCGATGAGCAAGGAGCCGAGCGCGCCGGTCGCCCGCGAGAGCGACGTCGATTATCGCCTGCTCGTTCCATTCCTCGTCCACGTGACGTTGACCCAGACGCTGATCCTGGTCATTCGGATCACCACTTCCTACCGCGCCATCGAGCTTGGCCTCCCCGTCCTCTGGCTCGGCATCATCGCCACCGGCTTCGCCATCATCCCGGTGTTCACCGCGCTGCAGGTCGGGCGCTGGATCGACCGGGGGAATGATGCCAAGGCGACCCGGATCGGCGCCGCGTTGGTATTGGTGGCCTGCGTCGGGTTCTGGGCCTGGCCGTCGTCGGCCGTGCATCTGCTCGGCTTCAGCGTGCTGCTCGGCTTCGGCCACATGTTCTGCATGGCCGGCCATCAGATGCTGGCGGTCCGCGCGGGTGGCGTGCGCGGCCGCGAGACCTCGCTCGGCTATTACATGGTCGCGGCCTCGGTGGGCCAAGGGCTCGGGCCATTCGTGGTCGGCTGGCTCGGCGGCGCGGCCGCGCTGCCGCCGACCAATCCGCTGTTCGGTATCGGTCTGCTGGCGGCGATCGCCAGCGCCGTAGTCGCGCTGCTGATCAGGCCCGCCGAGATCAAAGCGAAAGTCCACGACCCCGGCGAGTTCATGCCGGTGGGCCAGCTGCTCCGGCTGCGCGGCTTTCCCGCCGTCATGCTCTCAAGCGTGGTGACCGTCACCGCGCTCGATCTGCTGGTGATCTATCTGCCGGCGCTGGGCGCCGAACGGCAGATCGATGCCAACAGCATCGGCCTGTTGCTGACCGTTCGCTCCATTGCCTCACTGGTCTCACGCTCGTTCTACGCCCGACTGATCTTCGGCATCGGCCGTATACCGCTGACGCTCGCGAGCATGCTCGGCAGCGCCGCCGGCTTCTTGATATTGGCTTTGCCGCTCTCGCTGCCGACCATGTATCTGGTGCTCATCGCCCTGGGCTTCGCCATGGGCATTGCATCGACCTTGACGCTCTCGGGCGTGATGTACCTCGCCCCGCCGGAAGTCTGTGGCACCGCGCTCACCCTACGCATGACCGGCAACCGCGTGGGCCAGATCGTATTTCCCGCGCTTGCCGGCGTGCTGGCGGCTGCCACCGGCGTCGGCGGCATTCTGCTCGCGCTCGGGGTTGGCCTGGCCGCGTCCGGGATCGCGGTGGCCATGAGCCAGCCGCCTCCGCCGACGTCCTGACGCGAACTGCCGACGAGAACGAGGATGCCCGCTCCGATCCAGATCCGAATGGGAGGCTACGGCCCCGCCAGCACCGGCTTCAGCCGCGCTCTCAAGTTCATCGGCGACCGGCTGGAGGCGGAGTTCGGCGACCGCCTCGAGATCAAATACGTCTGGAACATCATGGACCTCGGCTATCGCGCCGAGGACATCCTGTGGCTGGTCGAGCACGGCCTGCTGACGCTGGGCTATCAATCCTCGAGCTACCTCACCGACCGCGTGCCGGAGCTCGGCGTGGTCGATCTGCCGTTCCTGTTTGCAAGCACACAAGCGGCGCGCGCGGCGATGGACGGCGCGCTCGGCGACCTGCTCGCCCGCAAGATCGAGGAGCGCGCGAACTTCCGCATTCTCGGCTGGTTCGAGAACGGCTTTCGCCACATCTCAAACCGGGCGCGGCCGCTGCGCGCGCCTGCCGACCTCGCGGGCCTCACCATCCGCGTGCTGCCGAGCAAGGTGCAGGCGCGGACGTTCGAATTGCTGGGCGCGGTACCGATGCGAATGGACCTCACCCAGGCGATCGCGATGATCACCGCCGGCACCATCGATGCGCAGGAGAACCCGCTGTCGAACACCGTGACCTACGGCGTGCACAAATTCCACCGCTTCCACACGCTCAGCGGCCACTTCTATATCTCGCGCCCGATCTTTCTCCACCGCACCGCGTTCGATGCCTGGCCGGCCGAGCTTCAGCGCGCCATGCGCGCCGCTATCAGCGACGCGGTCGCCTTCCAGCGCGAGCTGCATGAGCAGGAGGAGGAGGCCGCCCGCGAGGCCATCGCCGCGCAGGGCTGCGAGATTGTCGAGCTTTCCGCCGATGAGCACCGCGTCTTCGCCGCCGCGGTCGCGCCGCTGCTCGCGGAGACACGCTCGATCTTCGGGGACGATTTGCTGGCGCTTGCCGCCGCGCCGGCGACGTAAGCGGCCTACATCGCGTTAGCGACGCCCCGGCGCTCGTCGGGGGTGGCGAGGATGAGGGCCCAGAACACCTTGTATTTCGATTTCGGCGAATAGGCCGCGGCGATACCCATTTGGGTGGCGCCGTCGAGCAGCATGTTGGCGCGGTGCGGCGGCGAGTCGCGCCAGCCGGAGAACGCCTCCGCCAGGGTGTGGTAGCCGGCGCCGACGTTCTCGGCCGCGGTGTAGGAGCGATAGCCACCGCTCTTGAGGCGGTCGTGGAACGAGCGGATGACATCGTGGCTGAGCTTGTCGCGGCTGGCCATCCCCTGCGCCTGCGCTTCGGCGAGCTTCATCAACGCGGGATCGACGGTTACCGCCGGCAGCCCATTGTTCTTGCGGTAGCCGGAAATCATGGAGGCCGCCGCATTGGCATCGACCTCGGCATTGGCAGTGGCCATGCTGCGGTAGAAGCTCGGCTCGCCGGTCGAGAGGTCACGCTCGCCGATGCAGCCGCCGAGCACCGACATGGCCAGGAGCACCGCGAGGCAGGCGCCCCGACGCGCAATGGATCGATACAAAGTCATGGAACCCCCGTTCCCCTACCCCATCACCATGGGGCAGGAGCATGGCAGAAGAATGGACGCCGCAATCACGTCAATTCCCGCGCCGCCTATTGGAAAATCTCGTTGAAACGCCGTTTGATGCGGGAGGTCTCCTTCTCGATATACTCGTCGTCGACCGCGATGATCTTGAGGCTCTTGAGGTCGGGCGAGCCGGCCGGAGGCGCGATATCGACGCGCACCGAATAGCCGCCGTCGGCGGGAAAGATCCGCTGCGCGGTGTCGCCGATCATGAATTCCGCAAAAAGCTTGGCGGCGTTCGGGTTGGGCGAGTTCTTCACCACCGACGTAGGCGAGGGAATGACGAACAGGCCATCGGACGGATAAAGCGTCTTGATCGAGTGGCCCTCCTTCTTGAGATCGGCGGCGTAGGAGTCGAGCGCGCCGACCGCGATCAGCCGCTCCCCACGCTTGAGCATGTCGGAGACCTGCTGGTTGCCCTGCACGATCATGACGTCGTTCGCCCTGAGCTTCTCGTAGAACCCCCAGCCGCGCGCCTTCGCCATGGTGCCGACCACCGACACCTGCAAGGAGGTAAACGACGGGTCGGTCATCACCAGCTTGCCCTTGTAGCGGGGATCGAGCAGCGCATCCCAGGTCTTGGGCTCGTCCGCGGCGGCGACTTTGTCGCTGCGCAGATAGTGCGTCATCAGGTTGAGCCGCTGGCCGACGAACAGCCCATTCGCATCCTTGGCGGCGTCGGGCATCTTGTCGAAATTCTTCGGCTTGAAGGCGAGGAAGAGCCCCTTCTTGCCGAGCGCATTGGCGGCGGCAGGCTCGGAGTGCGTGAGCACGTCGACCGCAACGCGCCCCGCGTCCATCTCCTGCTGGAAGCGGCGCAGGATAGCGGAGCCGCCGGAGCGGAACATCTCGACCTTGATCCCGGTCTCCTGCTGGAAGGCGTCGGCGATCTTCTGGCCCTGCTCGATCGGCGTCGAGGTGTACCAGATCACCTTGCCCTCGGCCTTCGCCTTCGCGAGGTCGACCGCATCCTGCGCCTGGACGGAGTTGAGACTGGCGAGGGCGAACAATCCCGCCAGCGTGAGCGTCAGCTTGCGCACGTTGCCTCCACTTTCGTTCTTGCCGTCGCCCTCTCGCACATCAATGCGCGCCCTTGTAGATCGGCGCCGGCTGAGAGAAGAAGCTCGCCAGGATGTGGTAGCAGATGGCGTAGTTCTTCTGGTGGAACGAGGCGTG
>JBKPUA010000435.1:0-3703 GCA_046735815.1 Pseudomonadota bacterium
CAGCGGGCACGCTTCTGTTCTCGCTCGACCCCCTGTTTCACGCTCGCCGATGCGCGCGGAAACTTGCGCGGGACTTCGGCGAGCGAGGCGCAGGCTGCCTCCTTCTCGCCGAGCGCCGCCAGCGACTGGCCCAGGCGAAGCAGTGCATCGGGCGCCTTGGCGCTCGATTCGTGTTTGGTCGAGACGTTGAGAAATGCCTCCGCCGCGTCGCGGAAGCGCTGGCGTTGGAACAGGCTTTCGCCCAGCCAAAAGGTGGCTTCTCCTACGAGGCGGTCGTCGGGATATCTCTTGAGGAAGCTGCGAAAGCTGTCCTCGGCGAGCGCGTAGTCCTTGCGCAGCACATAGCCGTAGGCGAGGTCGTATTCGTCGCGCGGGGTCTGCGATGGCGGCAGCGTAGCGACGGTGCCGCCGGCGGCGGGGCCGCGCGCCGCCGGTCCCGGCGTCGGAGCGCCCGGGGGACCCATGGTCGCGATGTCCAGCGGGGCAACGGCGCCGCGTCCGCCTGGCCCAGCGGTTGCCTCGCCGCCGTCCGGTGCGCCCATCGGCGGCTGGGCCGCGGCGTTCGCCGAGCCAAGCGTATGCGGCGCGCCGGGCGCATTCGGATTCTGCGTGGGATCGAAGGCATCGCTGCGGCGGTTTGGCGTAGCGGCCGGGGCTGGCCCCGGGGGTGGCAGGCTCTGCTGCCGCGGCTGCGCGGTCGAGCGGGCGCCGCCTTTCGCACCCAGCTCCTGGAAGCGGTACTCGTTGTCCTCCTGCATGCGGCGGACCTGGCCCTCGAGCTGCTGATTGCGGAACTGCAGTTGCTCGATCGTGCCGGTGAGCTGCCTGATCTGGCTCTCGAGGCGCTCGAGGCGCACCACCAAATCGGGTCCCGACATCTGTGCCGTGCGATCAACGCCGGCTGCGGGGTCGCCGCGCTCGTTACCGCCGAAGCGCTCGCTGCCGCTGAAGATGCGGTCGAACAGTCCGAACGGGCGCTCGCTCTCCTGCGCCCAGGCGGTCGACAGCGCTGGTCGTGCAGCCATCATGATTGCGAGGCCGAGCGCCGATGCCGTCGTCACGCGAAGCGCGAAGCGTGCCATAGGTGTTTTGGTATGGTTGGAGCCCGCAAATACCATACGAAACCCTGCGTCCAAATTGTGACTGAGGGGCAGTAAATAAACTCCGATATTGCTGCAATGCAGAGGTCTTGGGTTGCCGCAGCGGCTACCCTGCCGGCGCCACCGGCACCTGCTTCTGCCGCTGTCCCTTGCGCCATTCCTCGAACCGTTGCACCGGCACGAAGAACGAGGGCACGAACAGCACGGCGAGGCAGGTCGAGGCGATCATGCCGGTGAACACCGTGATCCCGATCGAGGCGCGGGCGCTGGCGCCGGCGCCGCTCGCGAGCACGAGCGGCACGACGCCGAGAATGAAGGCGAGCGACGTCATCACGATCGGCCGGAAGCGGGCGCGGGCGGCCTCGATCGCGGCCTCCAGGACCGGCCTGCCTGCCGCGCGCAGCTCGCGCGCGAATTCCACGATCAGAATCGCATTCTTCGCCGACAGCGCCATCAGCAGAACCAGCCCGATCTGGACGTAGAGATTATTGTTGAGCCCGCTTTTCGTCAGCGCCGAAAGCGCCGCGACCGGCCCGATGAACGACAGCGGCACCGCCAGGATGACCGACACCGGCGCATACCAGCTCTCGTATTGCCCTGCGAGCACGAGATAGACGAGCAGCAGCGCCAAGCCAAACACGATATACATCTGATTGCCGACGAGCTTCTCCTGATAGGACATGGAGCTCCACTCGAAGCCCACGCCCGCCGGCAGCGTGCGGCGCGCGATCTCCCCCATCAGTGTCAGCGTTTCGCCGGACGAGAACCCGTCCGCCGGCATGCCGATGATGGTCGCGGTCGGATAGAGATTGAACAGGCTGATGAGCGAGGGTCCCACCGTCTGGGTGATCTTGACGAGCGTTCCCAGTGGGACCATGTGCCCGTCCCGATTGCGCACGAACATGTTCTGGATGTCTTCCAGCCGCAGCCGAGACTGCGCATCGGCCTGCACGTAGATCTGGAATACGCGTCCGAACTTGTTGAACTGATCGACGTAGCTCGATCCGAGATAGCCCGCCAGCGCGGCAAACACCTGGTCGAGCGAAACTTGCAGCGTCTGCGCCTTCACCCGGTCGACCTCGAGCGAATATTGCGGCACGCCCGCGCGGAACGACGCCATCACCAGCTGCAGGGCCGATTGCGACTTGGCATTGGCGACGATCGCATCGGTGACGCTCTGCAGCTTGGCCATGTCGAAGCTGCCGTCGCGCAACACGATCTGCATGGTGAAGCCGGCATCGTTGCCGACGCCTTGGATCGGCGGCGGCGGCATCACCAGGATATCCGCCTCGTCGACTGCGGCGAGGGAGGCATTGAGGTTCTTGAACAGCGACAGCAGATCCTCGCCTTTGCCGCGCTCGCTCCAATCCTTCAAGATGATGTAGGCGACGCCGGCGCTCGAGAGCGTCGCACTGTTGTCGAGCGCCGAGACGCCGGCGATGGTGATCACCTGTGCGACGCCCGGCGTCTTGCGGCTGACCTCGTAAACCCTGTCCAGGGCTTTCTGCGTGCGCTCGAGCGAGGCGCCATCGGGCAGCTGCACCAGCGCGATCATATAGCCCTGGTCCTCGATCGGCAGAAAGCCGGTCGCCACGCGCGAGAAGCCGTAACCGGTGGCGGCGATGAGCGCGAGCGCCAGGATCGTCATGAGCGCGCTGCGGTGGACCATGCCGGCGACCAAGGTCCCGTACCAGCGCTCCAGGCGGTCATAGACCCGGTTGAACGCGCGGTAGACGATGTTGCGCTGCGCCGGCGGGACCGCCGGGCGCAGCCACATGGCGGCTTGCGTCGGCTTCAAGGTTGCGGCGTTGATCGCGCTGATGAGCGCGGTTGCCGCGATCACCAGCGCGAACTGCGCGTACATGCGGCCGGTCAGCCCGGGCAGGAAGGCGGCCGGCAGGAACACCGACATCAGCACCAGCGTGATGCCGATGATCGGACCGAACAGCTGGCGCATGGCAGCGCTCGCGGCCTCGCGCCCCGACATGCCCTTCTCCATGTTGTGGACGGCGCCTTCGACCACCACGATGGCATCGTCCACCACGATGCCGATGGCCAGCACGATCGCGAACAGGGTCGAGAAATTGACGGTGAATCCAAGCGCGGCCATGGCCGCAAAGGCACCGATGATGGTGACCGGCACCGTGGTGGCCGGGATCAGCATCGCCCGCCAGTCCTGCAGAAACACCAGGACGACGATGAGCACGAGGATCGCGGCCTCGTACAGCGTCTTGTACACCTCGTGGATCGACTGCTCGACGAAGGTGGTGGTGTCGAAGGGAATGCTGTAGGCGAGCCCCTGCGGAAACTCGCCCGCCAGCACGCTCATTTTCTCGCGCACCGTGTGCGCCACGTCGAGCGCATTGGCGCCCGGCGCCTGGTAGATCGCGAGCCCCGCCGCGGGCTTGCCGTCGAGCGTGAAGATCTGGGCATAGGTTTGCGATCCGAGCTCGACGCGGCCGACGTCGCGCAAGCGCGTGATCTCGCCGGCGCGGCCGGTCTTGACGATCACGTCAGCGAATTCGGCCGGATCGCTGAGCTTGCCGGCGACATTGAGCGTGTATTGGAACGTTTGCCCGGACGGCGCCGGCGGCGCGCCGATC
>JBKPUA010000436.1:0-6876 GCA_046735815.1 Pseudomonadota bacterium
CGGCGGCGCACGTCAGGACCCGTAAGGTCAGCAAAATCGACGTCCTCCCTTGTTTTCTTGTTTTGTCCGGCACCTTAACCGATGCCGCGAAGAGCGGTAAAGCCGCGCCCACGCATAGCTCATGTCCGCATGCGGCACTGTGGGAGCATCGGACGTGAGCGCCGAAAGTGACTCTCCCGAACCGTCACCCTGAGGTGCCCGAGCGAAGCGAGGGCCTCGAAGGGGCGACGGCCCCCATGCCGCCGCGAACCGGGGCCGTTCATCCTTCGAGGCTCGCACGCAGCCAAGCTTGCGCAGGCTGCGTAAACTTGCCTGCGGTGCTCGCACCTCAGGATGACGGTCATTGGTTCGTGCAACTGGCCTTAGTTCAACCTGAACAGCGCCTGCGCGTTCCGGTAGCAAATCTTCTCCTTGTCGGCCGCGCTGATATCGAGCGAGGCGATGACCTTCATGGTCTCGCGGATATAGCTCGCCCCGCCTTCCGCGCCGAAGGGGGCGTCGGAGGCGTAGAGCACGTGGTCGACGCCGTAGAATTCGAGCCCGCATACTGTTCCGATGCGGCCGCCGCACAGCGCGGTATCGGCGTAGAACTCCTTGAAGCAATCCATCAGCGGCCGGCCCAGCATGGGCAGGACGCCGCTGTAGTCCTCGTCGGAGGTACGGCTTCCGAGCGTCGCCCAGCCGGTGTCGAGGCGGGCGTCGAAGAACGGGATCATGGCGCCGAGGTGGTGGATCAGGATTTTCAGGTTCGGCAGCCGCGTGGTCACGCCCGAGAAGATCAGCCGCGCCATGGTGCAACTGGTTTCGTAGGGCCAGCCCAGGATCGCCCAGATCTCGTATTTCGACTTGGTCTCGGCGGGGAAGTCCGGGACATTGGGCGTGCGCGCCGGGTGCAGCAGCACCGGCTTGCCCGACTTGGCCGCGATCTCGAAGATCGGAAAGAAGCGCGGCTCGTCGAGGCACGCGCCGTTGACGTTGGTGTGGAGCTGCAGCCCATTGGCATTGCCGCGGATGAGGATGCGCTCGGCTTCCTTGGCGGCGGCCTCGGGCGCGTTCATGGGCAGCGCGCCGACATAGCCGGCGAAGCGGTCGGGATATTTGGCGCACAGCTCGGCCAGCCCGTCGTTGGCGACGCGGGCGAATTCCGGCGTGAGCTCGGGAGGAGCCATCGCTTCGAGCGGCGGCAGCCCGAGCGAAAGAATTTCCGAATAGTCGTCGAACTCGTCCATCATCTTGAGCCGCGCGTCGAGGTCGTGGATGGTGCGCACGCCCTGCATGCGCTTGCCGATGTCCTTGGTGCCCCCGGTGGTCTGCGACATCTTCTCGAACAGGGCGCGCGGGAAGAAATGGCAGAAGGCATCGACGTGGCGCATGGGCTCTCCTCTTTATCCGCCTGCGTCATGCGCGGGCTTGACCCGCGCATCCATCTTCTTGCGAGGAGGATGGATTGCCGGGTCAAGCCCGGCATGACAACGAAACTGCTCGTATGCTGCTGCGCGACTCACTTCCACAATTGCTTGCTCGCGAGCCGCGCGCCCTCGACCAGCGCCTCGAACTTGGCCCACATCACGGTCGGATGGACGCGGCGGTAGAACGTGCCCTGGGCGAAGCCGCAATCGGTGCCCGCCATCACGTTCTCGCGCCCGAGCAGATTGGCAAAACGCAGGATGCGCTCGGCGATGAGCTCCGGATGCTCGACCACGTTGGTGGCGTGGCTGATGACGCCGGGGATCAGGATCTTGCCGTCGGGCAGCTTGACGTTCTTCCACACCTGCCACTCGTGCTCGTGGCGTGGATTGGCGGACTCGATCACATAGGCGCCGGCGCGCACCTTGAGGATGAGGTCGACGATGTCTTTGAGCGGCACGTCGCTCACATGCGGGCCGGGCCAGCTTCCCCAGCAGACGTGGTAGCGCACGCGCTCCTCGGGAATGCCTTCCAGCGCGTGGTTGAGCGACTCGACGAATTTCGCCAGCCAGCGCTTGTAATCCTCAAAGCTCGCGGGCGGCACCATGCGATCGTAGGCGGTGGCGGCGCGCGCGTCGTCGATCTGCAGGATGAAGCCGGCATCGACGATCATCCGGTATTCCGTGCGCATCGCCGCGGTGACAGCCTCGAGCCAATCCTCCTCGCCCTTGTAGTGCTCGTCCTTGCGGTCCGGTAGCACGCTCGACGGCGCGACCACCGGCATGAAGGCCTCCTCCACTTGCACGCCCGCGAGCGCGGCTTTGAAGTTGGCAATGTCCCGCTGCACGATCTCCTGCCCGATATATTTCACCGGGGCGATGCAGGCGACCATCTTGTCGTTGGCCATGGGCTCGCGCACGTCGAGCTCGGCGTAGAAGTCCTTGAAGCGTGTCCGGTCGGCGCCCGGAATGCCGGGCCTGTATCCCGGCTGGATGGTGCGCAGCTCGAACCCGCTGAGGCGCTCCACCACGTATTGATTCCAGCTGATCGCCTTGCCGTATTCCCCGTCGCTGATGACGTCGAGCCCGACCTCGCCCTGATGGCGCACCACCTCGGCGACCGATTGCTTGAGGCACGACTCGTAGGCGGCGCGGTCATAAGGTTTCCCGCCCTGCTTGGCGCGCATCATCTCCTGCAGCGCCTGCGGACGGATCAGGCTTCCGACGTGCGTGGTGAGAATGCGATCGCTGCTTCGTTTCATGATTTCCTCTTGATGCGCATGGCCGTTCGTCTCGCGAGCTAAATCACCGAGGCTGCCCGCAGCTTGGCGATTTGAGCCCGATCGTAACCAAGCTCCGCCAGCACCTCGTCGGTGTGCTCGCCGAGCGTGGGCGCCGGCAGCGCGCGCTCCTCGCGCGCGCCGTCGATCAACGCCGGGCAATGGATGGCGGTGATCTCGCCCTCGGTCGGATGACGTTGCTGATAGAAGGTGCCGAGATGGCGAACTTGCGGGTCGTCGATTACTTCTTGCAGGCTCTGCACCGGCGCGAACGGCACGTCGTTGGCTTCGAGCACGGTCATCCAATGGATGCGCGGCTTGGTTGCGATGATCTCGGCGAATGCGCGGGTGAGCTCGCCGTAGTTCGCGATCCGCAGGTCGCGGGTGGTAAAGCGCTCGTCGTGCACGAGGTCCGGGCGTTCAAGCGCGGCGGCGATCGCTTCGAAGAATTTGGGCTGCGACGACAGGTGCACGGCGAGCAGCTTGCCGTCGCCGCAGCGGAACGCAAAGGACTGCGAGGCGGCGACCCGCGTCAGCCGGTCGCTCACAATTCCTGCCCGTGTGTAATTCGCGAACGGATCGGGAATGAAGGCGATGCCGGCCTCCAGCATATTGACGTCGACGCGGTGACCGCGGCCGCTCTTCTCACGCTCGTACAAGGCGCCGAGGATGCCGTAGCAGGCGAACATGCCGGTGGCATTGTCGGCGATCGTCGGCCCGCTCGACTGCGGATGCTCGGGATCGAGGTGCAGGCTCAGGATCCCGCTCAGCGCCACCGCGACGTTGTCGTAGGCCGGCCGCGCGCTGTAGGGCCCGGAGGCGCCGAAGCCGGTGATCGAGCAATGGATCAGCCTCGTATTGGCGGCGCGCAGCACGTCGTCGCTCAATCGCAGCTTATCCATGACACCGGGGCGATAGTTCTCGAGCAGCACGTCGGCGCGCGCGATGAGCTCGAGCAGAACGGTGTGGCCCGCCTCGCTGCGCAGGTCGAGCTGAATGCTGCGCTTGCCGCGGTTATAGGCGACGAAATTGGGGCTGTACTGCCCGCCGCGGAAGTTGCGGAACGGATCGCCGCCGCGCGGCGGCTCGACCTTGATCACGTCGGCGCCGAGATCGGCGAGCATGAGCCCGGTGAGCGGAGCGGTGATGACCGTGCTGAGCTCGACGACCCGCACCCCCTTCAAGACGTCCGTCACTGAACGAAACTCCCCGTCGACTGTTTGACCCGCCGGTCTCGCGACACGATCTCCGCTTTGTCGTCCCCGCGCATCCGATCTCGGGTTTACCCGAGATCGGCACCTTTTAGTGCGCATATTCGGCTATAGCCGATATGCGCCGGGGACCCATATTCCAGAGGCGCTGGTTATGGGTTCCCGCTTTCGCGGGAACGACGGCGGAGAGATTCGCGCGAGAACGACAGCGAGAGACCGTCATAATCCCAAATAGGACCGGGCGACGGCGCTATCGTTGGCGAGCGATTTGGCTTCGCCCTCACCGACGATGCGCCCAAGCGCCAGAAGATAGGCGCGGTTCGCCATCTTCAGCGCGCGGCGGGCGTTCTGCTCAACCATCAGGATGCTGACATCGCGGGCGATGCGCGCCAGCGCGGCGAACAACTCGCCCGACAGACGCGGCGACAGCCCGAGCGAGGGCTCGTCGAGCAGGAGCAGCCTGGGCTGCGCCATCAGCGCGCGGCCGAGCGCCACCATCTGCCGCTCGCCGCCGCTCATGGTGCGCACGGCCTGGTGGCGGCGCTCGGCAAGGCGGGGAAAAAGGTCGAACACGCGATCGAGCGTCGCTGCTGCGCCCGCGCGAGCGCGATCCGCGTAGGCGCCGAGCTCGAGATTCTCGATCACCGACATCGGCTCGAACAGACGCCGGTTCTCCGCCACCGTGGCGATTCCGATCTCGACGATGCGGTCGGCGGACAAGCCCACGAGCTCACGCCCCTCGAACCGGATCGAGCCGCTGGCGGGGCGGATGAGCCCAGCGATCGCGTTGATGAGCGTGGTCTTGCCCGCGCCGTTGGCGCCAAGGATCGCGACTGCCTCGCCGGCGCGCAGGCGGATGCTGACGTCGTCCAGCGCCGCATGCCGGCCATAGGCATGAGTGAGTCCGGAAATCTCAAGCATGGCGAAGCTCGCGCATGGCAGGACCTCACACGTCCTCGTCGCCGAGATAGGCGCGGATCACTTCCGCATCCTGCAGCACTTGGGTCGGCGGACCCTCGGCGATCTTGAGCCCGGCATTCATCACCACGACGCGCGCGCACAGCGCCCGCACCGCCGTCATCACGTGCTCGACCAGAATGACGGCGAGGCCCTGCGTGGCGAGCTGCCGCACCACCGCCATGCCGCCCTCGAGCTCGCCGGGGGAGAGCCCCGACAGCCATTCGTCGAGCAGCAGCACCCGCGGCCTGGTGGCGAGAGCGCGCGCGAGCTCGATCCGCTTCTGCTCGATATAGGTGAGCTGATCGAGCCGATAGCCGGCCTTGGGGAGGAGATCGAGCTCGGCGAGAATGGCCGCGGCTGCGCCTTCGGCATCTCGGTAGGGCTTGGGCTCGGCGCCGTACATCACGCCCGCCATGACGCCGACGATCGCCGGCAGGTTCGGCGGCATGCGCACGAGCTGGAAGGTGCGGTTGATGCGCTTGCGCACGCGCAGGTGATTGGGCAGCCGGCTGACGTCCTCGCCGCCGATGCGGATGCTGCCGGCGTCGCACCGCAGCGTGCCGGCGATCAGGTTGAGGAGCGTGGTCTTGCCCGAGCCGTTGGGACCGATGAGCCCCAGAACCTCGCCGGGCGAGACCGCGAGCGACATGTTGCTCACGGCCAGGAGGCCGCCGAACGACTTGGTCAGCCCATCGACCTCGAGCAGCCCCGGCATCACGATTCTCCGGTCGGTTGGCGGCGCACGAGCCGCAGCCAGAGGCTTTCGATGAAGCGGGTGATGCCGCGCGGCAACGATATCGATGGTCCGCTCCAGGCGTTGCTCACCGCGATGTCGCTGCGCGGCGCGAGCGGTTGGCGCAAGCACGCCCAGATATCCTCCACCAAACCCGTGACCCCACGCGGAAGGAAATAGACGATGACCATGAAGATGAGGCCGAGCAGCACGCTGTACCAGAACGGAAACCGCACCTGCAGCAGCTCCGAGAGCAGCACCAGCGGGATGACACCGAGCAGCGGTCCCCACAGGCGCTGCATCCCGCCGAGCAGCGCCATGATGACGACCTGGAACGAGATCAGCGGATTGAACGCGAAGTTCGGCGTGAGATAGCCGAAGCGCGGCGCCATCACCGCACCCACGATGGTCATGAACACCGAGGAGACCACGAACATGGCGATCTTCGCGAACGGCACGTTGATGCCGGCCTGCCGCGCCATGGTCTCGTCGTCGCCGATCACCAGCAGCGCAACGCCGAGCCGGGACCGCCGGATGAGCCAGCCCACCAGGAACACCAGCGCCGCAAGCCCCAGGAGATGCTCGTAGATCAGCGTGGTATCGAACGGCACGAAGACGTAGCGCCCCATGGTGTGGGTCTGAGTGATCTCCCACCACACCAGCAGCTCGCGCATCAGCTCGGAGAGGCCGAAGCCGAAGATGACGAAGAACATCCCGGAGATGCGCAACGTCACCAGACCGACGACGAACGCCATTACCGTTCCCAGCACGAGCGCGACGCCGAAGGTGGCGTAGATCGGCAGCACCTTGATCAACATCGCCACGGTATAGGCGCCGAGCCCGAAGAAGGCGGCGGTAGCGAGCGAGACGTAGCGCGTGGTGCCTGAGAACAGCGCCCAGGCCACGGTGAGCACGACGTAGCAGATCAGGTTGATCATGAAGCCGAGGCCGTAGTCGGAGACAAGCCACGGCACCGCCGCCAGCGCGGCGACCAGCAGAGTGAGCACGACGATGACAAACGAAGTCCGCATCACGGCGTTCCGAACAGGCCGCGCGGACGCAGGAGCAGGACGAAGAGAAACAGGAAATAGGCGACCGCCAAGGTCAGGCTGGAATCGATGAAGTAGGAGCACAGGGCTTCCGCCACACCGAGCAGCACGCCGGCGCAGAGGCTGCCGACCATGTTGCCGACGCCGCCCATCATCACCACCACCAGCGCCTTCATGGTGAACTCGACGCCGATGGCGGGATTGAAGGTAAGAAAGGTGCTGATCAACGTGCCCGCC
>JBKPUA010000437.1:0-13612 GCA_046735815.1 Pseudomonadota bacterium
GCGCGTTTCGACTTCGCCAAGCTCGAGAGCCTCAATGCCCACTACATGCGCCAGAGTGGCGATGCCGAGCTGCTGGCCGAACTCGAGCGCGTGTTGCCGCACATCGCGGGCGGCGCCGAGCTCGCCGCCAAGCTCACCCCCGAGCTGCGGCAAAAGCTCAAGGCGGCCATGCCCGGGCTGAAGGAAAGGGCCAAGACTTTAGTCGAACTCCTCGATGGCGCGCGCTTCATCTTCGCCGACCGCCCACTGGTCCTGGATGACAAGGCGGCGGGCCTGCTCACGACCGAGGCGCGGGCGTTGCTCGGCGATCTCGCCGAGGACCTCGCGGCAGTGGAGCCGTGGAGCGCCGAGACGACCGAGCAGGCGGTGCGCACCTTTGCCGAGCGCAAGGGCCTCAAGCTCGGCGGCGTGGCGCAGCCGCTGCGGGCAGCGCTCACCGGGCGCATCACCTCGCCGCCGATTTTCGACGTGTTGGCCGTGCTGGGTAAAGACGAAAGCCTCGGCCGGCTGCGGGATCAGGTGTCCGCGGTGACCGCCAATCACGGCTAGTGGTCCGATTCCGAAGTTCGCATCATTTGTGCGGCATCCTCGTTTGCGAACTTCGGAATCGAGGACCACTAGCAACTCTATGATTCTGGTGCCCCTTTGAACCCGAAGTTCGCGGGCGAACTCGCGGCGTGGTATGCGCGAACTTCGGGTTCGGGGCACTAGGCGGAGCGCGGGGCCTCGGGCCACTAGCCGCATGCCGCGGAAATACCTACGTCATTGGCAGCGGACAGGCGCGCGCGGCGATCGATCTTGCAGCGCACACGGGGATGGGCTACGCCAAAAGCGGTCTCCCCGGCGGACGCACTTGCGCATCACTTTCCACTGTTCCAGCGGGGAGTGCAGTCTGCCGGGCGACACAACCGAGGGCTCGATCATGGATGCGAAGACCGGCGCCAACATCAAAACCGGGAAATTCGTCGTCGGCGACAAAGAGAGCACGTTCCCGGTCTACGAGGGAACGATCGGCCCGTCGGTGATCGACATCGGCAAGTTCTACGCCGAGACCGGAATGTTCACCTACGATCCCGGCTATACCTCGACCGGCAGCTGCGAGTCCAAGATCACCTACATCGACGGCGATGAGGGCATCCTGCTCTATCGCGGATACCCCATCGAGCAACTCGCCGAGCACGGCGACTTCCTCGAGACCTGCTATCTCCTGCTCTACGGCGAGCTGCCGACCGCCGCACAGAAGGCCGACTTCGACGATCGTGTCACCCACCACACCATGGTGCACGAGCAGATGAGCCGGTTCTATCAGGGCTTTCGGCGCGACGCCCATCCGATGGCGGTGATGACGGGCTGCGTCGGCGCGCTGTCGGCGTTCTATCACGACTCGACCGACATCTCGGATCCGACGCAGCGGATGATCGCCTCGATCCGCATGATCGCGAAGATGCCGACCATGGCGGCGATGGCCTACAAGTATACGATCGGCCAGCCCTTCATCTATCCGAAGAACGACCTCGATTACGCCACCAACTTTCTGCGCATGTGCTTCGCAGTGCCGTGCGAGGAGTACAAGCCCAACGCGGTGCTGGCTCGCGCCATGGACCGCATCTTCATCCTGCACGCCGATCACGAGCAGAACGCCTCGACCTCGACGGTGCGGCTCGCCGGCTCATCGGGCGCCAATCCCTTCGCCTGCATCGCGGCCGGCTGCGCCTGCTTGTGGGGACCCGCCCATGGCGGGGCCAACGAGGCCGCGCTCAACATGCTGCGCGAGATCGGCAAGCCCGAGCGCATCCCGGAATATATCCGCCGCGCCAAGGATAAGAACGACAGCTTCCGCCTCATGGGCTTCGGCCACCGGGTCTACAAGCACTATGACCCGCGCGCGAAGATCATGCAGAAGACCTGTCACGAGGTGCTGGGCGAGATCGGCATCAAGGACGATCCGTTGCTGGACGTCGCCTTGGAGCTCGAGCGGATCGCGCTGCATGACGAGTATTTCATCGAGAAGAAGCTCTATCCGAACATCGACTTCTATTCGGGCATCACGCTCAAGGCGATGGGTTTCCCGACCACCATGTTCACCGTGCTGTTCGCGGTTGCCCGCACCGTCGGCTGGATTTCCCAGTGGAAGGAAATGATCGAGGATCCGCACCAGAAGATCGGTCGCCCGCGCCAGCTCTATACCGGCGCCACCCAGCGCGACTACGTGCCGATCTCGCGCAGGAAGTAATTCCGATCTACTTGATAGCTGGCTGTTTCCAGTCGTGAACCGGACGTGTCCGGGTCAGGCCGCGAACGCGAGCGCACATCACGACGCCGACGCGCGCGTGGCTGCGGCGAGCACGATGTCGGCCGCGCGCGCCGCGGGCGAGTTCGCACCGATCTCCATGATGGCATCGAGCTTGGCGAACGCGTCGATCTGGCGCCGACGCTGCGGTGTGTCGTCGAAGAGCGGCACCAAGGCTGCGGCGAGCCGTTCGGACGTGCAGTATTGCTGCAGCAGCTCCGGAACGACATTCTCGCCGAGCAACAGGTTGGCGAGAATGATCGAAGGAAGCCGCTGCAAGATTCTGCGCCCGACCGCATAGTATTCGAGCGCGGACACCTTGTAGGCCGCAACCGTGGGGACGCCGGCGAGCGCAAGCTCGAGGGTAATGGTGCCGGACTTCGCCAGCGCCGCCCGGGCGATGCGGAAGGCAGCATGCTTCTCGGCGGTCTCGGTCACGATGCGCGGCGGCGCCGGCCAATGCGCGGTGGCTTTCCGGATCGGCTCGACGAGATGCGGGACCGTCGGCACCACGACCTCGAGCGGCCCGACCCGGTCCCGGAGGAGCTCAACCGCGCGTGCGAACACGGCCAGCAACCGCGCGATTTCGCCCGTGCGGCTGCCCGGCAGCATGAGCAAGACGGGCGGCGCCTCGAGCCGGCGGCGTGCCTCCTGTGCATTCGGACGCAGATCGCCCACCTGTCCCGCCAAGGGATGACCCACATAGGTGCAGGGCGGGCCGCCCAGCCGCCGGTGAGCCTCGGGCTCGAACGGCAGCAGGGCCAGGATGTGATCGACAAAGCCGCGCAGCACACGCGCGCGACCCGGCCGCCAGGCCCAGACCGACGGCGATACATATTCCACGATCGGGATCGAGGCGTCCGCTGCCCGCACCCGGCGGGCGATCCGCAGCGTGAAGTCCGGACTGTCGATGACCACGAGCACGTCCGGACGGCTCGCCACCACGGTCTCGGCGGTCGAGCGGATGCGGCGCAGAATGTGGGGGATGCGGCGCGGGAGTGCACTGAACCCGATGATCGCTAGATCATCGATCGAATAGAGGCTGGTCAACCCTTCGCCGGCCATTTCGCGGCCGCCGACTCCGGCAAAACGTACCCGCCCGGCGGTGCGTTCCCGCAGCGCCCGCATCAGCGCGGCACCGAGCCGATCACCCGATTCCTCGCCGGCGACGAGAAAGACCTCGAGCGTCCTGGCGCGCGAGGGAGCTTGCAGGGGCGCGGTCATCGCCCCGCCGTCTTGTCCGCGAGCCCATAGACGAACAAGCGCTCGCGGTCGGCGAACGAGGCGATGCGGTCGGCGTCGGCGACGACGGTGCTGCCGGCGACGACGGCAATGCCGGCAAGCCCGGCGCGCGCGGCGCCCTCGACCGTGCGCGGACCGATCGACGGCAAGTCGAAGCGCCGATCCTGGTTGCGCTTGGCGGCCTTGACTAGCACGCCGCGGCCCGCCGCCGCGGCTATGCGCCCGCTGCCGCGTAGCTCCGCCACCCGCGCCAGCATGTGGTCGGTTCCTTCCGCCGCCTCGGCTGCGAGCACGTGGCCATCGGCCACGACCACCGCCTGCCCGACGTCGAACGGGCTGATGGCATCGAGGAACGCCCTTCCCTTGGCGATATCGGCGTGATCGCGGGCGCGCGGTTGCTCGCGGCCGAGCACGCCTTCCGGCATCAGGATCTCGGGCGCGACCTGATGCGCCCCAACGAGCCGGAACCCATGCTCCTCGAAAATTTTGGCGACCCCCGTGAGCAGATGATCGTCCCCGCCGCGGAAGATCTTGAAGACGGTCGGCAGCAGCCGCAGCGTCTTGATGTCCGGCCGGATGCGCCAGATCGCGGGCCGCACCATGGAGCCGATGAAGACCACGTCGCGACAGCCCTCGCGGCGGGCGACCCGGCAGAACCAGCCGAACTGCCCGAAGGCGGCCCAATGATGCCGATAGGCCGCCACGCGTTCCGGGTCCGCCCATCCGCGGATGGCGAAGAGCACGACGGCGCGCCCGCGCTTGGCCACCGCATCGGCGACCGCGAACGGCAGGCTTCCGGCGCCGCAGATGACCGCGAGTGGACCATCGTCCGGCATTGCGGCCGCCGCGCTCATGACTCCTCGTCGACCGGCGCGCGCCGGATCGCCATGGTCAAGGGTCGCGTGCCGGAACGAATGAAGGCGATGATCTTGGCGACGAGCGGATCGGCGCCGCTTTCCGCCGCAACCCGATCGAGCCGCTCGCGAAATGTGCCGGGACCGAAGAACATCGCCTGATACGCCTGCCGCAGCCGATGGATGTCGACCTTGCTCACGCCGCGCCGGCGCATGCCAACGACGTTCAGTCCGATCAGATCGGCGAGCGGCCCCTGCACGAGGCCGAACGGGATGATGTCGGCGCGCACTCCGCTCAGGCCGACCACCATCGCGCCCTCCCCGATCCGCACGAACTGACGCACCGCGGCCTGGCCGCCGAACACGACGAAATCGCCGATCGTCACGTGACCGCCGAGCACCACGTTGTTGGCGAAGGTCACGTCGCTGCCGACTTTGCAATCGTGGCCGACGTGGGAGCCGACCATGAGCCAGCAGCGATCGCCCACCTCGGTCACGCCGCGATCTTCCTCCGTGCCGGTGTTGATGGTGACGCCTTCGCGGATTTGGCAGTCGGCGCCGACCACGAGACGGGTCGGACCGCCGCGGTACTTCACGGATTGCGGCGGAGTTCCCAGCGACGCAAACGGATAGAGCGTCGTGCGCGGGCCGATCGTGGTATGCCCGGTGACGTGAACCTGGGCGATGAGACGGCAACCATCGCCGATCGCGACATGCGGGCCGATGATGCAATAGGGCCCGATCGATACGTCGTTCCCAATCACCGCCCCCTTTTCAATCCGGGCGGTCGGATCAATTGCGGCCATCGCCGACCTCACGCCAGCATGGCGCCGACTTCCGCCTCGGCGACCATTTGCCCGGCGACCTTCGCCTCGCCGCGAAACCACCACATGTTCTTCTTGCGGGCAATTTTTCTCACGTGGTACTCGACGGTATCGCCCGGCACCACCGGCTTGCGGAACTTGGCCTTGTCGATGGTGAGGAAGTAGACGCGCTTGGGCTGATCGCCGCCCATCTGCGCGAGCACGCAGATCGCGCCCGCCGTCTGCGCCATGCCCTCGATCAGCAGCACGCCGGGAAAGACCGGGTTGCCGGGAAAGTGTCCGACGAACTGCGGCTCGTTGACGCTCACGTTCTTGATTCCGATCGCCGACTCGTCGCCTCGCATGTTGATGATGCGGTCGACCATCAAGAACGGGTAGCGATGGGGCAGCGCCTTGAGAATGGCCGTGATGTCGGCGGTCTCGAGCGTGGTTTGAACCTCGTTCATCACCCTCGCCGCCCATCATCGCTGCGGCCATCTTGCCCGGATGCATCATCGATCGCGGCATCGTCGCCGTCGCGCACCGTCGCGTCTTCGTTCACCCAGCGGCGCAGCGTCATCAGGTTGCGAAGGAACTCGCGCCCGCGCATGGCCGGGTAGCCGAACCACTTTTCGCCCGCCGGTACGTCGGATATCACGCCGCTCTTGGCTCCGATGATCGCGCCTTCGCCGATCTTCACATTGTCTGGAAGTCCGACCTGTCCGGCCAGGATGACATGATCCTCGAGGACAACGCTGCCAGAGATGCCGCATTGCGAGACGATGACGCAGTGGCGGCCGATGGAAACATTGTGTCCGATCTGCACCAGGTTGTCGATCTTGGTGCCTTCGCCGATCACGGTGTCGCGATTGGCGCCGCGATCGATGGTGGTGCCGGCGCCGATTTCCACGTCGTCCTGCAGGATGACGCGGCCGATCTGCAGAACCTTGCGGTGGCCGCGCGCTCCCATCACATAGCCGAAGCCGTCCTGTCCAATGGCACAGCCGGGGTGCACGATCACGCGATCGCCGATCAAGCTGTTGGCGATCGAGCTGTTGGCGCCGATCGCGCATTGACGCCCGATGCGGACCTTGGGGCCGATCACCGCGCCGGCGTTGATCATCGTACCGGCGCCAATCTCGGCGCGGGGACCGATGACGACGCCCGGATCCACGGTGACGCCGCTTTCGAGGCGAGCGGTCGGATGGACGAAGGCCCCCGTCGCCACACCCTGCACCTCGAACAGCGAGGAGGGACGTACCGCATCGGGAAAGAGCGTCCGCGTCACCTCGACGAACGCGCGATAGGGCTCCCCCACGCACAGCACGCTCAGATGCGCGGGAGCGCGACCGGCATAGCGCTCCGTCGTTAGGCAGGCGCCGGCCATGGTCGCCGACAATTGGGGGGCGTATTTCAGCTTGTCGAGAAATGCGAGGTCGTCGGGAGCGGCGCGGTCGAGCGCCGCGATTCCGGTGATGCGGCGATCGAGGTCGGCGCCCGGCCGCGGCACGGCGCCGGTGAGGCCGGCGATTTCGCGCACGGTGAGCCCGCGTCCGCGATCGAAAAAGAAGGGCTCCGTCATACCGCTCCTAGTGGTCCGATTCCGAAGTTCGCATCATTGTGCAGCACCCCCGTTTGCGAACTTCGGAATCGAGGACCACTAGTAACTCTATGATTCTAGTGCCCCTTTGAACCCGAAGTTCGCGGTTAAGCTCGCGGCACGATATGCGCGAACTTCGGGTTCGGGGCACTAGTGTCCCGATTTCGTAGCTCGCAAGCCCTTGCGGGAGCCTCCGATGCGAACTTCGGAATCAATGTGACACTAGCAAATCCATGATTCTAGTGCTCCTTTGAACCCGAAGTTCGCGGTCGAATGCGCGGCACGATATGCGCGAACTTCGGGTTCGGGGCACTAGTGCCCCTTTTGGACGCGAATTCGCAACCGCCCTTGCGGCACGATGTCTGCGAACTTCGGGGTTCGGGTGGCCGAACGGGCCGTGGGATCAGAATTTCGTTCCGCCACCGAAGCGGAACTGCTGCACCCGGTCGTAGGGCTCCTTGCTCAGCGGGAAAGCATAATCGAAGCGGAGCGGACCGAACGGCGAATCCCAAATCAACCCGACGCCGACTGAGGAGCGTACGAACATGCCGTTGTCGATGGGGCACGGCGGCGTCGCGCAGATCGAGCCCGAGATGACCTCGCCGGTGGCCGGAAAGAAAGTCGGGCCGGTATAGTTCCAGAGCGAGCCGGCATCGGCAAAGGCCGCAACCTTCACACCCGCGTCCTTGGGCAGGAAATAGAGTGGCGTCTGCAGCTCCAGGCTCGCACCCCAGTAGTACGTGCCGCCGAGCGCATCGCCGTAGACGCCCGTGAACGGCAGCTGGGTCAGATCGCGCGGACCAATGCCCGCCGGGGCAAAACCGCGCACCAGGTTCGGGCCCATCTGGAAGTGATCGAGCATGCGCACGCCACCGTCCCAACCCGTGATCTGCCCCCCTTGCAGATGCATCATGCCGATGACGTCGGAGATCACTTCGTGGTAGCCGTAGATATCGGTGGTCGTGCGGACAAATTTGACATCGCCGCCCACGCCCGCGAAGTCCTGCCGGAACTCGGTCAAGATGCCCTGCGTCGGGCTCCTGTTGTTGTCGAGCGTGTTGTACGACAGCGTGTAGCCGACCAGCGACGTGAGCACGGGCCCTCTCGCGAGCTCGTTCTTGACCGCGGCCGACGCCTCGCCATCCACGAAGCAGTTCGCGAGGCCCGCAAAATTCGGCGGCGGAGTGAGCGCCGGGGTGGTATTGATCTTGTCGGGGGTCGGGAATGTGTTCAAGAAATCCGGGTTGATGTTGTTGCAGTTCATCAAGTTCTGCGGCAGCGTGATCTTCTGCTGATAGAGCGAATAGCGCAGCTGCAGGCCGAGATCCTCGCGCAGGGCAAAGCCCAGCCGCGTGCCGAAGCCCAGCGTCTGGGTCTCGTATGACACGTAGCTGGTCGGGTTCTGCTGCTTGAAGAAGACGTCGAGCCCGGCCGCCACCCGATAGCCCAGGAAGTACGGATCGACGAAGGAGAACTGGGCACCGCGCGTGTACTGGCCGTATTGCACCGCGATCTTTCCGTAAAGGCCGCGTCCGAGCAGATTGCGCTCGGCGACGCTGACCTCGCCGATGAACCCGTCCGCGGTCGAGTAGCCGCCGGAGACCGAGAATTCACCCGTCGACTGCTCCTCCACATCGACATTGAGGATGATGCGATCGGGCGCCGAGCCGGGCTCCGTCGTTACCTTCACGCTCTTGAAGAAGGCGAGGTTCTTGAGCCGCCGCTCGGCGCGATTGACCAGCGCGCGGTTGTATGCGTCGCCCTCGGCGAGGTCGAACTCGCGCCGAATCACGTAGTCGCGCGTGCGCGTATTGCCGCGCACATTGATCCGTTCGATATAGGTGCGCTGACCCTCCTCGACCATGAAGGTGATGTTGACGGTGCGCGTCTGCGGGTCGCGCACGGCGCGCGGGCGGACCGTCGCGAAGGCGAAGCCCTGCTTGGCGGCCTCGATGGTCATGTCCTCGACGCTCTTCTCGACCGCCTCGGCGTTGTAGACGTCGCCGGGATAGGCGCGCAGCCGCCCTCGCAGCAGCGCCGGATCGAGCTGCCGGATGGTCGACTGCACGTCGACCGTTCCAAACCGATACTGCTGGCCCTCCTCGATGGTGAAGGTGATCACGAACCCGCGCAGGTTCGGATCGTATTCGCCGATCGCCGAGACGATTTGCACGTCGATATAGCCGTGCTTGAGGTAGAACCGGCGCAGCAGCTCGCGATCCGCCTCGACCCGGTCCGGATCGTAGATGTCGCCGGTCTGCAGGAACGCCAGCAGGCCGGTCGTCGAGGTCTTGATCACGTCCTTGAGGCGGTACGACGAGTAGGCTTGGTTGCCCACGAAGATGATCGACTTCACGCCGGTCTTGGCGCCCTCGCTGACCTCGAACACGAGATCGACCCGGTTGTTCGGAAGCTCGATGATCTTGGGCTCGATGCGCACGTCGAAGCGGCCGCTGCGGCGATAGACCTCGACCAAGCGCGCAGTGTCGGCCTGCACCACGGGGCGCGAGAGCGTGCCGCGCTCCTTGGATTGGATCTCGGCCTTGAGCTGCTCGTCCTTGACCTTCTTATTGCCCTCGAACGCGATGCGGTTGATCACCGGGTTCTCGATCACGGTGATGGTCAGCCGCCCGCCCGCCATGGATGGACGAACGTCTTGGAACAGGCCGGTGGCGAAGAGCGCCTTGACGCCTTCGTCGACCTGGAAGGCGTCGAGCCGGCCGCCCGGTCCAGGCTTGAAATAGGAGCGGATGGTATCAGCTTCGACCCGCTGATTACCCTGCACCACGATCGAGCTGACGGTCTGGGCATGCGCAACGCGGGCCGTGAGCGACACGACCGCAACGCTCAACAAAATTCCCCCGAGGACAAGGCAGACGGCGCCCAGCCCTCGAACGACCCACCTACGAAGTTCCATTCCCCACGCGCCCTTTGTCGTCCCCTTCGAGCACCTCGACAGCCGGTGCCCACGAGAAAGGTCGTCGCTACCCCCGAAAGGCCGATACAAGCCAAGGCGCTTGTACAGGCTTTTCCTGTTGTGCAACCGAGTCTTTCCCCCGACTTTCCCCTTACGCTCCAAACGTTGCAATCCTGCTACGATGCCGTCCATTGGGCGGCCAGATGCAGGATGTCGTTGTAGGTCGCAAAGATCATCAGCATCACGACGATGGCCAGCCCGATTCGGAATCCGACCTCCTGCGCGCGCTCCGACAGCGGTTTTCCCCGCGTCGCCTCGATCGCGTAGAACAAGAGGTGGCCGCCGTCGAGCAGCGGCACCGGAAACAGGTTGAGCAGCCCGATCGACACCGACAGCACCGCGGTCAGGCTGAACAAGGACGGCAGGCCTTCCGTTGCCACCTGGCCGGAGACTTGAGCGATTCGAATCGGGCCGCCGAGCTGATCGGCCGCTTCGCGGCCAGAAATGACCCCGCCGATATAGGACAGCGTGCGTTCCACCACGAACCACGTCTTCTCCACGCCCAGCTCGAGCGCCTTGAACGGCCCGACCGGCTTGAAGTGCGTATCCTCCGGCGACGGCGAGCGGGTAATGCCGAGCACACCGATGCGGTGCACGTTGCCGAAGCGGTCCTTCGATTCCTTGAGCGTCGGCACGGCCTTGAGCGCGACATGCACGCCGCCGCGATCGACCTCGAACTGCAGCGTCTCGCCCGCACTGGTGCTGACGATCTGCTGCATGTCCGGGAAGCTTTCGACCGCGCGTCCATTGATAGACAAGACGAGATCGCCCGGCTGGAAGCCGGCGGCCTGCGCCGCGCTGCCGGGCTGCACGGCATCGACGCGCGGCGAGGTGCTCGGCTTGCCGAACACCATGAACAGCGCCGCAAAAATGACGATGGCGAGCAGGAAATTCGCTATCGGGCCAGCCGCCACGATAGCCGCCCGCGACGCCACCGGCTGATGCACGAAGCTGTGCCGGCGCTCTTCCGCGCTCATGGCGGCGAGTGCCGCCTGGTCGGGGACGCTGGCGGCATTGTCGTCGCCGAAAAACTTGACGTAGCCGCCGAGCGGAATGGCGGAGAGCTGCCAGCGGGTGCCGCGGCGGTCGTTGAAGCCGAAGAGCTCGGGCCCGAATCCGATCGAGAACACCAGCACGCGCACGCCGCACCAGCGCGCCACCAGGAAGTGGCCGAGCTCGTGGAAGAACACGACCAAGGTCAAAACGAACAGGAAAGGTATGACGTAACCCACCACGCCACCGCCCAGCGCGTTGATCCCTGCCAGAAAATCAAAGTTCATGTGTTTTTGTTCCCGCCCAGTCCCGAGCTCCTACCCGAACTGCGCCTCCTAGCGGACCTTTGCGGCAATTTCGGGCAATAGCTCGTGTGCCAACAATCTTGTGTTATGGTCAACAAATAGTGCCTCGTCGATAGTTTGGGGTTCAGCCGTCCAGTTTCGAGCCAGTGCGGCATCAAGGCTAGCCTCGACCAGGGCGGCTATACCAGCAAAATTCAGCCTGCGGGCGAGGAACTCCGCCACCGCAACCTCGTTTGCGGCATTGAGCACCGTGGGGGTCGCCCCCCCGGCCTCAAGCGCGCGGCGGGCGAGCCCCAGGGCCGGAAAGCGGGCGAGATCGGGCTGCTCGAAGGTCAAAGTCGCCGCGCGAGCCAAGTCGAGTCGCGGGGCGGGACTCGTCATGCGTTCGGGCCACGCCAGACAGTACGCGATGGGAATGCGCATATCCGGGCTGCCCAACTGGGCAATGAGCGAGCCATCGCAGAACTCGACCAGGCTGTGCACGATGGATTGCGGGTGCACCAGGACATCGATCTGCTCGGGCGCCAGCGCGAACAGGTGATGCGCCTCGATGAGCTCGAGCCCCTTGTTCATCAGCGTTGCGGAATCGATCGTAATCTTGGCGCCCATCGTCCAATTGGGATGCTTGAGCGCTTGCTCGACCGTGGCGGTCCTGACCGCCTCGGCGGTCGCGGTTCGAAACGGGCCGCCGGAAGCGGTGAGGATCACGCGCCGCACGTCCTCGCGCCGGCTCCCGCTCATGGCCTGAAACAGGGCGTTGTGCTCGGAATCGACGGGGAGCACGGTCGCGCCCGAAGCCGCCGCCCGCCGCATGAACAGGTCGCCGGCGCAGACCAGGGTCTCCTTGTTGGCGAGCGCGATGATGGCGCCGCGCTCGGCCGCAGCGAGGGTCGGCTTGAGCCCGGCCGCACCGGTGATCGCCCCGATCACCCATTCGGCTGGTCGCTCGGCCGCCTCGATCAGTCCGCTTTCGCCCGCTCCCGCGGCGATTCCGCTGCCGGACAGCGCGGCTTTGAGATCTCCATAGGCAGCGGAATCGCCGACCGCCGCGTAGCGCGCGCCAAGCTCGCGCGCCAGCGCCGCAAGCGCGGCCGCGTTCTTGTTCGCGCTCACCGCCTCGACCCGAAAGCGCTTGCGCTCGCGCTTGAGCAGGTCGGCCGTGCTGGCGCCAATCGAGCCGGTGGCGCCGAGCAACGTCACGGTGCGCTCGCGCACCGCCGGCGCCGAACGGTCGAAGGCAACGCGCGAGGCTTCGGACTTCATCTATTCACCATACCAACAGGCCACGCCCGGGCGCCTCGAAGCCGCCACGCGCCAAGCCGATCAGCGTCGCTACGACGCCGGCGGTGACGAAACCGTCGAGCCGGTCCATCAGCCCGCCATGGCCGGGGATGAGATGGCTCGAATCCTTGGCGCCGAACCTGCGCTTGAGAAAAGATTCGAATAGGTCGCCCGCCTGCGCGAAGACCGACAATATGACCGCGAGCATGGCGAGCGCGAATGCCGCAAGGCCTGCGGTTTCGGCGAAGATCACCGCCACCATCACCGCGGCCACGGTGCCGGCGAGCGCGCCGGACCAAGTCTTATTCGGACTCACCAGCGGCATGAGCTTGGGGCCGCCGGCCGCGCGCCCAGCGAAATAAGCGACGATGTCGGTCGTCCACACCACGGCGAACAGAAAAATCACGGCGAGGAAGCCATCCTGCTCTTCGGAGCGCAGCACGATCGGTGCAAGCCCGAGCGCGCCGGCATAGGGGATGGCGCCGGCGATCCACATCCGCCGTTCGGCCGGCGCCAACGAGGCGACCGCGAGCACGCCGATTGCGAGCACGATGATCGCCGCCAGCAGCAACTCACTCGCCGCCAAAGCCAGCGCGAGCGCGAGCGACGCCGCACCGGCCATCAGGACGGACCGCCAATCGGAGCCTGCCACCAGCGTGGTCCACTCCCACAGCACGCCCATGGCCGCCGCGCCCCACAGCACGGCAAACGGCCAGTCGCCGACATAGACGGTCGCGATCGCCAGCGGCACGAGCACGAGCGCGGAGCCCACGCGCAACGCGAGCTCGCTACGGCGGGAACCGAAGGCCCGAAAGAGATGGTCCGCGCCGGCCACAGATCACGACCCGGTGCGCACGATCAGGCCGCCGAAGCGGCGTTCGCGCCGGTGATATTCGCTGATTGCACCTTCGAGGGTCGAGCGGTCGAAATCCGGCCAATAGGTCGGCACGAACACGAGCTCGCTGTAAGCCGCCTGCCACAACAGAAAATTGGAGAGCCGTTGCTCGCCGCTGGTGCGGATGATGAGGTCGGGATCGGGCAGGTCGGGCGCGTCGAGATAACTCGCGAGCTTGTCGGCGGTGATGGCGCTCACCGCGAGATCGCCAGCCGCCACGGCGGCCGCCATCCGGCGCGCGGCGCGGGCGATCTCCTGGCGGGCGCCGTAGTTGAAGGCGACGATCAGGATGAGCTTGTCGTTGTCCTTGGTCAGCTCCTCGGCCTCCTCGAGCAGCCGCCGGATCTCGAGGTCGAGGCTCTCGCGCTCGCC
>JBKPUA010000438.1:0-17336 GCA_046735815.1 Pseudomonadota bacterium
GCCTCCGCGGGAAGGCACACCAGATGCACGCGATGGCCCCCGAACAGCAGCTTGGAAGCCAGCAGCGAGCCGTAGGACGCGCCCATAATGAGGATGTCGTAAGTCGCCGGCATAGCAGGGCTCCTCCGTGTTGGGATGGAAGAAGGGGAAGGGTTCCGGCCCATTCTTCTCGGTTCGCCAATGCTATTCGGCGCGCCATCCCTATGCAATCCGGATCGCCCGGATGCTCCGCCGCGGTGGAGGTGCGCCCTTCGCTCAACATGCGGCAGCTCGATCGCCGAAACTTTGGTAGTCTAGTGCCCTGAACCCGAAGGCTCGCAACCCATTGTCGTCGCACGTCGCGCGAGGAGCTCGATCGATGAAGAAACTGGTGTTGGAAACAACGGCGCCGTTCCAGGGCTTGCCGGAGCTGGTGGCCTATGACGAGGGGCTATTCGAGCGGGAGGGCTTGCTGGTCGAGTGGGCCGATCGGGAGAAGGAGGTCGAGAAAAAGACCGAGATCAACGTCATCAGCCCGAAGGGGCTCGATCCGTTTTCGAGCCACGGCAAGCTGCTCGAGCAGGGCCAGGCCGACATGTACAACGCCTGCGAATGGGGCAACTACTGCCGCGTCCAAGATACCAGGACCGGCAGCCGCCAAGTCGGCCGGCGCGCCATCGTCACCTATGCCGCGCTCGCGGTGCGGCCGGATTCCCCGGTCTACACGCCGCAGCAGCTCGCCGGCCGCACCGTCGGCGTTCCGTTCTATTTCGGCACCCACTATCTCGCCTTGCACATGCTGGAAGGCTTCTTGCCGCGCGCGCAGATCAAAGTCTGCCGAGCGCCCAACGGCTCGCGCTACCGCTTCGACGCGATGATGCGGGGCGAGATCGAAGCGACGACGCTGACCGAGCCGTATGCGACGCTCGCCGAGAAGAAGGGCTGCCGGCTTATTTGCGAGGCCTTCTACCACGGCACCGAGGTGGCCTCCGACCGGGTCGATGTCGCGACCTATGGCGCCTTCAACCGCGCGGTGCGCGAGGCGGTGCGCCGCATCAATGCCGACAAGCCCGCCTACCTCCACTATTTCATCGACTACCACCGAGCGAAGGACCCGGAGGTCGGCGCGCTCCGACCGCAAGACATTCGCGCGAGCCGCGTGGTCGTCTGCGATCCGGCGCCGATCCCGCTCGACGAGATGCAACGTACCTACGAATGGCTCAAGAGTTGGGACATGCTGGAGGAGACCGCCTCTCCGCTCGCGCTCGTGAACATGGACGTGCAGACGCACGCGCATGTGGCGGCGGAGTAGGATTGCAGGGAGCAGAGCGTATCCCGTTCCTTCGGAATCGGGACACGCTCTAAGATTCTTGAGTGGCGCATGTTCTTGGCGGCGAACCGGTACCCACTTCGCCGGAACATGCGCTAACGGCCGGGGGTGTCTGCGGCGTGCAACCCTGGCCGGCATCGCGGCGGCGGTCCTGACGGCTACGCCGGCGGCGGCGCAAGCCGATTTCTATTCCGGCAAGAGCATCCAGCTGCTCGTCGGATTAAGCGCCGGGGGTGGCTATGACGCCTATGCGCGTCTGCTCGCGCGCCATATGGGCCGCCACATCCCGGGCAATCCCAGGCTGGTTCCGCAGAACATGCCGGGCGCCGGCAGCCTCAAGGCGGTCAACTATCTCTACAACGTCGCCCCCAGGGACGGCACCACCATCGCCACCTTTGCGCCGGGCGTGGTCGTCGAGCCGCTGCTCGGCCGCAGCGAAGGAATGCAATTCGAGGCGCCGAAATTCACCTGGCTCGGCAGCATTTCGCAGGAGGTGAGCGTCTGCGCCTTTACAAAGGCCGCCGGCATCCGGAGCTGGCAGGACATGCAGACGAAAACCTACGTCATCGGCGCATCCGGCGCCGGAGCCGAGAGCGACGTCTTTCCCAATGTGCTGCGCAAGCTGTTCAATCTGCCGCTCAAGATCGTCACCGGCTATCCCGGCGGCAGCGAGATCATTCTTGCCATGGAGCGGCGCGAGGTCGACGGCCGGTGCGGCTGGTCGTGGACGAGCCTGGTCAGTCGAAGCAGGGCGCTTCTCGACAGCGGACAGATCTATGTGACGCTGCAAATCGGCTTGCAGAAGGACAGAGCCCTATCGGACGTGCCCTTGATCATGGACTTGACCAATGATCCGGCCAAGCGAGCCGCGCTCAGGCTCATCGTCTCGCGCCAGAGCATCGCGCGGCCGTTCGCGGCACCGCCGGGCATTCCCGCGGACCGGGCGCGCCTCCTGCGCGCAGCCTTCGACGCGACGATGCAGGACCCGGACTTCCGCGCCGAAGCGAGGAACCTCGATCTCGCCGTCGAGCCAATCGGCGGCGCCGAGGTCGAGACGCTGCTCAGGGAAATCTATGCTTCGTCGCCGGAGGTGGTGAAGCTCGCAACCGAGCTCGTCCGCGAGGGCCCATGACGCTGCGGCCCGTTGTGCGGAGCCTGCCCGGACCCGGACAAAGGAACGGTTCCACGACCGCATGGATTGCCGGGTTAAGCTTACGCCGACCCGGCAATGAGATACCGCGCGACAGGCCCGCGCAAGGCGGACCTGTGAGCTCGCGTGCTAGACTGTGCCTCCGCCGTCCGTGCCGCCGCTCGGCGGCCAGGGGGGCGTCGGCGGGGGCGGCATGCTCGGCGCAGGCGCCTTCGGGGCGGCGGCCTTCTTCGGAGCAGCGGCCTTCTTCGGAGCTGCCTTGCGAGCCTTCTTGGCCGCCTTTTTCGCGGTCTTCTTCTTCGCCACCAAACCCTTCTTCTTGCGGGCCGGAGCGGCCTTCTTCGCTTTCTTGCTCTTCTTCGACTTCGCCTTCTTCGCTTTCTTCGCCATGATCGCCTCCCGATCGTTGCGGCTCAGGTGATTCTGGTTCGACAACGCCACTCTCACATCGCCGCCGCGGCGGCCTTGCCCGCCGCGTCAGCCATTCCCCTCCCGCTCAACGCCTCGGGTGCGGGGCCTCCGGTTGCCCAGTCGATCAGCTCGACAGTGTGGACGACCGGGATCCTGGTGCCCGCAGCGATCTGCGTCATGCAACCGATATTGCCGGCGGCGATCACATCGGGCGCTAGCTTTTCGATATTCACAACTTTGCGCTCGCGCAGCCTCCTCGCCAGCTCCGGCTCGAGAATGTTGTAGGTGCCGGCTGAACCACAGCACAAATGTCCTTCCGGTACATCTTTCACCACGAATCCAATCTTGCAAAGCAATTCTTTCGGAACGCGTGTGATTTTCTGTCCGTGCTGAAGCGAGCAGGCGGAATGATAAGCAACGAGAAGGCCCGCGGGGCCGCGCGCAGACGACAGTTCGAGCGTGTCGAGATATTCGCTGATATCGCGCGTCAACCGCGACACGCGCTCAGCCTTCTGTGCATAGGCACGGTCGTTGCGCAGCGCGAATCGGTAGTCCTTGATCGTGGTGCCGCAGCCCGACGCGGTGACCAGGATGGCGTCGAGGCCCTCGCCTTCGATCTCGGCCGTCCAGGCGTCGATCCGGCACCGGGCGGCGGCGAGCGCCTCGTGCTCGCGCCCCATGTGGTGGACGAGCGAGCCACAGCAGCCTTCGTCGGCGACCACCACCTCGATGCCGTGGCGGGTGAGCAGGCGAACCGCCGCCGCGGTGATCTCCGGGGCAAGCACCGGCGCGACACAACCGGTCAGCAGCGCCACGCGGGCACGCCGTGGCCCCTCCGGCGCGAATCGCTGGCGCCCGCTGACGGCAGCCTTCGCCGGCCGGCGGGCCGGGGCCAAACGCAGCATGGCGGCGACCGGCGCGAGCCCGAGCGCGGCGAAGGCGCCGGCGAAAGGCCGCGCCAGCCGCGCCGCCGCGAGCGCCAGGCGGAAGCGGCCATTGTGCGGCAATACGCCAGCGAGCAGCGCGCGCAGGCCGCGGCCGAGCAGGGGCCGCCGATAGGTGCGCTCGATGTGGACGCGGGCGTGATCGACCAGGTGCATGTAATGCACGCCCGAAGGGCACGTGGTCATGCAGGCCAGGCAGGAGAGGCAGCGGTCGATATGCTTGACCACGTCGGCGGTCGCCGGCCGGTCGTTCTCCAGCATGTCCTTGATCAGGTAGATGCGTCCGCGCGGCGAATCGAGCTCGTCGCCCAGCAGCACATAGGTCGGACACGTGGCCGTGCAGAAGCCGCAGTGAACGCAGGCGCGCAGAATGCGCTCCGCCTCCGCGGTATCGGGGTCGGCGAGCTGGGCGAGGGTGAACGAGGTCTGCATGCTTACTGGGACGTTGCACTTGGAGTACACCCGACTTGCGGTGTTAAGTTGGCAACGACGACGAAAATTGCCATCACACCCCGGCCCACATTCGTCCCGGATTGAGCACGCCGCTCGGATCGAAGCTCGCCTTGATCCGCTTGGTCAATGCGGCAAGGCCGGCATCCTGGGGTGAGAAAACGTCGCTCGCTGCACGCACTGCGGCGGGGCTGCGAATGAGCGTGGCGTGCCCTCCGGTGGCGGTCACGGCGGAACGAAGAAGCGCCGCGCCGGCGTCGTCCCCACCGTCGAGGGCGAGCCAGATGAGGCCGCCCGCCCAATCGAACAGCATCTCGGCTTCGGCTTGCCGGGCAATCAACGCGGCGAGCTCCGCCCCCCGACTCGGCGCGGTCGACAGGCGCCACAGGGGTCGCTCCCTGCCGCCCCGCTCGCGAGCGAGCAGGGTGGCGTCGCGTATTGCCAGCCAGAGCGCGCGGGACGCGGGCGCATCGAGGGCGGCGAGCTCGCCGATCGGCAGCATCAGCGCCTCCAGCAAGCGGCGGCGGTGGGCGACCGAAGGTGCGAAACCTTCGAGCCGCAGCGCCGTAAGGGCGCTGCCCCCGGCGCCCGCCGCCTGCGAAGCGGGAAGGCGCGCGGTCGCGGCCGCCGGCAGGTGCGCTGCGCCCGACGGGTCGCAAGCCGATCCCATGGCGCTGGTCATGGCAACGATCGCCTGCTCGGGAGCGAGGCCGCGAATGAGCAAAGTCGCCTCGGTCTCAGGCGCAGGCAACACCTTGATGGTGACCTCGGTCATGGCCGCCAGCGTCCCCCACGCGCCCGCCATCAGCTTGCAGAGGTCATAGCCGGTGACGTTCTTCACCACCCGGCCGCCGGACTTGAAGCTCTCCCCGCGACCGGACACGGCGGAGAAGCCGAGCAGATGGTCGCGCGCCGCCCCGGCCTTGATGCGGCGCGGCCCGGACAGGTTCGTCGCCAACACGCCGCCGATGGTTCCGCGGCCGGCGGGACCGCCAAGGATGGCCGCGCAATCCATCGGCTCGAAGGCGAGCTGCTGGCCTTTGGCAGCGACCAGCGCCTCGATCTCGGCAATCGGGGTGCCGGCTCTGGCCGAGAGCACGAGCTCCTCGGGCTCGTAGAGGGTGATGCCACTGAGCCCGGAGAGGTCGAGCGTCACATCGGTCTGCGCCGGCCGACCGATGGCGCGCTTGGAGCCGTGGCCTACGATCTCCGCCGCCTTGCCTTCGGCCAGCAGCCATTGCACCACCGCCTCGACATCCTTGGCATCGCGGGCCTTCAGCGTATCGGCCATCGCAGTTTCAGAACCTCGGGATGTCCGGAAACGCCACTCGGCCGGCGTGGACGTGCATGCGGCCGAGCTCGGCACAGCGATGTAGCGTCGGGAATACCTTGCCAGGATTGAGCAGTCCGCGCTCGTCGAAGGCGCATTTGAGCCGCTGTTGCTGGTTGAGATCGGCCTCGGAAAACATCGCCGGCATCAGGTCGCGCTTCTCCACCCCAACGCCGTGCTCGCCGGTGAGCACGCCGCCCACCTCGACGCAGAGCTTGAGAATGTCGGCGCCGAACGCCTCGGTCTTCTCCAGCTCGCCCGGCTTGTTGGCATCGTAGAGGATGAGTGGATGGAGATTGCCGTCGCCGGCATGAAAGACGTTGGCGACCGCGAGCCCGTAGCTTTCGGACAATTCGCGCATGCGCCGCAGCACCTGCGGCAAGCGCGCCCGCGGGATGGTGCCGTCCATGCAGTAGTAGTCGGGCGAGATGCGGCCGACCGCCGGGAAGGCGGCCTTGCGCCCGGCCCAGAACAGCAGCCGCTCCTCCTCGGAGGTGGAGACGCGGCAGGTCACGGCGCGGCACGATCGCGCGATCGCCTCGACCCGCGCGATGAGGTCATCGACCTCGGCGCGCGGACCGTCGACCTCCACGATCAGCAAGGCCTCCACGTCGAGCGGGTAGCCCGCATGCACGAATTCCTCGGCCGCGCGAATCGCGGGGGCATCCATCATCTCCATGCCGCCCGGGATGATGCCGGCACCGATGATCTCGCTCACGCATTCGCCGGCGTCCTCGGACGAGGCGAACCCGACCAGCACGGCACGCGCGCATTCCGGCTTCTTGAGCAGGCGCACGGTGATCTCCGTAACGACGCCCAGGAGGCCCTCCGAGCCGGTGATCACGCCGAGCACATCGTAGCCGCCGGCGTCCAGGTGCTTGCCGCCTATGCGCACGACCTCGCCGGTCATCAGCACCAGCTCGCAGCCCAAGAGGTTGTTGGTGGTCATGCCGTATTTAAGGCAGTGCACGCCGCCGGAATTCTCCGCCACGTTGCCGCCGATGGTGCAGGCGATCTGCGAGGACGGATCGGGTGCGTAGTAGTAGCCGGCGTTCTCGACCGCCTGCGTCACCGCGAGATTGGTCACGCCCGGCTCCACGACGGCGACGCGATTGACGAAATCGATCTCGCGGATGCGGTTGAACTTGGCCATCCCGAGCAGGACGCCGTCGGCAAGCGGCAAGGCGCCGCCGGAAAGCGAGGTGCCGGCTCCGCGCGGCACCACCTTGATACCTTCCCGGTGGCAGAACGCGAGGATGCGGCTGACCTGCTGCGTGGTCTCGGGGAGTACGACGACCATGGGGAGTTGGCGATAGGCGGTCAGCCCATCAGACTCGTAGGGCCGCATCTCGCGCGCGGCGGCGATGACCCCCTCCCCCGGCACGATCGCGCCGAGCGCCGCCACGATACGCTCGCGGCGGGCGAGCACGGCTTCGTCAGGTGCGGGCATCGCGACCGACACTAGTGCCTCGATTCCGAAGTTCGCAAACCTTTGCGGCACCCTCTGATGCGAACTTCGGAAATCAAAGGGGCACTAGCAAGCTTATGGGTCTAGTGTGGTTTTGGATTTGAAGTTCCTATGCGAGCTTGCGGCTATAACGATAGGAACTTCAAATCCACCACACTAGTGCGCTCCTCGGGGCAACTGCGTCGCTCAGGTTCCTGTCGTTACGCGGTATTTATAGCGGCAACTCGGCGCGAATTCGCGCGATCTTGCGAAAAAAAGAAGGCCGGTTGCCTGCAGCTGCGGGACAAATCGCGCCTTGGCCCGTTGACACTGCAAGCGCTTAACGCCATTCGAACGATGTGAAAACGGCACGGCCATTAGTTGGCAAGCCGGCGCCGACGGCCTGAATATTCATGATCCGATCTCGGGTGGGGCCGGGAGCGGCAAGCCCGGGTAGGCGCAGTATTGGTCGGACTAAGGAGGAGAAAAGGGATGAGGACCTTGGTGGTTGCTGTGATTGCTTTGGCCGCTTCGACGGGAACGACCCTGGCGCAGGATGCCTCCGCCGGTGAGCAGGTGTTCAAGCGCTTGTGCATGCCGTGCCACGACATCGGGGCGGAGGCGAAGGTCAAGCTTGGCCCGCCGCTCAACGGGGTCGACGGCCGTCACTCCGGCAGCTTCGAGGGGTTCAACTATTCGCCTGCCAACAAGAACTCCGGCATCACCTGGGACGAGGCAACGTTCTCGAAATATATCCGCGCGCCGATGCAGGAGATGCCCGGCACCCGCATGGCATTCGTCGGCATCAAGAACGACAAGGACATCGGCGACCTCTGGGCCTATCTCAAGTCATTCAGTCCGGACGGCCAGAAGAAATGAAACGCGGCGTCCGCCGGCTGCGCGGTGCAGGCCGTTGCGCGGCGGGCGAGCACGCAAAGCGCGTAGGCTCAGCGCGCGTTGCAAGACGCCCCGCCTAGAGCGTGTCCCGTTCCTTCGGAATCGGGACACGCTCTCCGGGTTCTCAAGGGACGCATGTCCTGTTCGGACCCACCCCGGATCAAGTCCGGGGCAAGCTTTTTCCGGAACATGCGCTAGCGTAGACTGCGCCGCGCCGGAGCGATCGAGTTCGAGGGATTGCCGCGAGCCGGCGACGTCATGTGGAGGGTCGAGCCATGCTCAAGGATGTCGTCGTCAACCTCGCCGGCCGAGGGCCGCAGGATTTCGCGGCCGAGTACGCCGCCTCGGTCGGCGCAGCGTTCGGCGCGCAGGTCACCGGCATCGCCTTCCTCTATGAGCCGGTGATCCCCGACGGCGCGCTCGGCGGTGTTCCAGTCGACCTGATCGAGCTGCAGCGCGAGGAGAACAGCAAGCTCGCCAGCGACGCCATCGGCCGGTTCGAAGCCGCCGCGAAGAAGGCAGGGATCTCGGCCGCAACGCAAACGCTCGACGCGACCTTGGGCAGCGCTCCCGCGCTGTTCGCCCAGATAGCCCGGCGCTTCGATATCGCCGTCGTCGGTCAGGCGCAGCCCGAACAAGGCGCGACCGACACCCTGGTAATCGAGGGGGCGCTGTTCGAATCCGGGCGCCCCATCATCGTCGTGCCCTATATCCAGAAACACGGGTTGAGCCTCGAGCGGGTGCTCGCATGCTGGGACGGTGGGCCGAGGGCAGCGCGCGCCATCGGCGACGCCATGCCCTTCCTCGAGCGCGCGAAGGCGGTCGAGCTGGTGATGGTCGCCGAGGAGACCAAAGAGGACGAGGCCAATGGTGTCCGGATGGCCGAGCACCTGGCCCGTCACGGGGTCAAAGCCACGGTGAAGCACATGGCGAAGGGCGATATCGCGATCGAAGACGTGATCTTGTCCTATGCCGCCGACAGCGGCGCCGACTTCATGGTGATGGGTGGCTATGGCCATTCGCGCCTGCGGGAATTCATCCTCGGCGGAGTGACGCGCGAGATCCTCGGCTCGATGACCGTGCCGGTGCTGATGTCGCACTGACGAACGCGGGCGCACGACAAAAAACCCCTCTCGCGAGGGGTTTTTTCGACGTCGCAGAAGCGCAACGCTATTTCTTGAGCCCAAGCCCCGCGAACTTCTTCTGGAAGCGCGAGAGCCGTCCGCCGCGATCCAGCAGCTGCTGCTGGCCGCCGGTCCAGGCCGGATGCGATTTCGGATCGATGTCGAGGTGCAGCGTATCGCCGTCCTTGCCCCAAGTGGTGCGGGTGGTGAACTCGGTTCCGTCGGTCATCACCACTTTCACCGTGTGGTAGTCGGGATGCAGATTGGCTTTCATGGCGTCGTTCCTGCGCGGCGGGGCGCGCGTCGCCCTCGGTTGGTGGAAAGTTGCGGCTCTATAACGCAGGCGGATGGGGGAAACAACCTGCAATCCGACCGCCTGAACGCCATGTCAGGGGTGCGGATCGAGGCGGCGCCCGATTGCCACCTGCCCCCGCGCGGGGCATTGTCGCGCCGGCTTTGGCCAGTTCTAGTCGAAGTCGCAAGGCCGGGCAGATGAACATCGTCGAGCGAGACGCCGCACGCGTGGCCGAGGCCACTATCGCGCCGCCGGACCAACCGGCCGCCGCCGCGGCACCGCCTGAGCGCACGCGCAAGCTGCGGCCGCTTCTCTCGCTCATGCCCTATGTCGCGCGCTATCGCTGGCGCGCGCTGGCGGCGCTAGTCGCATTGCTGGCGGCCGCGATCACCACGCTGGTGGTGCCGATCGCGGTCCGCCGCATGATCGATTTCGGATTCTCGCGCGACAGCGCGAACCTGATCGACAACTACTTCGCCGTGATGATCGCGCTGGTGGCGGTGCTGGCGCTGGCGAGCGCGGCGCGGTTTTATCTCGTCACCACGCTGGGCGAGCGCATCGTCGCCGACTTGCGTGAGGCCGTGTTCGGCCATCTGGTGTCGCTGTCGCCCGCCTATTTCGACGCGGCCAAGAGCGGCGAACTGGTCTCGCGGCTCGCCGCGGACACCACCCAGATCAAGGCCGCGGTCGGCGCCTCGGTCTCGGTCGCCTTGCGCAATGTCGTGCTGTTCGTGGGCGCGGGCGCCATGATGGTGGTGACGAGCCCGCGCCTCTCGGCGTTCGTGCTGGCCGCCATTCCGGTGATCGTGCTGCCGCTCTATGGCTTCGGCCGCGCGGTGCGCCGGCGTTCGCGCGCGGCGCAGGACACGCTCGCCGATGCCACCGCCTACGCCTCCGAGCTGATCGGCGCAGTGCGCGTGCTGCAGGCCTTCACCAACGAGCGGCTCGCCAACAGCCGTTTCGGCGCCGCGGTCGAGCGCGCCTTCGCCGCCGCCCGCGACTCGATCCGGGCGCGGGCGATCCTCACCGCCATCGCCATCTTTCTGGTGTTTGCGAGTGTGGTGGTGGTGCTGTGGGTCGGCGCCCAGGACGTGCTCGCGGGGCGCATGAGCGCCGGACGCTTGTCGCAATTCGTGCTCTATGCCGTGTTTGCCGCCGCCGGGTTAGGCCAGCTTTCGGAGGTCTGGGGCGAGATCTCGCAAGCCTCGGGCGCGGCCGAGCGGCTGTTCGAGATCCTCAACGTGCGACCGGCGATCGTGGCGCCGGCGCGGCCGCGCGCGCTGCCGGAGCCGGCGCGCGGCGAGGTCGCCTTCGCCGATGTTCGCTTTTCGTATCCAATGCGGTCTGCGGGTCCCGTGCTCGACGGCGTGTCGTTCGCCGTGCGTCGGGGCGAGAAGGTCGCCATCGTTGGACCATCGGGAGCGGGCAAGAGCACGGTCTTCCACCTCATCCTGCGGTTTTACGATCCCACCTCCGGCGTAGTCACGTTCGACGGGGTGCCGCTGGTCGATGTCGATCCGCTCGCGCTGCGCCGGCACATCGCGCTGGTGCCGCAAGATGCCGTCGTCTTTGCCGCGTCGATCGCCGACAACATCCGCTTCGGCCGGCCGGACGCGAGCGATGCCGACGTCAAGCGCGCGGCCGAGCTCGCGCATGCGCTGGAATTCATCGACCGGCTGCCGCACAAGTTCGAAACGCTGGCGGGCGAGCGCGGGGTGACGCTGTCGGGCGGCCAGCGCCAACGCATCGCGATCGCCCGCGCCATCCTGCGCCAGGCGCCGCTGCTGCTGCTCGATGAGGCCACCTCCTCGCTCGACGCGGAGAGCGAGACGCTGGTGAAGGATGCGCTCGAGCGGTTGATGGCGCACCGCACCACGCTGGTCATCGCTCACCGGCTCGCGACCGTGCTGTCCTGCGACCGCATCCTGGTGATGGATGCGGGCCGCATCGTCGAGCAGGGCACGCACGAGAAGCTCGTCGCCGCCGGCGGCCTCTACGCGCGCCTGGCGCGCCTCCAGTTCCAGAGTTGATTTCAGTTTGTAGGGGGCGGCCGCCAACTCATCTTGTGGACCGGCGCGCCCGAGCGCCAGTTCAGCGCTTCGCCGGAGATGACGAAGCCCACCTTCTCGTAGAAGCGGATGGCGCGCGCATTGTCCTTGTTGACATAGAGATCGAGGCCGGCGGGAGATATGCGCTTGGCTTCCGCGATCAGGGCCGAAGCCACGCCCATGCCCCACGCCTCCGGCGCCACCACGATCTGGTCGAGATCGAAGGTGTGCGGATCGACGGTGACGAAGCCCACCATCTTGGCGTCCGCTTCCGCCACCGTGATGGTCGCCACCGGCACGAGCTCATGCCGCCAGCGCTCGCGCCACCAATCGACCCGCTGGGTGAAATCGATCTGTGGATAGGCCAGTTGCCAGGTACGCAGCCACAACTGGATCGCCGGCTCCTCGTCAGCCGGCGCGTAAGGGCGCAGCGTGAACGAAGATTCCGTCACCGCTCCGTCAGCTTGAGCTCGATGCGGCGGTTGCGGGTAAAGGCGTCCTCGGTCTTGTCGGAGTCGATCGGCTGGAACTCGCCGAAGCCCGCCGCCACGAGCCGTTGCGGCGACACGCCCTTGGCGATGAGATATTGCACGACCGAGATCGCCCGCCCGACGGACAGCTCCCAATTGTTCTTGAATTGCGGGCTGAAGATCGGCCGCACGTCGGTGTGGCCGTCGACCCGCAGCACCCACGGGATCTCGCCCGGGATCTTCTTTTCGAGCTCGAGCAGCGCGGCGGCCAGCGTGTCGAGCTCGGCGCGGCCCTCGGGCTTGTCGAGCGTGGCCTTGCCGGTATCGAAGAACACCTCCGACTGGAATACGAAGCGGTCGCCGACGATGCGGATATCGGGCCGATTGCCGAGGATGGCTCGCAGGCGGCCGAAGAAGTCGGAGCGATAGCGCGAGAGCTCCTGTACGCGCTGGGCCAGCGCCACATTCAGCCGTTGTCCCAGATCGGCAATGCGGCCTTGCGATTCCTTGTCGCGCTTCTCGGAAGCGTCCAGCGCCTCTTCAAGCGCCGAGAGCTGGCGACGCAGCGCTGCGATCTGCTGGTTGAGCACCTCGACCTGCGCCAGCGCGCGGGCGGTGAGGCGCTTCTCCGAGTCCAGCTGCCCGCTGAGCTCGTTGGCCTTGCTCTGCGCATCGGCCGCGCCGCTGCCGATGCCCTCGTAAAGACCTTTGTAGCGGTCGCGCTCGCCTTCGGACGTCGCGAGGCTCGAGCGCAACGCGTTCAGTTGCTCCTCCAGGCTGAGCTTGCCGGTTTTCTCCAGTGAGAGCAGCTCGGTGAGCTGCGCGATCTGTGCGGTGAGTCGGCTGAGCGCGGTGTCTTTGCCCGACACCTCCTGCGTCAGGTAGTACTGCACCACGGCGAACATGGTGAGCACGAAGATGATACCCAGGATGAGCGTCGACAGCGCATCGACGAATCCGGGCCAGTAATTCATGCCGCTGTCGCGGCGCGCGCGTGCCAGAGCCATTGGAACCTACTTGAAGCTTTAGTCCTATTTCTTCACGTCTTCACGCACCAGGATTTCGAGCAGGCGGCGGACCTCGCGATGCTGCTGGGCCTGGGAATCGACCCAGTCGCGGATCATTTGCTGCTCGGTGCGCATGTGGTGGACCAGCCCCTGAATCGCTTCGGCGAGATTGGCCATGGCGGAGGTCGCCGCCCGGTTCGATCCGCCGTCGGTGATCGCCTCGCGCAGGCGTTCGATCGCCCCTCGCAAATCGCCCGACGGCGCGCCGATCATGGGCGCAGCCGCGTCGTGCTCGACCCCGAGGTCGCGCACGGTGGTGGAGAGCCAGTCCTCGAGCTCGGTGTAGAAGCGATTCTGGGCCTGGCTGGTCTGGAGGTCGAGGAACCCAAGCACCAGCGATCCGGCCAATCCGAACAGCGAGGACGAGAACGAGATGCCCATGCCGCCGAGCGGCGCGGCGAGGCCTTCTTTGAGGGAGTCGAAGACGGCGGCCGCATCGCCGCTGGGCTTCAGCGTGTTGATCAGGTTGCCGACCGAGCTCATGGTCTCGATCAAGCCCCAGAACGTGCCCAGCAGTCCGAGAAACACGAGCAGACCGGTCATGTAGCGCAACATGTCGCGGGCTTCGTCCAGCCGGGCAGCGATCGAGTCGAGAATGCCGCGCATCACCTGCGCGGAGATCGCCATGCGGCCGATGCGCTCGCGCAGCAGCACGGCCATGGGCGCGAGGAGGACCGGCGGGCGCTCGACGGCGAGCCCGGGATCGGCAAGGCGGAAGCCGTTCACCCAATCGATCTCGGGAAACAGGCGGATGACCTGCCGAAAGGCGAGCGCGACGCCGATGACAATCATGGCGATGATCAGCGCGTTGAGCCCGGGATTGGCGAGGAACGCGGTCCAGATCTGCTTGTAGAGAATGATGACCAGCAGGACGCATAGCGTCAGGAAGACCACCATCCGGACGAGGAAGATCCGGGGCGAGCTGAGCTTGAATGGGTCGATTTCTTGCGCCATGGGAAACAGAATGTGCGCCCTGATCGACTCACAATACGGCACCGGCGGGGCGGAAGGAAGAACCAGCGCGGCCGGCGCGCGGCCGTGCCGGAACTGGAACATCCCTGGTAATCCGATTAACGCCGACAAGACGCCCCGTTGGGGCGCGCCAGCGCCCTCGCCTCATGCCAACGCGGAGCGGGCGGCCGGGGAGGTCCGGGACGACTGCTTGAGCACCTGCAGCAGCTCGCGGTGGATCGCTTCATTGCCTGCCAGGATGTCGCCGGTCTTGAGCATATCGTCGCGGCCGTCGAGATCGGTCACGAACCCGCCCGCCTCGCGCACCAGGGCGATCCCCGCCGCCACGTCCCAGGGCGAGAGGTTTCGCTCCCAATAGGCATCGAGGCGGCCGGCGGCGACCCAGGCGAGATCAAGCGCCGCCGCCCCGAAGCGGCGCATCCCGGCGACCTTGTCCTGCACAGCACTATGCTCGTTGCGGCTGCGCGCGACATCGCCGCGACTGGGGTGCGGCAGTGCGCAGGCGACCACCGCATCGGCGAGCCGCTTGCGCGCCGCCACCCGGAGCCGCTGGTCGTTTAGGAACGCGCCCTTGCCGCGCTCGGCGGTAAAGAGCTCATCGCTCGCCGGGTTGTACACCACGCCGGCGATGATCGTGCCTTCGCGCTCGAGCGCGATCGAGATCGCAAAGTGCGGAATGCCGTGCAGAAAGTTGAGCGTGCCGTCCACGGGATCGACGATCCAGCGATGGGTCTTGTCAGTGCCCTCCCGCACGCCGCCTTCCTCGCCGACAAAGCCGTAGCCCGGCCGCGCGTGCTCGAGCTCCTCACGCACCATCTCCTCGGCGCGCTGGTCGGCGATGGTGACGAAATTGGCCGGCCCCTTGAGCGAGACCTGCAAATGCTCGACCTCGCCGAAATCGCGCTTGAGCATGCGGCCGGCCTTATGCGCGGCCTTGATCATGACGTTGAGAAGGGCGGAGCGAAGCATGTTGCGCAACTGCGGTCGTGGTCTTTGGTCCGGAACGGCGGATATCGGCTCGTCCCCGCTCCGTCGGAGCAAGGAATGCGACGTTGCCTGTTAGTGTCCCGATTCCGAAGTTCGCATCATTTGTGCGGCGCTCTCGTTTGCGAACTTCGGAATCGAGGGACACTAGCAACTTATTGATCTAGTGTGGCTTTGGTTCAGAAGTCCGCATCTCGGACTCGCCGCAAGAATGATGCGGACTTCTGAACCGCCACACTAGCGCGGGCGACGGTTTGAAGGCTGGCGGTCTGCCTGCAGACGGAGGTCACGTCAAGAGCGTGACTCGCGCATTTCCTTGATGGCATCGAGCCAGGGCTTCGCTGCCTTCTCACCGGCGGCGCGGACATCCGGCGGCTGGCTCTGCACGTAGGAGTCGAGTGGAATGTCGCTCACGCCGCCGGCCTTGGCGACGATGTGCCACTTGATCGCCTGCACCGGATTGGCCTGCACGCCGCGCCCGACCGCAAGAATATTGGCGAGGCGATTTTGCGCGACGGGATTGCCTTTGCGGGCGGCCTTGGCGAGCAGTATCGCACCCAACTGCTCGTTCTTCGCGACCGCCGTTCCGTTGAACAGCGCGATACCGTATTCGAGCTGGGCATCGGTGTGGTCGGCGAGCGATGCGGCGGCCAAGAGCCGCACCGCTTCGGCCGCGTCCTTGGGCACGCCGCGGCCTTCCTTGTAGAGCGTGGCGAGCGCGTATTGGGCCTCCGGGCTGCCGAGGTCGGCGGCGGTGCGGAACAGCTCGGCGGCGCGCGCAAAATCCTGCGGGAACAATTGTCCCTCGAGATAGAGCAGGCCGAGATCGTAGGAGGCCGCGACATGCCCGAGCTTAGCGGCGGCGGCGAGCAGCTTTGCGCCCTGCTCGCGGCTGGCATTGGCGACGCGGCCGGTGAAGTGGAGCATGGCGAGCGCGAACATCGCCTCGCGATCGCCTCGCCCGGCAGCGAGGGCGTACCATTCGGCCGCTTTGCCGTCGTTGCGGTCGACCCCCAGGCCGTTGGAATAGAGCTCGCCGAGCAGCGTCATCGCTTTGACGTCCTTCTGCTCGTCCACCCGCCGGGTCGCAATCGAAAACGCCGTCAGATATTGGCCGCGCTGAAACGCGCCATAGGCCGGGTCGAGGTCGCGCCGCGACGGCCCTCCGGACGCCGCCGGTGCCGCGGGTGCCGCTTGTGTCGGAGCAGGCATGGTTGCCGCGGGCTTGCTGGGCGCGGGTTTCGCGGCCGGCCTGGCGGCAGGAGGCGGCGCCTGCGGTGCGGGCGGGCTGAGCGACGCCGGCGCCTGTGCGGCGGCGGCGCCAACGCCGGCCCACAAGGCGATGGCCGCAATGCCGGCGGTGGCGCGCCACGCGCGGCTCATGCGGCTGTCTCCACCCGCGCGAGCCGATGCGCCGCATCGGCCACGGCAGCTGCGGTGCCGGCGCCATCGGCGAAGACGCAGTCCATCGCCACGAAGTCGGCGCCGGCGGTCACGAGCGGCTCGACCTCCTCGAGCGAGGCCGCAAATCCGACGCAAGGAATTTCGAACAGCTCCGCCCACCACGTCACACGCTCGGCGACCGTCTCGAGCGATGGCCGGCGACCGGCCGCGTCGGGCTCGCCGAACATGACGTAATCGGCACCGGCTTCGGCCACGACCATGGCGTCGTGCCGGCTCGCCAAGCCGCCGCAGCCGGCGATGCGGTCGGGCTTCAGCGTCGCCAGCGCCGCCTGGAATGCGACGATGCCGCTGAGATGCGCGCCATCGGCGCCCGCGCGCGCCGCGAGCTCGGCACAGCCGTCGAGCAGCAGCGCCGCGCCCTTGCTCTGCACCGTCGGCGCAATTGCCTTGGCATGATTGACGAGATTGCGCTCGTCGGTCTCCGGCAGGCGCAGCAGGACGGCGGCGACCTCGGCCGCGCCGAGCGCGTCGGCAAGGCGATCGGTGAGCCCGTCAAGGTCTTGCGGGATCACGAGATAAAGGCGCGCGGCGGGTCGCCGCGATTTGGCCGGTTCGTTTCGGGGCGGCATGGACGTCGAGTGCCCCCGCAATCGGGCGGTTTAGGGGCGTTTATACGCCGTCAACCCTACCGGACGGTAAAGGCCCGGCCGCCGCCTCCGGTTCCGCGACTGATGGTTGCAGCGCGTGACGCCGTCCCGGGTGGCTCACGCGGGTGGCGCGTCCGCGCGCATCGCCTACTGCGAGCCTTCCAATCCCAGCTGCCGCACCAGTGCGCCCCATTTCTCGGTTTCCGACTTGATGTAGCCCTGAATGCCTTCAACCGAGGGGGAATCGTGCGGGATCAGGCCGATGTCCATGATCTTCTGCTGCATCTCGGGGGTGGCCATGATCGCTTTCATCTCGGCGTGCAGCTTGTCCACGATCGCGCGCGGCGTGTCGTGGCGGGCAAAGATCACGTGCCAGGACACCGCCTC
>JBKPUA010000439.1:0-8212 GCA_046735815.1 Pseudomonadota bacterium
TTCATCTGCATCCGACCATTGCCGGGCTGACGATCGCAATCGGCCGGCGCTACGGCCTGCGTGCGCTGCGCGTGCCACGCGAGCCCGCTTCCGTTCTGGCCGAAGTGGATGCATCGGCGCCGCCACGGCGCGACTATCTGACCGCGCCGTGGGCGGCGCTGCTCGGCCACCGTGCCCGGCGCGCCGGCCTGCGCATCGCGGACGCGGTATTCGGGCTCGCCTGGTCTGGCGCAATGACGGAAGCAAGACTGTCCGGCGTATTATCCCGGCTGTCCGAAAGCTGCACCGAAATCTACCTGCACCCCGCCACCGGCGATCGCTTTGCCGGACATGCGCCCGGCTACCGCTACACCGACGAGCTTGCGGCGCTCACGGCGCCCTCCGCGCTCGCGGCGGCCAGTCGCCCCGATGTCAGGCTCGGCGGCTATTCGGATTTCTAACGGCCGCCACGTCACAGACTGTCGCTCAAGATTCCTTGCCGCAGCGCCACCAGCACGAGCTCTATATTGGAGGCAGCGCCGAGCTTGCCTTTGATGAGGTATCGCGTGTTCGCCACCGTCTTCGGACTGAGGTGAAGCAGCTCGGCGATTTCCTCGGTGGTCTTTTCCGCGAGCAACATGCGTAACACCTCGAACTCCCGGGGCGTCAGCACGTCCGTCGCGGCCGGCTTGTCGGCGATCCGGCTGAGCGCGAGCTCATGATCGATGTCGGCGCTGAACGTGATCTTGCCTCGCAGCACGTCGAACGCCGCGCGCACGAGCGCTTCCGGCGGACTGCTTTTCGTGACGTACCCCTTGGCGCCGGCGCGGATGGCCTGTACCGCATAGGCGGCGTTCTGATGCATGGTGAAGACCAGGATGCGCGCTGCGGAATCCCATTGCCGGATGCGCTTTATGGCTTCGACGCCGCCGAAGCCCGGCATGGTCAGGTCCATGATGACCAAGTCAGGTCTCGTGGCCTTGAATAGACGATAGGCCTCGGCGCCATCGCGTGCCTCGGCCACGACTTCCAGGCCTGGCTGCTTCTGCAACAGCGCGCGATAACCCTCGCGCACGACCGCGTGATCATCCACGAGCATGATTGTGGCGGCGTTCGTCACGTCGCTGTCCCCGCTGCCGGCCGGCACGTCGCACCCGGCGGCACCGGAATCTGCGCTCGAAGAACGAGGCCGCCCTGGCGTAAGCTTTCGAAACTCAAGCTGCCGCCGAGCGCCGCAATACGCTCGCGCATGCCAAGTAGACCCATGCCGGGCCTGACGGTGGGATCGGCACCGCTCTTGCCATCGTCATGGACCGTGAGCGCTATCTGCGCCCGCTGATCCGCGCCGGCGGGCTCTTGCATGCAAAGACGAAGCGTAACTCGCGATGCCTGCGCATGTTTCGCTGCATTGGTTATGGCTTCCTGCGCGACCCTGTAAAGGCTCGCCGCGAAATCCTGCGACAAAGCATCGAAGCGACCGGATAGCTCGATCGAAAAGCGGGTGCTGCCGCCGGCACGGCTATTCCATCCCGCAACAAGGCTTTCGAGACTTGCGGCAAGGCCAAGCTCATCGACATCCGGCGGGCGCAGTCGCAAAAGTGTCCCGCGCAGCGTGTCCATCATGCCGGCGGCCGTGCGAGCGATGCTCCGGCACTCGGACAACAGCGCCGGACATTCTCGCTCCGCCGTCTGCCCGGCGGAGGCCGCCACCGCGCTGATCGCAGCCAGGCACTGCCCGAATTCATCGTGCAGTTCTCGCGCTAGATGCCGACGTTCCTCGTCCTGAAGCGAGATCAGTCGCTGCGTCAGCGCGTTACGTTCTGCGAGTGTAGTCTCGAGGCTCTCGGCGAGATGATTGAATACCTTGGCGATAGCCGAAAGTTCGGCGAGATCGAAGGTCGGCAGACGCGCCGAGAGGTCCCCGGCGGCCAAGCGCTCGAGTCCCGCCTGGATCGTGTGCGTCGGCCGCAGTGCGTTTGCGAGCGCCACGTAAGTGAGAGCGCAAAGCCCGAGAAAAGCTCCGGCCAGGACGGCGAGAAGGTGGCTCGTCTCGCGCCAGCCTTGCGCAATGATCGTTTGCGGATCGATCCAAGCCATTGCCTCGCCTTGCGTCGCATCGCCCACAGCGAGCGGACGCGATGACTCGCGGCGGGTGTCGAAAAGCGCTTGATAGAGATGAGCGAAGAGCTGCGGCGCGCCGAGCTCGCCGGGCGCGGCGCCACTGCACAGCCGCTGAACGATTTCGCCGCTGGCCGCTCGGTAGGCGACACAGAGGCCCGGTGTCGTCAGTGCCGCGGCAATGCGTTGCAGATCGGGGAACCGGTCGGGCGCCCCCCTGATCCACTGCATTTGATCGCGCTGCAGCCTGAGGTCCTTGGCGACCACCTCCGCGATCCAATCTGCGCGCGCGCGCGCGGAGCGGCCGGCCTCGAACAGAAGATAGGCCGCGGCGGCCGCGCAGCAGAGCGCCGCGATGATGGCGACGCGGAGCGCAAGGCGAAGCTTGAGATCGATCGCTGAGGGCGGCATTGGCGATTGTTCCGCACCGACCGGCCGCTAGTGGTCCGATTCCGAAGTTCGTCAGTGGTTGCGGCACGCTCGATACGAACTTCGGAATCTAAGGACCATTAGCAACTCTATGATTCTAGTGCCCCTTTGAAGCCGAAGTTCGCGATCGCTTTTGCCGCTCGTTGTGCGCGAACTTCGGGTTCGGGGCACTAGTATCCCTATTCCGAAGTTCGCACACTCTTGCGGCTGCCTCTGATGCGAACTTCGGGTTCGGGGCACTGGAGCCGCAAAGCCGGATCAATTTAGAGCCGGAAGCGACGCGGAGAAAGCGAGCGTCGCACGGTCGGGCAAATTGCCCGGCCGCGACCGGGACGTCTTCGGTTTCACCGGACGGCGGCCCTCTCCAATATGCGTGGCCCGACAGCCCCGGCTCACGAAATGTGTCCTTCTCGCCTCGGCATATCTGGGCTTCTTCCGATGTTCTCGGCACTGCTCCCCTTGCTGACGCCCGCACTCGGGTCTGCCGCGGATGTGGTGGAACGAGGCGCAACGATCGCCGTCATTGACTTCAACTATATCGACACTTCAGGCGAGGAGCGCGATCAGCGCAGCGAGCATGAGGCGCGGCTGAAGGATTTCATGAGCGCGCTCAGGCGTGATCTCGCCGCGCGGGACAAGCTTCGCTCCGTCGCCCCGGTCTGCCGCCCGGAGCCATGCTCGCTCACGCCATCGACGCAAGGCGGGCTTCTGGGCGCGGCCCGCGAAGCGGGAGCGGACATTCTGCTCCTTGGTGGCATCCACAAGGTGAGCACACTTGTGCAACAGGTGAGAATCGAAGCGATCGAATACCAAGACGGGACAGGTCGTGCTCGACAGGTTCTTCACCTTTCGCGGCGACACCGATGAGGCGTGGAGGCGTGCCGAAGCCTTCATCTCGGATCAGCTCGGGAGCTTGCTTCCGCGTCGTTATGATGGAGCGCGGCCGCGATGAAATACCGATTTTTCTTGCTGCTTGCCGCCTGCGCTGCCGTCGTGTTGTGGAACGGCTCGCTGGCAGCGTCGGGCGCAAGCGCCGAGCCATCGCCGATCAAGATTGCGGTATTTGATTTCGAGCTCGAGGATTTCAGCGCCGGCGCGGGCGTTGCCGGCAACGCATCCGCCGATGTCGAGCAATTGAGCCGCGTCACCGCCGAAGCGCGTGGGTTGATTGCGCAATCTGGCCGCTATGTTCTGGTCGATGTCACGAGCGCCGACGGCGAGGCGGTGAAGGGCCGCTGGCTGCGGCAATGCAATGGCTGCGAGGCCGCCATCGCGCTCAACCTCGGCGCCGATCAGTCCTTCGTCGGCGTCGTGGCGCGGATCAGCCGGACCGAGTACGTGGTGCGGTTCCAGGTCCGCGACGCACGCACCGGCGATCTCGTTCGCGCCCGGCAGAGTGGTGTTCGGCTCGGCGCGGATTATTCGTGGAGTCGCGGCGCGGTCGGCTTGATCAATGACGGCCTGCTCAACCCTCCGTGAGGGCATCCACGCTCGCGGTCAAGTCCGCTCATGGCCGGGCGAGGGTCTTTGCTGCACCCGTGCGCACATATCCGGCCTGCTTGAACCAGGCGATCGCGTCGGCGATCCCCTCGCGATAGGGCCGCGAGACATAGCCGAGCTCCCGTCTGGCCTTGGCGTCGTCGAAGAACATGTAGTGGCGCGCCATCCGCAGCCCGTCCATGGTTGCGAACGGCTCCGTTCCGGTGAGGCGCGCCCACCATTCGGCGCCGAGCGCGACCGGATAGAGCGCGGCGATGGGAAACCGCAGTGTGGGCGGGCGGCGACCCACGATATGGGCGATGTCGGCGAGCATGGTGCCGAGCCGCACGTTCTCGCCACCCAGGATATAGCGCTCGCCGATGCGGCCGCGATGCAAGGCCGCGAGATGCCCCGCCGCCACGTCGTCCACGTGCACCAGGTTGAGGCCGGTATCCACGAATCCCGGCATGCGTCCGCTGGCGCATTCAACGATGATGCGGCCAGTGGGCGTCGGCTTCACGTCGCGCGGCCCGATCGGCGTGGAGGGGTTGACGATGACCGCCGCGAGGCCGCGCTGTTTCACCATGTCCTCGACCATGCGTTCGGCCAGGACCTTGCTCTTCTTATAGGCCCCGATGGCCTTGCTTTCCGGCAGCGGCCGCCTTTCGTCGGCCGGCGCGCCATCGCGCGGCTCGATCGTCGCAACGCTGCTGGTGTAGACGATGCGCTCGACCCCGGCGCGCAATGCCTCCTCCATCACGCATTGCGTCCCTTCCACATTGGTGCGGACGATCTCGTCCGGCTCAGGCGACCAGAGCCGATAGTCGGCGGCGGCATGGGCGAGATAGCGCGCGCCGCGCAATGCCGACGCCAACGACGCGCGATCGCAGATATCGCCGATGCTCACCTCGTCCTCGGGATGAATGTTGGTGCGCGGGCTCGAGCTGCGCAGCAGCACGCGCACGCGATATCCCGCCGCGCGCGCGGCGTTCGCAATGGCCGAGCCGACAAAGCCGCTCGCCCCGGTGACGAGAAAGAGATCGCGACCGCTGGGATTGGCTTCCATGCCCGAGACCTCTGATGCGGCCGCTCGCCCGCGCCGCAAATTCGACCGCCGCGACTAGCACGCAGCAGTGCAGCGGATGATAGGGAGCGGACATGCAAGGCGCGGTCAAGTTCCCGGCCTTTTGCCCCGAACAGCAAAAAGTTCCCTATCGCCAATGGGTTAATTTTTCCCCGGCGCGCAACGGCGCACGCCGCAGGGCGTTGACGATCGAGAACAAGAAAGGAGGATGGCATGAGAAAACTGCTATTTGCCTTGGCGGCTGGAGCTGCGCTGGTTGCAGCGGTTCCTGCCTCTGCTCAGGTCTATTTCGGGGCCGATCCCGGCGGGGTCGGCGTACAGGTTGGGCCGTTTGGTGCCGGCGTGGGGCCGCGATACGATGGCTGGCGCGGTGATTATGGTCCCGAATACCGGGCCTATGGCCAGGCTTACGAGCCGGGCTGCCGTGTAACGCGGGAGCGTATCGAAACGCCGAGCGGCCGAGTGATCTTCCAGAGCCGCCGCGTCTGCCGTTGAGGCGGACATCCCATTAATCCAACAGAATGGCCCCGGACCTCCGGGGCCATTCTTTTGGAAGATTCGCGTTTTCCAGCGTCTCTCAATCAAACGAGCGCCAGCACCACGGCCGGGATGAGCGCGCAGGCGGTGACCACGATCGCACAAGGCAGCGCCTTCTCGTTGGGCACCTGCATCAGCAGCGGCAATCCGATCCACAGCAGGTAGACGCCATAGACGCCCAGGACCAGCAGGAAATTGAGTCCTGGAATGAGCAGAAAAATGCCGGCCAGCCAGAGCGGCGTGTGCGAATAGACCGACAGCTTGACCGCGTTGGGGAAATTCTTCTTGCCGCCGAAGCGCGGGGCGAGCAGGTCGATCACGCCCGCGATGATGTAGACCATGGCGAAGGTTACGAGGTAGACGACGACCGCGCGCACGAGGCTGGGAATGATCGGCGCATAGCCGCCGATAAAGGATTGGCCGACGAAACGCGCGACCTCCGGGATGGCGGCGAGAATCGCGACATAGTTGAGAAGCAGATCGGAGAGACCCTCCGGCTCCTGCTGGATCAGCTTCCATTCCGCCTTTGGCCGCAGCAGGATCGCCTCGACCCGCTCGACGAGCTTCATCGCTTCCTCTCCGGTATGCCGAGAAGTACTACCATACCAAATCGCTCCAAGCCCCGGAGATACCGAACCCACCTCCAGGATCGGCCGCAACCGAAGCAGCCCGGGATTTCTCCAACCTGTCGGAACACATTACAGTGACGCGGCGCCGGAAGAATGGCCGAGATCTTGCTTGGCCAAGCGACTGGAGGAGAGCGCCGCGATGACCCCGGAGCAGAAGCAGCTGGTGCGAGAGACCTGGAAACAGATCGCCCCAACGGCGGAGGAAGCAGCCGACCTGTTCTACTGCCGTCTGTTCGACACCGACCCCAGCACGCGCGAGCTGTTCAGCGCGAGCGATATGTTCGCGCAGCGAAAGAAGCTGCTGCAGACATTGGGCTTCGCCATCAGCAGCCTGGATAATCTCGACGTGCTGATGTCGATGCTGCAGGCTCTGGGGCGCCGTCACGTCGGCTATGGCGTCACCGCGAAACAGTACGAGTCCGTGGGCGTTGCCTTGTTATGGGCACTGGAACGCAGCCTCGGTCCTGCATGGACGCCGGCCGCGGCAGCGGCATGGGCCGAGGTGTACACATTATTGTCGCGGGTGATGCGTAGCGCCGCGGCCGATGCTTCCCCGCGCAACGCGTAGTTTGGACTTCTTTGCATTCGCTGACCGCGGCGATCCAACGCTGAAAACCGCCGAACCCGCGTCCCCTCACGCGCGCCGGTCCTCACGGATCATGGCGGCGCCCTTTTCCGCGATCATCATGGTGGGCGCGTTGGTGTTGCCCGACGTGATCGTCGGCATGACCGAGGCGTCGACCACGCGCAGGCACTCGAGCCCGATCACACGCAGCCGCTCGTCGACCACCGCCATCGCATCCGTCGCCCGTCCCATCTTCGCGGTGCCGACGGGGTGGAAGATCGTGGTACCGATGTTGCCCGCAGCCTTGATCAGCGCGGCGTCGTCATTGCCGACGGAGCTGCCCGGAAGGTATTCGAGCGGCTTGTAGGGGGCGAGTGCCGGCTGCGCCACGATCCTGCGGGCGACGCGAATCGAGTCGGCGGCGACGCGGCGATCCTCGTCGGTCGCAAGATAGTTCGGCTTGATGATCGGCTTGTCCGACGGATCGGCGGAACGCAGGCGCACGAAGCCGCGGCTTATGGGCTGCAGATTGCACACGCTCGCAGTGAAGGCGGGAAACTCGTGCAGCGGGTCGCCGAACTTGTCGAGCGAGAGGGGCTGCACGTGGAACTGGATATTGGCGCGCTCGCGCGCGGGATCGGAACGCGTGAACAGCCCGAGCTGCGACGGCGCCATGGTGAGCGGGCCGCGCCGAAACAGCGCGTAGTCGAGCCCCATGCGCGCCCGCCCCAAGCGCGAGCGATAGATCTGATTGAGCGTCTTGACGCCCGCGACCTTGTAGATGAGCCGCAGCTGTAGATGATCCTGCAGGTTCTCGCCGACGCCCGGTCTGTCGAGCACGACCGGGACGCCGAGGTGCACGAGCTCGCCAGCGGGACCGACGCCGGACAGTTTCAGAAGCTGGACCGAGCCGATCGAGCCGGCGGCGAGGATCACTTCGCCGCGGCAGCGCGCCGAGCGCGCAGCGCCATGCTGACGCCAGCGCACGCCCGCGGCACGCTTGCCGTCGAACTCGATCCCCTCCACCAGGCATTGAGTCTCGAGCCGCAAATTGGGCCGCCCGAGCACCGGCTTGAGGAAGCCGCGCGCCGCCGACCAGCGCCGCCCGCGCTTCTGGTTGACGTGGAAGGTGCAGGAGCCTTCATTGTCGCCGGTGTTGAAATCGGGAATGCGCTTGATGCCGGCTTGCTCGGCTGCCGCGCAGAACGCATCGAGGATGTCCCAGCGTACGCGCGGCGGCTCGACCCGCAGCTCGCCGCCGACCGCGTGTGCTTCGCCGGGGCCGAGAAAATGGTCCTCGTGCCTGCGGAAGAACGGCAGCACGTCGTCGAAGCCCCAGCCGGTCAGCCCGAGCTGGCGCCAATGGTCGTAATCGGCCGCCTGGCCGCGCAT
>JBKPUA010000440.1:0-6042 GCA_046735815.1 Pseudomonadota bacterium
GGGCCCGCGCCCTGCTGCCAGGTCGCGTCAGCCGCGATCGCGGCAATAAATCCGGTGCAGGTCGGTGGCGTCGTAGGACGGCACGCAGTACTGCGCGAGCGGGCTGCCGCCCCTTAGCCCCGTGGGAATTTGCGCCGCGGACGGAATCGCGCCGGGGAGCGCAAGCGCGCCGAGGAGCCCGAACGTCGCCGCGTATCGTATCGCTGTCGTCATCGTTGCACCTCGCCTTGAGCGAGCGGCCGGCATGCGTGCGCCGGCCGCCCAAGTAACGAGAAGATCAAACGAGAAGATCAATTGGCCGCCCGATCAGTAGCCTTCGCTGCCGTAGTCGCGGCGCATCTGCAGCCGGACATTCGAGTCCGGGTCCTGCCCGAGGCTCTTGCCGTTCACGATCACGTCGTTGGGACCCGCAAACGCGACCTGAGTGAAGGCCGGAACAGTGAGCACGGTGGCGAGCGCCACGGCGGCGATGATGGTCTTCATGTCACGTCTCCTTGTATGCAGCAGCGCAGAGCCGAGGTGGCCAACGCCTGCTGGGCGTCAGATGCCATCGACGACGAGACAGGGCTGTGAGGCAGTTCACCTAGGCGATAAAAAACTTTGATGATTCAATAGCTTTACGCTATCAGCGACGCCCATCACGTTGCGCCGAGCACAGCCGCACGCCTATCCTGAATGCGGCCACCACGCGCTCGCGCGTGTGGCAACACGAAGCCGACGAGAGCTTCGCGATCAACGTAGCGAGGGAGGTGGAAGATGACGTCATCGCGCTTGTGGCGCCTCGCCCTGGGCTTTGTCGCCGCCGCATCGGTTGCGCCCGTCGCCATGGCGCAGGCCCCCACTCCGGACGCGCCGACCGCGGCCAATCCCTGGGTGCAAGGCGCGCCGTTTCCGGACGCTTCGGAAGAAGTGCTCGGCGCCACCACCGCCGGCAAGCTCTACGTCTTCTGCGGCCTCGCGCCCGGCTGGAAGCCGAAGGCGATGGTGGTGGAATTCGATCCGGCGTCCAATCAATGGACCAAGAAGAAGCCGATGCGGCTGGCCTCGCACCACGTCGCATTCGCGAGCTTGAACAACAAGATTTACGCGTTCGGCGGCTTCACCTACCCGGAGTCCGGACCGCCGGGCTGGAACCCCGTCAACAACGCCTGGGAGTACGATCCGGCAACCGACGAGTGGAAGGAGCTCGCGCCGATGCCGACCAAGCGCGGCGCGGCCGCGGCCGGCGTCGCCAACGGCAAGATCTACGTCACCGGCGGCGCCAACTCGCTGCCCGGCGTGAACGAGAACGGCATCCATCCGGCGCGCCCGCACAACGTCGTGCCGACGGTCGAGGAATACGATCCGGCTGCGAATACGTGGAAGACCGTGCGCCCGCTGCTGCTCGCGCGCAACCATCACGTCGCGGTCGGCGTGGGCGACAAGATCTATGTGATCGGCGGCCGCGTTGGCTCGGCCTTCATTTCCGGCACCAGCAACAATGTGGATCTCGTCGAGATGTACGATCCCACCGCCGATCTGTGGATGCCGCGGGCACGGATGCCGACCGCGCGCAGCGCCATCGGCGCCGGCGTCTACAACAATCAGATCCTGGTCGCCGGCGGCGAAGGCCAGGACCAGCGCCTGCTCGCCGCCTTCAAGGCGGTGGAAGCCTACGACCCGACGCTCAATCGCTGGCAGGTGCTCCCCTCCATGCCGCATCCGCGCCACGGCCTCGCGGTCGGCACGATCGCCAACCGTCTCTACACCGTGAGCGGCGACGGGCAGTCCGCCGCCAGCGGCATCGACCACTCCGCCGTCGCCTTCAACGAGATCCTGCAGGTCGATCTGGTGTTGAAGTGACGGAGGTCAGATGTCGGAGGTCGGAGGATGGTCCCGCCTCTGACCTCTGACCGCTGACCACTGCTGCTTGCCCTAAAGCTATAGCAACCGGTCATTTGCGGTGCTACGCTCCGCGCCGTGCGCGGGAGCATGGGCATGAAGCGGCGCGACATCGCCGGATCGGAGCGGGCGACCGCGGCCGACGGCGTCTCGGGGCTGTTCGCCGAGCGCTCGCCCATGCCGCTCTATCATCGCCTCTACGTGATTCTACGCGACCGCATCGCCAGCGGCACCCATCCCGAGGGCTCGGTGCTGCCGAGCGAGGCCGAGCTCACGGCCGCCTTCGGCGTGAGCCGCATCACCGCCAAGCGCGCGCTCGACGAGCTTGCCGCCGAAGGGCTGGTGGAGCGGGTGCGCGGGCGCGGCACCACCGTGACCGGCCGTCCGGCGGCGCTGCCGGGCGCGCGGCCGATCAGCGCCAGCATCGACGGGCTCCTTGAGAACCTCAACGTCATCGGCCGCGAGACCGCGGTCGAGCTCATCGAGTTCGGCTACGCGCCGGCGCCCGACCACGTGCGCGGTCAGCTCGCACTCGATCCCGGCGCCGTCACCCAGCGCGCGGTGCGCGTGCGCAAGCTCGACGGTGCGCCGCTGTCGCAATCGACCACTTACGTGCCCGAGCGCATCGGCCGCGCTTATGGCCGCGCCCAGCTTGCCACCACCGCCCTCATCGATCTGCTCGAGCGCGCCGGCGTCGTGGTCGGCGCCGCCGAGCAGTCAATCACCGCCACGCTCGCCGACAGTCTCACCGCCACGCGCCTGCAGACCAGCGTCGGCGCCCCGCTGCTGCTCATGAAACGCTGCGTGAAGGACACTGCCGGCAAGCCGGTTCAATACATCGAGGTGCTCTACCGGCCTGACCGGTTCGAATACCGCATGTCGCTGACGCGCGAGCAGGCCATGGGTGGCGGGCGCCTTGCGGCAAGGCCGGCGGCGCAAATGCGCAAGCGCGCGCCGGCGCGCAAGCGCCGCTGAGACGGCGGAACGGACTATGACCGAGCTCGATCCGGTGACGCTCGCCGTTCTCAACGGCCGCCTCGAGCAGATCGCCGACGAGATGGACGCCACGCTGTTTCGCTCCGCATTCAATCCCATCATTGCGGAGGCCCGCGACGCCAGCCACGGTCTCTATCACGCCGAAACCGGCGAGACCTTGGTGCAGGGCAAGGCCGGCCTTCCCATCTTCGTCGGCGTCATGGCCTTCGCCGTGCGCGCGGTGATCGAAAAATCCGCCCGCGACGGCGATCTCGCCGATGGCGACGTCTACCTGTTCAACGATCCCTATGACGGCGGCACGCACCTGTCCGATTTCAAGCTGGTGCGGCCGTTCTTCCGCGATGGGCGCGTGTTCTGCTGGCTGGCCTCGGTCGGCCACTGGCACGACGTCGGCGGCAACGTTCCCGGCAATTACAATCCAGTCGCCACCGAGTGCTTCCAGGAGGGAATGCTGATCCCGCCGGTCAAGCTGTTCGCGCGCGGCGAGTTGCGTTCCGACATCGTTGATATCGTGACCGCCAATTCGCGCCTGCCCGGCAGCGCCTATGGCGATCTCAACGGCCAGATCAACGCGCTCGATCTCGGCGTCCGCCGCCTCGCCGCGCTCATCGACGAGTACGGCGCCGACACGGTGGCCGCGACGCTCGCCCAGCTGCGCGCGCGCGCCGCGCGGCTGATGCGCGCGAACATCGCCGACCTGCGCGACGGCACGTATTCGGCGCAAGACTTCCTCGACAATGATGGCATCGTGGACGAGCCCCTGCGCATCGCGCTCGATCTCAAGGTCGAAGGCGATCGCATGACGCTCGACTTCTCGCGCTGCTCGCCCGCTTGTGCCGGCCCGCTCAACATCGCGCGCTCGACCACGATCGCCGCCTGCTACGTCGCGCTCAAGCACGTGTTTTGGGACGTGCCGGCGAATGCGGGCGTGCTCGACCCGATTGGCTTCGTGATCCCGGACGGCTCGCTGCTGGCAGCCACGCGGCCGCAGCCCGTGGGCGGCTATACCGAGACCATCCTGCGCATGATCGACGTGATGTTCGTCGCGCTGGCGCAGGCGTGCCCCGAACGCATCAACGGCTGCGCCTACGGCACCATCAACGCGCTCTCGCTCGCCGGCCATCGCCGCGACGGACGCCGCTGGGTGATGTTCTCCTTCTTCGGCGGCGGTCACGGAGGCCATCCCCAGGGCGACGGCTTGAACCATGGCAATGCGCCGATCTCGACCGCGACCATTCCGCCGGTCGAGATCCTCGAGGCGGCCTATCCCGTGATGTTCACGCGCTGGGCGCTGCGCCCCGACAGCGGCGGCGCCGGCCGCAGCCGCGGCGGCCTCGGCGCGATCTACGAGCTCGAGCTTTTGGAGGAAGAGGCCGACGTGTTTCTGTTCGGCGAGCGCGGCCGCTTTGCGCCGCCCGGTGTGCTCGGCGGCGGCGCGGGCGCGCTCAACCGCTTCGCCGTGCTGCGCAGCGACGGCGGCGAGGAGCATCCGCCCATGGCCTCCAAGTGGGTCGGCATTAAGCTGCGCCGCGGCGAGCGCGTGCACCTCGAGACGCCGGGCGGCGGCGGCTACGGGCCGCCGAGCGAGCGCCGGGCCGCGGCGATCGCTCGCGACATCGCCAATGGCTATGTCACGCCAAAGGCGGCGCAGCGCGACTACGGCAAAGGCGCACCATGAGCGGTCGTCTGGTCGTCGGCATCGACGTCGGCGGCACCTTCACCGACCTGTTCTTTCTCGACGAGGCGAGCGGCCGCTCCTGGATCGGCAAAGTGCCCTCCACGCGCGGGCGCGAGGCGACCGGCTTTCTCGACGGCCTTCGCAAGGGCGTCGAGGATCTCGCGCGCGTCGCCACCGTCGTGCACGGCACCACCGTCGGCACCAACGCGCTGCTCGAGCGCAAGGGCGGCGTAGCCGGCGTGATCGCCACCACCGGCTTTCGCGACGTGCTGGAGATGCGCCGGCGCGATCGCCCGCAGACCTGGGGATTGTGGGGCGAATTCTATCCGGTGGTGCCGCGCGATTGCCGCCTCGAGGTCGACGAGCGCGTGCTCGCCGACGGCACCGTGCGCAAGGAGGTCGATCCCGCCGAGGTGGTGGCGCGCGCCCGCGAGCTCGTGGCGCGCGGCGTCGAGGCGGTCGCGCTGACCTTCATCAACTCCTATGCCAACGGCCACAACGAGCGCTTGGCGGCACAGGCGCTCAAGGCGATCTGGCCGAATTCTTACGTGAATGTATCGAGTGAGATCCTGCCTGAGATCCGCGAGTTCGAGCGCACCTCGACCACGGTGCTCAATGCCTATCTGCAGCCGGTGGTGGCCGATTATCTCGACCGGCTCGAATCGGCGCTCGTCGCGCATGGCTTCAACGGACAGCTTCTCATCGTGCAATCGAACGGCGGGGTGATGACGGTCGAGACCGCCAAGGCGCGGCCGGTGCGCACCGCGCTCTCGGGCCCCGCCGCCGGCGTGATCGCGGCCGCGCAGGTGGCGGCCGCCGCCGGCTATCCCAACGTGGTGACCGGAGACGTCGGCGGCACCAGCTTCGATGTCTCGCTCATCGCCGGCGGACAAACTGCGCTCGCCGCGCAGACCGCCATCGATTTCGGGCTGGTGGTCCGCACGCCCATGATCGAGATCACCACGATCGGCGCCGGCGGCGGCTCGATCGCCTTCGTCGATCGCGGCGGCCTCTTACAGGTGGGGCCGGAATCGGCGGGCGCCGTGCCCGGTCCCGTCTGCTACGCACTGGGCAACGAGCGGCCGACACTGACCGACGCCAATGTGGTGCTCGGCCGCATCAACCCGGAGCGCCCGATCGGCGGCGCGCTGGCACGGCTCGACGTCGACAAGGCCGCGGCCGCGATCGCCAGGCACGTGGGCGATCCGCTCGGACTCGATCCGGTCGCAGCGGCGGAGGCGATCGTGCGCGTCGCCAACAGCCGCATGGCCGGCGCCATCCGCCTGGTTTCCATCGAGCGTGGACACAACCCCCGAGATTTCGTGCTGATGCCGTTCGGTGGCGGCGGCGGGCTACACGCCGGCGCGCTGATGAAAGAAGTGGGGCTCAAGCTCGCGCTGGTGCCGCCCTATCCCGGCGTGACCTCGGCGCTCGGCTGCGTCATGGCCGACATGCGGCACGACTTCGTGCACACGGTCAACCGCACG
>JBKPUA010000441.1:0-7298 GCA_046735815.1 Pseudomonadota bacterium
GCAAATGCAGCTTCCGGAGCCTTCCGTCGAGCTGCCGCCCATGACGCCGGGCGAGGAGGTCGTGAGCGACTATCGCTTCCTCGAATTGTCGCTACGTGCGCATCCGGCGTCGTTTCTGCGCGCCGACCTCGTCCCCCGCGGCATCATCGAGAACGCCAAGCTGCGTCTTGAGCCATCGAGCGCGCGCGTCACCGTCTCCGGTCTCGTCACCATTCGCCAGCAGCCGGGCTCGGCCAATGGCGTCATCTTCATGACCATCGAGGATGAGACCGCCATCGCCAATATCATCGTCTGGCCGAAGACGTTCGAGCGCTTTCGACCCATCATCATGGGCGCGCGCTATGTCGCCGTGAGCGGAGAGGTACAGCAGGAATCCGGGGTCATCCATGTCGTCGCGCACAAACTCGACGACCTTACCCCCCTGCTGGCGCGCTTGACTGAGGACGCGCCGCCGATCGAGGCGCTCGCGCGCGCCGACGCGGTCAAACGCCCGCACGACGAGAACGTCGACAGCCGCGCCCGCGGTCGCCGCAACCCGCCGCGCATCGCCGCACCTGCGCCGCTTCCCGATCTGCTGGCCAGCGATCTCGATGTTCCGGCACGCGGCTCGGCGCACACGCCCTCCCGCCGCGGCGGCACCAAGATCGCACGCCACTGACCGATCATGCCGTGATCGGGTGAATTCCTGCTCGCCCGCGTGCTCGAAGCGTCTACTGCGGCACGACCCCGTCGCGGCCAACATTGACGCGGGCAGCCGAAAACGTCCCATCCGGCTGCTTCATCGCGGACACCACGGTAATGCTGGCGCCGGGCTTGAGCTCGCTCAAACTTCCGATCTCGTAGCGCACGATCGGCACACCCGGCGGAACGACGATCTTCTTCTCGCCGTCCTTGTATTTCACGGTGATGGTCGGGCCGTCGACGCCGGTGACGGTCGCGCCCACGGTGCCATTGGTCATGGTGCTGCTGGGCGCCCCGTCCCAGGGCCGATGCCCCTCGCCGGTGCCGCGCTGGGACTCGGCAAAGATGTGCACCTCCAGCGCCTTCTGGCTGCCGTCCGCTTGCGGCATCGCTCCGCTGCCAATGAACGCGCCTTCCTTGATGTCGGCGAGCGACGCCTTCACCACGCCGACGACCTGCGCATTGTCGGCGAGCGCAAGGGTGAGCACCGCCCCATCGCGCGCTTTCACCAGCAGGGTTTTGCCGTCGACCTTCTCGATCGTTCCGCGCACGCGCATGCTCTGGCCCTGTTGCGCCCACGCCGAGCTCGCGGCCAGCGCGCCAAGCAGCGCCGCGCCCGCGAGCGCGCGCTTTGTCATTGCCCGCATGTCTCTCCTCCCTAAGCTCCGCGTGCCGCCATCGCGGCGGCACGCGCAGACGTCACACCCGCCAATACTTACATCGGCGGTGTAATGCCGTCGCGGCCGACGGAGACGGCGGCAGCTTCGAGCGTGCCGTCATCCTTCTTGTTGGCGCCGGCGATGAAGATCTTGGCGCCCGGCTTGAGCTCGCTCTTGTCGCCGGGGACATAGGTCACGATCACCGTCTCCGGGGTGACCACGATCTTCTTCTCGCCCTCCTTATATTTGAGGGTGATCTCGTTGCCTTCCACGCCTTTCACCATCTGTGCCACGGTGGCGTTGGTCATGGTGCTGTTCGGCATCAGGTCCCACGGCCGATGACCCTCGCCGGTGCCGCGCATCGGCTCGGGGAAGATGTGGATCTCCACCGCCTTCTGACTGCCGTCGGATTGCGGCATGCCGGTGACACCGATGAAAGAGTTGTCCTTGATGTCGGTGAGCGCCGCCTTGACGATGCCGCGCACCGACGCATTGTCGGTCAGCTTGATCTTGTAGGTGGTCTGGCCGTCGCGCGACTTGACCGTCAGCGTCGATCCATCGACGCCCTCGACGGTTCCCCGCACCCGAACCGGTGGCGGCTGCTGGGCGAAGCTCGCGGAGGTGGCAAGCAGCAGAGCCAAGCCGGCCACCCCGAAAACGCGCCGTATCATCTGGTTCATGTCGTCCTCCCGAAATTCCGTCACGGCAAAATGCCGGGCGAATCCACAACCCTCCGCGGCCACGCTTATTCCTGCCGTCGGGGGTTATTTCACTATGAGACCAGCCCCCACCGGCACGCGCAAGTTCCGCCGGGCGGCAATTCGCAAATGTGAAGTCGATCAATGAACGCCGGGAGTGGCACCGCCGTCGACCGCGATCGCGCTGCCCTGGATGTGGCGGGCGCGCTCGGAGCAGAGGAATAGCGCCAGCGCGGCGATGTCATCAGGCTGGCCGAAGCGGCGCATGCCGCTCTTGGTGAGCGCCTCGGCGCGCAGTTCCTCGACGGTCTTACCCAAGGCCGCCGCACGCTGCTCGCGCAACTGTTGTTGTCGCTCGGTGTCGGTATTGCCGGGATGGATGACGTTCACATTGACATTGTCCCGGTTGCCCAGCTTCGAAAGGCCCTTGGAGAAATTGGCGACCGCCGCGTTGACCGAGCCGCCGATCAGGAACTCTGCCTCCGGGCTGCGGGCGGCGCCGCCGACGATGTTCACGACACTGCCCTGCGCCGCTTTCAACAACGGCCAGAACAAGCGGGTGAGCCGCACGCAGCCGAAGAATTTCAGCGCGAAGCCGTCGAGCCAGGCCGCGTCGGGGAGTTCAAGAAACGCGCCGGCGCGCGTCGCCCCCGCGTTGTTGATGAGCACATCGCAGCGGCGGAAGCGGTCGTTGACCACGCCGAATAACCGCTCGCAGGCGTCGAGGCTACGCAGATCGCCCGCGACGGTGACGGGTTCGGGTCCCTCCGCGGCAATCGCCTTGGCGGCAGCAGCGAGATTTTGCTCGGACGAGGAGGCCAGCACAATCTGCGCGCCCGCGCGTGCAAAGGCGAGCGCGATGCCGCGGCCGATGCCGCGGCTGCCCCCGGTGACCACCACGATCCGACCCGCAAACTCGCCCGCCATGTGCCATCCTCCCTGCCTACGTGTTGCCGCCGTATTACTATGCCGGCCAACGCCTACGGACCAGCATCACCATGAGATCCATCTTCGTCGACTGCAACAACCAGCTCGCCCCGGTTTTTGCCCGCGTGCGGCGGCCGGACGATCCGCCGATCGCGGTCAACACCGAGCGGTTTCAATCCGCCGATCTGCCGCGACTGCTCGACGGCTACGACATCTGCCTCGACGACCACTCGTACCTGCCGACCGAGGTGATGGCCCAATGCCGCGGGCTCAAGCATGTCGTTTTTCTCGGCACTGGCGCATCGAGCTACATGGACGTTCCCGCGCTCAACCGACTCGACATCACGGTGCATACGATCAAGGGCTACGGCGACACCGCAGTCGCCGAGCACGCCATCGCGCTGATGTTCGCCTGCTGCCGCGAGGTCGCCCGCATGGACCGCGCCGTGCGGAAAGGCGTATGGGACCCGCTCGAGAGCATGCAGCTCAACGGCAAGACCCTTGGCCTGATCGGGCTCGGCGGCATCGGGGCGGAAGTGGCGCGGATTGCACGCGGAATCGGGATGGCGGTGATCGCCTGGAACCGCACGCCGCGGCCGGACGCGGGCGTACCATTGGTCGGCCTCGATGAATTGCTGGCGCAGGCCGATGTGATTTCGCTGCATCTCGCGTTGAACGACGAGACGCGCGGCCTCATCAACACCGAGCGCCTTGCCCGCACGAAGCCGGGCGTGATCCTCGTCAACACGGCGCGCGGCGCGCTGGTGGAGGAAGCGGCGCTGATCGCGGCCCTGCGCAGCGGCCACGTTCGGCATGCCGGTCTCGACGTCTTTCACGCCGAGCCGCTGGCAGCGGACCATCCGCTGGCGCGGATGGACAACGTGACGCTGACCGCCCATGCGGGCTTCCGCACGCTGGAGGCCTCGGAGACGCTCATGCGTCGGGCAATCGACATCGTGTGCGCTATTGCCGCTCCCATCCCATCTCCTGCGCCATGAAACTTTCCGGCCACTTTCCGGTTGATCATTGACTTGTCACTGGAAAATGGGCTGATGGCCGAGCACACCATGACCTTGCCGACCGTCGCGACCCATGGCGCCACTCGGCTGCCTTTGGTCGACGTCGACAGCTACAATGTCGAATTGAAGGACGACGAAGGCTTCCTGGGCGACCGCGCCACCAAGGGCGCGTTTCGCGAGATCATCGAAAACTGGCGCAAGCCCCTGCGAAAAGCCGGCGATGACCCATTCGGCGACGAGCCGAGCGAGGAGATCAGCAGGAAGAAGCTCGACGCCCTGCTCAGCGAAGGCGACCCGGAGGCGGCCGGCGTCGTCCAAGGGGCAATCGAGGATTTCGCACAGGAGCTTGCGCTCGTCGTCCGCCGTTTCCTCAAGCTCAAAGCGTGGCGCGATACCGAAAGGATCGTCGTAGGCGGCGGCTTTCGCGCCAGCCGGGTGGGCGAGCTCGCCATCGGCCGCACCGCCGTGATCCTGAAAGCCGACAAGGTGCCGATCGACCTTATACCGGTCCGTCGCGATCCCGACGAAGCCGGCCTGGTCGGCGCCGTGCATCTGGCACCGCCATGGATATTCGAAGCCCACGATGCAATCCTGGCAGTCGACATCGGCGGCACCAACATCCGTGCGGGGGTAATCGCGCTCAATTTGAAAAAAGCAACCGATCTCTCCAAGGCCTCGGTGTGGAAATTCGAGCTGTGGCGTCACGCCGACGAAAAGAAAGTTACGCGCGAAGAAGCTGTCAAGGAATTGGCAGGAATGCTCGAGGGGCTCATTGCGCGTGCCGGAAAAGAAGGCTTCCGCTTGGCGCCGTTCATCGGCATCGGCTGCCCCGGTATCATCGAGGCTGATGGCACGATCGATCGTGGCGCGCAGAACCTGCCCGGCAACTGGGAAAGTAAGGACTTCAACCTGCCCGCCAGCCTGCAGAAAGCAATTCCAACGATCGGCGAGCACGAGACGCTGATCCTCCTGCACAATGACGCGGTGGTGCAAGGTCTCAGTGAGGCGCCATTCATGCGTGACGTGACCCATTGGGGCGCGCTCACCATCGGCACCGGGCTCGGGAACGCGCGCTTCACCAACCGAACGGCAAACGGCAAGGATTGACGGCCCGCCGCCAGCGGCGAAAATAAGCGCAAAATCGCCGCGGGGAGGACGATGAAGCCGGCACCGTTCGCCTATGCCAAGGCGCGTTCGGTCGCGCACGCGATCGAATTGCTGGCGCACGACGACGCGCAGCTGCTCGCCGGCGGACAAAGCCTGATCGCCACCCTCAATATGCGATTGAGCCACCCCGCGCTCCTGGTCGACATCAACGGCGTGAGCGGGCTCGATGGGATTGTATCGAGGAACGGCCAGGTCGAGCTTGGCGCGCTGGTCCGCCACGCGCAGGCGGAGCGCTCGGCCGAGCTCGCGCGACAGGCACCGCTCATCGCCCTGGCGCTGCCGCATATCGGCCACCCCGCCATCCGCAACCGCGGCACGATCGGCGGCTCGCTCGCGTTTGCCGATCCCGCCGCCGAGCTGCCGGCCTGCGTGCTCGCACTCGACGGCGAGCTCGACATCGTTGGCCCGCAGGGACAACGCACGATCAAGGCCCAAGACTTCTTCAAGGACCTGTTCGAGACCGCGCTCACGCCGCGCGACATGCTCACGGCGATCCGCATTCCGGTCGCGAACGCGGACACTCGCGTCGGTTTCGGCGAATTCGCGCGCCGCCACGGCGATTATGCCCTGGTGGGGCTTGCCGCCTGCGCCCGCGCCGAGGGCAAGCGCCTAGGCGATCTTCGGCTGGCCTATTTCGGCGTCGGCACGACTCCGGTGCGCGCACGGGAGGCCGAGCGCGCGCTGACGGAGAGGGACGCCGATGCGGCGGTGAGCGCGCTCGCGCAGGACCTGAGCCCCCCCGACGACGTCAATGTATCGGGCGCGGTGAAGCTCCACCTCGCTGGGGTGCTGCTGCGCCGCGTCGCGCGCCAGCTGGATGGGTCGTCATGAGCGAGCGCTTCCACGACATCACGCTCACCGTGAACGGCGAGGAGGTGCGCGAACGGGTCGATGCGCGCAAGACGCTGGTCGACTTTCTGCGCGAGGACGTTGCGCTCACCGGCAGCCACGTCGGCTGTGAGCACGGCGTCTGTGGCGCCTGCAGCGTACGGGTCAACGGCGCGGTGGTGCGCGGCTGCCTGATGCTGGCGGTGCAATGCGACGGCGCACGGGTCGAGACCATCGAGGGGGTGAGCGACAGCGGTGAGATCGCTGACCTGCAGCAGGCATTCGTCGCCCGCAATGCGCTCCAATGCGGCTATTGCACGCCCGGCATGCTGCTCAGCGCTCAGGAACTTCTGGCCGCTTCCAGCGACGTCCCAAGCCGCGAAGCGATCCGCGCCTATATCTCCGGCAATTACTGCCGCTGTACCGGCTATCAGGCCATTGTTGACGCGGTCGAGGCGGTGGCGCAGGCGCGTCACTCTTCGTCGGCCAGTGGCACGGGCAAAGCCGTGGAACGTGAGGCAACGTAGTGAAGATCGCCGACGACGCACCGCCAACCCTCTCGGCGCTCGACCGGCCGAACTCCTACATCGGCCGGTCGGTCCCGCGGCCGAACCTGGCGCGGCTCACCCAAGGCCGCGCGCAATTCGTCAGCGACGTGACGCTGCCGCGCATGGCGCACGTGGCTTTCGTGCGCTCGCCTCATGCACATGCGCGCATCGCGGCGATCGCGACCGCGGCAGCCAAGGCCGCGCCGGGCGTCATCGCCATCGTGACCGGGGCGGAGCTCGCCAAGGTGATCACGCCGTGGGTGGGCGTGCTCACCCATCTCAAGGGCATCAAGTCGGCGCCACAGCACGCAATCGCGGTCGAGCGCGCCTGCTGGCAGGGCGAGGCGGTCTGCGCGGTCGTCGCCCGCAGCCGTGCCGAAGCCGAAGACGCCTGCGAACTGGTCGAGGTCGGCTACGAGGTGTTGCCGGCGGTGACCGATCCCGAAACAGCGCTCGATCCCGCTACTTCGGTGATCCATCCCGAGCTCGGCGACAACCTCACCTTCGAGCGGGTGCACGTGGCCGGCGATCCCGACCGCGGCTTCCGCGAGGCCGACGCGGTGGTCGAGACGACCTTCGTGTTTGGCCGCCATACCGGCGTCACCAATGAGCCGCGCGCCATCGTCGCCCATTGGAACCCGGGCGACGAGCGGCTCACCGTCTATCAGGGCACGCAGGCGCCCCACATGATGCAGAACCTGTTCGCCAAGCATCTCGGGCTCAGCGAGCATCAAGTGCGCGTGGTGACCAAGGACGTGGGCGGCTCCTTCG
>JBKPUA010000442.1:0-3201 GCA_046735815.1 Pseudomonadota bacterium
GGGCCTTTTTTCCATGGAGCACTCGATGCGCGCCGCGATGCGGATCATCGCTCTCGTTTTCGTACTGATCGGGCTGGGAAGCGGACCTTTGGCAGCTCAGGCCAATCCTCCACCTCCCCCCGCCTATCCTCCGCCTCCGGCCAACGCGCCACCTCCGCCTAATGCTGCGCCGCCTGCCGCCGCGCCGCAGGCCGAGCATTACTCCTCGAGCGAGGTCGTCGATGCCGGTCACCGGTTCTTCGGCTCGGTGTCGCGCGGACTGGCACAGATCGTCGAGAAGGCGGGAAGCCAATGGGGCCTGCCCAACGGCTACGTGCTCGGCCAAGAGGCTGGCGGCGCGGTGGTTGCGGGGCTGCGCTATGGGGAGGGAATTCTCTACACCAAGAACGCCGGCGACCTGCGGGTGTTCTGGCAAGGCCCGTCCGTGGGCTGGGATTTCGGCGGCGAAGGGGCACGCACCATGATGCTCGTCTACAGCCTGCCCGCCACCGGGGCCATCTACCAGCGCTTCGCAGGCATCGACGGTTCGGCCTATTTCGTCGGTGGCCTCGGAATGACCGCGCTGACGTCGGACGGCATCGTCGTGGTTCCGATCCGCACCGGCGTCGGCCTGCGCCTGGGCGCCAATGTCGGCTATCTCAAGTTCACGCCGGCCGCGACCTGGAACCCGTTCTGACCTCCATCGCTCGATCGGGCATACTTCGCCGGCCGCGGGGCCAAGCGGGACGGCGGCGGGGGCGAAATATGTTGTCGTGGGTGCACTGATCCCGTGAGGCGCCGCGGCTTCAAGCGGTAGCCAGTGCTGGAAGCGCATGCGCCGCCGTGGCATTGTGCTGATCAGGTCGAGGTTGTTCAGGAGGCGTCATGGTCGAACCGATCATGTACATGGGGATCGGGTTCCTGGTTGCGGGCTTGCTCGTCATCGGCGTCATTCCGCTGGTGCACGCCCGCGCCGTGCGCCTGACCGTGCGCCGGCTGGAAGCGCTGACTCCGATTTCGATGGCCGAAATCCAGGCGGAGAAGGATCAGCTGCGCGCCGAGTTCGCCATGGCGATGAGCCGGCTCGAAATGAGCGTCGAGCAGATGAAGGCGAAGTCCGCAAGCCAGCTGGCGGAGATCGGCAGAAAGAGTGAAGCCATCGGTCGCTTGAAATTCGAGCTCGGCGAGAAGACCGCGGCGCTGCTGGCGCTCGAAGCCAAGGAAAAGCAGCTGAGCGATGACCTGCGCGCCTGGGAGACGCAGCTCGCTACCAAAGCGCGCGCGCTGGAGGAAGGAGAGCGCGCGCTCGCGAGCACGCAGGCCGAGCTCGCCCAGGTGGCCACGCAGCTCCACCAGAGCTCGATGGCCACGGAAGGCCAGCGCGTAGAGCTCGCGGCCATGCGCGCGCAAAGCGAAGTCTTCCACAACGAGATCGCCACCTACGAAAAGGAAATCGCGAGCTTGAAGGATCGTCTCGGCAAGAAGACCGCCGAGGCCACCGCCTTGAGCCAGCAACTGACGGCTGAACGCAGCCGGACCGACCAGTTGCGCGATGACGCCAAGGGCGCACGCGCAGCCGAGGGCTCCGTTCGCGCCGAGTTCGCTGAAGCGCGCTCCAGGAGCGAGACGCTCACTGCCGAGAAGGCGTTGATCGAGAGCGAGCTACGGCGCTCCCACGACGAGCGCGACAAGCTGCAGCGGGAGCTTGCCGCGATCAAGCGCGATCTGCAGAACGCCGGTGCCGGCGACATCACGGAGAACGCCGTGCTGCGCGAGCACATCAACGACGTCGCGGCTCAGGTGGCGCGGCTCACCGCCACGCTCGAAGGCGCGGATTCTCCAATCGAGGCGATCCTGCAGGGCGGCGGCCAAGGGTCGGCGGCGCCGGCGGGAGGGAATGGGGCTTCGCCAAGCGTTCCGCCGCCCGCTGCGGAAGCCGGTGACACGCTCGCCGATCGCATCCGTGCGCTGCAAGGGCGCGCCGCCCGCGTTGGACCCGCTCAGCGTAGCCGCCCCCGGAGCGCCGCACGCAAGGCGGAGTGAGGCACCCCCTCCTTGGAGACCTTGGATCGGCGTCGCTTGACACCGTCGCCGCCTGCCTTAAATGCTGGCCCTAGCGCATGTTCCGGCGAACCGGAGACCGGTTCGCCGCTAAGAACATGCGCCGTTTAGGAATTCTAGAGCCTGTCTCGAGGCCGAAGGACCGGGACACGCTCTAGTCCGGGCGCTTAGCTCAGCGGGAGAGCGTTCCCTTCACACGGGAGAGGTCGTAGGTTCAATCCCTACAGCGCCCACCATTCTTGCTCAGGGGTTTTCGGAATCGGCGATGACGGCGCGCGTTCGAGCATCGATTGGCTCGACGCGACCGATGACTGTCAACTCGAATCAATCCGCCACCGCTTCCGCGTTGCGCCGAACTGTTCGAAGCGCGCGCAGAGGAGCGACGGGTCGGTGCTCAGCGCCGAGTGAACTGTGCGCGGCAGCGAGGGCTGAGCTCCGACATCTTGGACACCAAGCAGGACGCAATGCGCTCCTTATTGGGGATCGCCGAGCTGCACAGCATGAGGGCATCGCCCATGCAGGCGGCGCGCTGCTCCGCGGTGTACCGGATCTCGGCCGACGCCGCTGTCGGCAGCACGGCGAGGAACAGCCCAACCGCCCCCAACACTCCATGACTGGTCTTCATCGCATGATCTCCCTCGAGGCAACGCCGCCATTGACGATGACGACCGAGCTATGGGGCGCAGCCTGCGGGCGGCGATGTGATGGCCATCACAAAAAGTCGCTTTTGGCTGCGACTGCCCGCCGCAGGCGCGGCCGGGCCGCCAACCAAAATCGGGCGAAATCCGGGGTTGGCCTGCCGACGGCGGCTCAGCCGGCAGGGAATCGGGTCTATTGGAGTGGCAGATGTTCTTGTCAGCCAGCCGATACCCATTCGCCGGAACGTGCCGACAGGCTTCCATCCGGGGAGCGATCCCTAAGGCAGATTCGCAAGATCGTAAGTCGGGGACCTGACTCGCAGCGGCAGCCGCGGCAATGGTGCGCGCTGAGTGCTCCGGCTGGAAACTCAGAATCCGCGTCAAACGTCGAAAGGATCGAATTGTCGAGTTAGGGAAGCTCTGATCAATCGTCCGAAGGTGGCACACTGGCGCTATTGATTCGGAGGTTCGCCGATGGAAGGTCAACTGAGCTTTGCGTCGCTGGACTTTGCAGGCAAGAAGA
>JBKPUA010000443.1:0-3541 GCA_046735815.1 Pseudomonadota bacterium
CGGGTGCGAGAGGAGCTGGCGCAACGCGGCACCGTCACCGAGGCGCTGTACGGCGCAGGCTTTAATTCCAATGCCCGCTTCTACGCCTCGGCGCCCGCCCTCCTCGGCATGACGCCGACCGAGTTCCGCGCCGGTGGCAGCGGCAATGTCATCCGCTTCGCGGTCGGCCAATGCTCGCTCGGTGCCATCCTGGTGGCGGCAACCGACAAGGGGGTCTGCGCTATCCAACTGGGTGACGACCCCGATGCGTTGGTGCGCGCGCTGCAGGACCAGTTTCCCAGCGCCAAGCTCGTGGGCGGTGACGCAGGGTTCGAGCAGCTCGTCGCCAAAATCGTCGGCTTCGTGGAAGCCCCGGCGCAAGGGCTCGACCTGCCGCTCGACATCCGCGGCACCGCGTTCCAGCAGCGGGTGTGGGATGCGCTTCGCGCCATACCCGTCGGCTCGACCGCGACCTACAGCGAGATCGCCCGGCGCGTCGGCCGGCCGAAGGCCGTGCGGGCGGTGGCGCATGCCTGCGCCTCGAACGCGCTCGCGCTCGCCATTCCATGCCACCGGGTGGTGCGCACGGATGGGTCGGCCGCAGGCTATCGCTGGGGGGTTGCCCGCAAGCAGGCCTTGCTGGCACGGGAGAAGACCGCATGACGGAGACAATGACAGCGCAACGCGAGCGCGCACCCGCAGCGGCGGCGCGCTCGCTCGCGAACAAGATCGCAGCGCTCGACTGGGAGCGTATGGCGGCGGACTTGGACGCTCATGGCTGTGCTACGACCGGGCCGCTCCTGACGTCCGAGCAATGCATCGCGCTCGCCGAGACCTATGGTGCGGACGGCCTGTTTCGCAGCCGTGTGATCATGACGCGGCATGGTTTCGGCCGCGGCGAGTATAAGTATTTCGCTTATCCGCTGCCGGAGTTGGTGGCGGCATTGCGCGGCGCGCTCTATCCGTCGCTTGCCGACATTGCCAATCGCTGGAACGAGGCAATGGGAATTGGCGTGCGTTATCCCGGCGACCACGCGAGCTATCTCGCGCGCTGCCACCGCGCCGGGCAGAGCAAGCCGACGCCGCTGCTGCTGCGGTACGGCGCCGGCGATTACAATTGCCTGCATCAGGATCTTTACGGCGAGCATGTCTTCCCGCTGCAGACGACATTCCTTCTGTCGCGGCCGGGCGAGGACTTCACCGGCGGTGAGTTCGTGCTCACGGAGCAGCGGCCGCGCATGCAGTCGCGGGCGGAGATCGTGCCGCTGGTGCAGGGCGAGGCCGTGGTCTTCCCCGTGCACCATCGCCCGGTGCGGGGCACGCGCGGCACCTACCGCGTCAATATGCGCCACGGCGTGAGCCGCCTGCGCTCGGGCCACCGCCACACGCTTGGCGTCATCTTCCACGACGCCAAGTGAGGGCGCAGGCCTGCGTGAGATGCTAGACTGGCGACATGATGAATGTTCCCGTCGGGACGATTGAGACCCCACTCACGCGGGTACGCGCCGACATTGCGAAGGCTTGCACCGAGACGGGTCGCGATTCGGCGTCGGTCACGTTGGTTGCGATCTCGAAAACATTCGGGCCGGAGGCGATAGAGCCAGTGATCGCAGAGGGCCAACGGGTGTTCGGCGAAAATCGCGTGCAGGAGGCGAAGGCGAAATGGCCCGCGCTCAAGGCGCGCCATCCCGGCGTCGAGCTCCACCTCGTGGGACCGCTGCAGTCGAACAAGGTCAAGGACGCCGTCGCGCTGTTCGACGCCATCCATTCCGTCGACCGGCCGAGCCTGGCCGAGGCGCTGGCGCGGGAGATCGCCAAGCAGGGTCGAAAGCCCACGCTATTCATCGAGGTCAATACCGGCGCCGAGCCGCAAAAGGCAGGAGTGTTGCCGGAGGAGACCGACGCGTTTGTGCGGGCGTGCCGCGAGCGCTACGGCCTCGACATCGCCGGCCTCATGTGCATTCCGCCCGCTGAGGAGCCGCCGGCGCCGCACTTTGCCTTGACCCAAAAAATCGCGCGGCGGAACGGGCTATCGCTCCTGTCGATGGGCATGAGCGCAGATTTCCCGCGGGCGATCGAGTTTGGCGCCACGCATGTCCGGGTGGGCACGGCCATTTTTGGCGAACGGACGTCGACCGGGCGCTAGGTTTGAATGGCGATCCTGGTACCGGGCCCTATTCGCGCCAGCAGACGCACGAGATCATCGGCAGTGAGCGCGACACAACCCGCCGTCGGTCCCCGGTTGGGGCGTGCCACATGCACAAAAACCGCGCTGCCGCGGCCGGCCACCCGCGGGCAGGTGTTGTGGTCGATTTCAATGACGAAGTCGTAGAGGTGGTCCTCCCGCCACAGCCGGTCGCCCCCGTCCGCCGGCGAGCGCCGGAATGGGCGGTTGTAGCGGCGGTCGGCGGTATCTTCACACCAGGCGAGGTCCGGCGTAATCGGTTTGGTGGGCAGCAATGTCCGCGGCCGCGGATGGCGATCGGCTCGCCACCACAGGCGGACGAGCCGGAAGCGGCCGCGCGGGGTGGCACCGTCGCCTTCATACTTGTTGGCGCGGACGCCGCTTCTACCGAGCACCACCGGGACGGCCAATGGTCCCGCCAGGAGGATGCCCCGGGTCGGACGCGCGGGCCGTGTGCGCACCCGGATCAGGGGCAAGGAACGCCGCCGCATGGAACTCGCACCCCATTCCACCCATATGGGCCAAGTAGCAATCCTGCTTGCTCTTTTACCCCCGAATGTTCTACTTCGCGCAACGCCGCTCCAGGGCGTCGCCGGTCCAGGGGCTTAAACGGAATGTCCAGCACCCGCAAAATCCTGATCGTGGATGATGATGCCGAGCTGCGCGAAGCGCTGGTCGAGCAGCTTGCGTTGCATGAGGAGTTCGAATCGATCGCGGTCGATAACGGGACCAAGGGCGTGCAGGCGGCCAAGGCCGGGCAGATTGACCTCGTGATCATGGATGTGGGACTGCCCGACGTCGATGGGCGCGAGGCCGTGCGCATTCTGCGTAAGAACGGCTTCAAGGCGCCGATCATTATGTTGACCGGACACAATACCGACTCCGATACCATTCTCGGGCTCGAATCCGGCGCCAACGACTACGTCGCCAAGCCGTTCCGTTTCGCGGTCCTGCTCGCGCGCATCCGCGCGCAGTTGCGCCAGCACGAGGCGAGCGAGGACGCCGTGTTCACCATCGGGCCCTACACCTTCCGGCCGAGCTCGAAAATCCTGCTCAACCCCAAGGGCAACAAGGTCCGGTTGACCGAGAAGGAAACCGCTATCCTGCGCTATCTCTACCGCGCCAATCAGCGCCCGGTCTCGCGCGAGACTTTGCTGCAGGAGGTCTGGGGCTACAATTCCGGCGTCACCACCCACACACTGGAGACGCATATCTACCGGCTGCGGCAGAAGGTCGAGAAGGACGCCGCCAGCCCTGCTATCTTGGTCACCGAAGCCGGCGGGTACAAATTGGTGCCATAACCTCGTTCATGGCCATCGAGGACGATATCAGTCTTCTCGCGAGCGTTCCGACGCTCAGCCTGCTGGGGCGACAAGC
>JBKPUA010000444.1:0-8228 GCA_046735815.1 Pseudomonadota bacterium
CGCGAGACTATGCGGAATTCGGTGCGCATGCACTCGGTGAAATCGAGGCTCACGCCGCGCCGCATCTGCTCGCGTGTGAGCTTGAGACTCGTCGGCGATTTTGTGCGCATCAAGGCAGCCAGGGCCGACGCAAATTCCGCCGCTGCTCCGCCCGCAACGTCCGCGGCGTCGAGCGCGGCGAGGATGTCCTCTACTCGCTCCGCGCAGAACAGGCGGTCGATGGTGCTGCGGTGCGCCATCACCGGCCCGGGCTCGGCGGGCTGCGCAAAGGCGCCGAGCAGCGCATCCACCGGAACGGCGCTGCACAGCGCCTCGATCAGCTCGGGGAACCGCGCCGACGCAACCCGATGCGTGGCGATGCCCGCGGCCACGCCGTCGCCGGCCCCAATGCGGTCGCCAGTCAGCGCGCAATAGGTGCCGAGCTCGCTCGGCAGACGCGGCAGGAACCAGGTGGCCCCAATGTCGGGAAAGAAGCCGATGCCGACCTCGGGCATGGCGAACGCGAATCGATCGCCGGCGACACGATGGGAGCCGTGCACCGACACGCCGACGCCGCCGCCCATGACGATGCCGTCGATGAGCGCGACATAGGGCTTGCGGTAGCGCTTGATGCGGGCGTTGAGCGCGTATTCCTCGCGGAAATAGACCAGCGCCTCGTCGTAGCGCCCGGCGCGCCCGAGGTCGTAGAGCGGACGCAGATCGCCGCCGGCGGAGAATGCACGTTGGCCGTTGGCGGTGACGACCACGCGCGTGACCGCGGGGTCGATTTCCCATTCGGCGAGCTGGCGCGTGAGCGCGCGCACCATGCCGAGCGACACAGCGTTGAGCGCTTGCGGCCGGTTGAGCGTGACCAGCCCGGCCGCGCCGCGGCGCTCAAACAGGATGTCGGCCGCGCTGCCGTCCGCCACGCTCACGCGCTCGCCCACAGATAGACCAGCGTGGCCGCGATGCCGAGGGCGCTGCGCCCGGCATGGAGCTTTCCCCACGTTTCGATCAAGGCGCGGGTCTCGGCGCTTGCCTTGTCCGCCGGCGTCGCCTCGAGCCGCTTGTTGACCGGCAGGATCACCAGCAGCGTGTAGGGCCAATTGGCGAAGATCAGCACCGCGCCGGCAAACCAGCGCCAGTCGCGCGTGAACCAGAACGCCAGCAGGCCGAACAGCGCCGAGGCGAGCGCAAGGCTCGCCTGCATGGCAAAACCCTGCGCGTAGCTCGGCTTCCACTGCGCCAGCAACGCGGCGTTGTCGAGCCCGAGCCGCGCCGGCTGTTCCGCAATGTTGATGTAGACGGCTGCGCCGGCGAAGCTCGCCGCGGTGATGAGCGCAAGCTGTTGGCTGATGATGAGCGCGGACGGCATGCGCGGGTCTCAATTCCCCAATATATCCCGGCTCACGATCAGTCGCATCACCTCGTTGGTGCCCTCAAGGATCTGATGCACGCGCAGGTCGCGCAGCACGCGCTCGATTGGATGATCGCGCAGGTAGCCGTAGCCGCCGTGCAGTTGCAGGCAGCCATTGACCACCGCAAAGCCAGCGTCGGTCGCGAGCCGCTTGGCCATGGCCGCCAGCCGCGTGACACTCGGCTCGCGGCGATCGAGCGCGGTCGCCGCCCGGTAAAGCATCAGCCGCGCCGCCTCGAGTTCGGTCGCGTAGTCGGCGACGCGGAACTGCAGCGCCTGCAGGTCCGCCAGGCGGGTGCCGAACTGCTTGCGCTGCTTCATGTAGTCGACGGTGCGCTCGAGGCAGAACTGGGCGCCGCCGAGCGAGCAGGCCGCGATGTTGAGGCGCCCGCCGTCGAGCGCGCTCATGGCGATCTTGAAGCCTTCGCCCTCGGCGCCAACCCGGTTCGCGGCCGGAATCCGGCACCCATCGAACATCACCATGGCGGTCGGCTGCGAGTGCCAGCCGAGCTTCTTCTCCTGCGCGCCGAAGGAAAGTCCTGCCGTACCGTTCTCGACCAGGAAGCAGGAAATGCCGCGCGGACCGCCCTCCCCGGTTCGCGCCATCACCAGGTAGAGGTCGGACACGCCGCCGCCGGAAATGAACGCCTTGGTGCCGTTGAGGATATATTGATCCCCCTCGCGCACGGCGCGCGTCTTCAGGCTAGCGGCGTCGGATCCCGAATCCGGCTCGGTCAGGCAGTAGCTCGCGAACTTCGCCATGCTGCAGAGGTCGGGCAGAAAGCGCCCGCGCAGCTCGCGTGCGCCGTAGGCGTCGATCATCCACGCCACCATGTTGTGGATCGAGATATAGGCGGCGGTGGAGGGACAGCCCTGCGCCAGCTCTTCGAAGATCAGCGCGGCATCGAGCCGCGATAGCGCGGAGCCGCCGAAATCGGAGCTCACATAGATGCCGCCGAAGCCAAGTGCCGCCGCCTTGCGCAAGGTATCGACGGGGAAGACCTCGTCCTCGTCCCATTGCCGGGCGAAGGGCATCATCTCCTCCCGAGCGAAAGCGCGGGCGGTATCCTTGATGGCGAGCTGCTCCTCGGTGAGGTCGAAATCCATGGGCGACCGTTAATGCGAGCGTTCTCGGCCGTCAATCGACGGCGGATGAAGCTCGTGGCGTTGCGTCATCGGCAGCCCTATGGCGCTCGCCGGCGCTGGCGGGCATTTCCGGGAACGGCTAAAAAGGGGCGCTATCAGCCTGGAGCGCCGCAATGGCCATCAAATACGGCCGCCCGATCGAAGCCCGCCTCGCGCCGGTCGAGGCCAGGCCTGCCCAACATCTCGATCTCACCATTCGTCCGCGCCGCAACCGCAAATCCGAGTGGGCGCGCCGAATGGTGCGCGAGAACGTATTGACCCCGGACGATCTGATCTGGCCGCTGTTCCTGGTCGACGGCTCCAACAAGCGCGCGCCGGTCGACTCCATGCCCGGGGTCGAGCGGCTTTCGGTCGACGAGGCTGTGCGCGAGGCCGAGCGCGCCGCCGAGCTCGCCATTCCTTGCCTTGCGTTGTTTCCCTACACCGACCCGAAGCGTCGCGACGAGGACGGCAGCGAAGCGCTCAACCCGGACAACCTCGTCTGTCGCGCAATCCGCGCGATCAAGAAAGCGGTGCCGGACATCGGCGTGCTCTGCGACGTCGCGCTCGACCCCTATACCAGCCATGGCCATGACGGCCTCTTGCGCGACGGCCAAATCATCAACGACGAGACCGTCGCGGTGCTGGTCAAGCAGGCGCTGGTCGAGGCCGAGGCGGGCTGCGATATCATCGCGCCGTCCGACATGATGGACGGGCGGGTTGCCGCGATCCGCGCCGCGCTCGATCAAGCCGATTTCGTCGATGTGTCGATCATGGCCTATGCGGCGAAATATGCCTCTGCCTTCTACGGCCCGTTCCGCGACGCCGTCGGCTCCTCTGCAACGCTCGTCGGCGACAAGCGCACCTACCAGATGGATCCCGCCAACACCGACGAAGCCTTGCGCGAGGTCGAGCTCGACATCGCCGAAGGTGCCGACATGGTGATGGTCAAACCCGGCATGCCCTATCTCGACATCCTGCGCCGGGTGAAAGAGACGTTCGGCGTGCCGACCTTCGCCTACCAGGTCTCGGGCGAATATTCGATGATCATGGCGGCGGCGCAGAACGGCTGGCTCGATGGCGAGAAGGCGATGATGGAGAGCCTGATCGCATTCAAGCGCGCGGGCGCCTGCGGCGTGCTCAGCTATTTCGCGCCGCGCGTCGCGCAGAAGCTGCGCGGGTCAAGCTAGTCCTAGAGCAGAGGCTGGCGCATCTTCGGTGGCGCGACGCGCTGGTTCTCCAGCAGGCGCCGAAGCACCTCGCGCGCCTCCTCGACCACGCTGTCGATGATCGCCTGCCCGAGCTCGGCCGTGGCCGCCTCCGCCTCGCCGATCACGCCGTTCGCGGTGAGGCGCGGATCGTCGGTGCGCCAGGGGAAGCTCGCGCCGCGGTCGAAGATCAATGCCGCAGCCGTTGCGGGATCGGGCGGCGTGCTCGCCGCCGCGATGAGGTCGCGGCGCACGCCCTGCGGCCGCAGCACCAGCATCACCGAGGTCTCGCTCCTGCCGCCGTGAACGTCGAGGCCGCTCGCTGACACCTTGGCCTTCGACAGATCGAAGGGATGCAGCACGCAGGCATTGAGGCCGAAATCGCCACGCAGCTCGTGAAGGAGGTTGTCCAACACACCGCGATTGCCGCCGTGACCATTGACGATTGCCAGATTGCGCGCCGGCAAGGCGCGCGCGATGTCGCGCGCGAGCTCGCGCAGCAGTGCGACGAAGGTCTGGATGGTGAGAGACAACGTTCCCGGCGCCCAATCGTGCTCGCGCGAGAGCGAGACGGAGACGGTCGGGAGCTGCCATAGGTCGAAATCCTCACCCCAGCGCGCGATGATGCGGCGGGCGAGCTCCTCGGCGACGATCACGTCGGTGTCGAGCGGCAGGTGCGGCCCGTGCTGCTCAATCGCGCCGATCGGCAGGCACAGGATCGAGCTCTCCTTCAAGCGCGCGGACACCTCCGGAAAGGTGAGGTCGCCGATCAAGCGCGTGGATGCCGAGCCTGCCATGGTGGGTGGCGGCCGTGCCGATCAAGAATTGCGCGGCGTGTCGTCGATATCGGCCAGCGCGCCGAGGACGTGGTCGAGCTTATGTCCGGCGCGGGTCGCCTTGGCCGTGAGATAGCGCCGATTGTCGGCGTTGATCGGCCCCTGCAGCGGCACGCGCCCCGACACGTCGATGCCCGCGAGGGAAAGGCTGTCGAGCTTGGCCGGGTTGTTGGTCAAGAGCCGCACCCGCGTGCAGCCGAGCAACTGCAACATGCGCACCGCGACGCCGTAGTCGCGCTCGTCGTCGTCGAAGCCCAGCACGGTATTGGCATCGACGGTATCGAGGCCGGCATCTTGGCGCTGGTAGGCGCGGATCTTGTTGGCGAGGCCGAGGCCCCGCCCCTCCTGCTCCAGGTAGAGGATGATGCCGCCGCCGCGCGCCTCGAGCTGCGGCAGCGCGAGGCGAAGCTGATCGCCGCAGTCGCATCGGCGCGAGCCGAACACGTCCCCGGTCAGGCAAGCCGAATGCAGTCGCACCGGAACCGGCTGCGCGAGATCCGGCTTGCCGACGATGATCGCGACTGGCGTGCCGCCGATGCCGTCGCGAAAGACCACGAACCGGGCCGGAAGCCCGCTGTTGAGTGGAACTGTCGCCTCGGCCACCACGGCGAGCGACTCGACGATCGCGCGGCGAAACGATGCGACCGCGTCGGCGGCCACCACGATGAGCGGCGGATTGCACGCGCGCACGGCCGGCGCGCTGGCATCGCCGACGAGCAGCGCGGGCAGCCGCTGCGCGAGCTTGGCGAGATCGATTGCGGCACTCGCGGTCTCGCAAGCGGGAACGACATCGAGCGTGCGGCTCACCTGGGCGTCGGCGGCGAGCGAGAAGATCGCCGCCGCGTCGTCGCCGTCATTGATCGCCAAGCCGGTCGGCGCAGCCCCTTCGAGCCCCAGCGCGCGGGCGCGGCGCGCGGTGACGAGCAGATGCGGCCGGCCCGGCGCACACAGCAGCCGGAAGGCTGCAAGCCCGTCGTCGCTCATGCCGTCCACGGGCAAGAGGACCACCGCCTCCACCGCCGACGTCACGATGACGGGCCGCCCCGACCGGAACTCGGCAAGGCCCCGCTCGACGCCGACCTGTTTGGGCGCGCCAAACAGGCCGAACCTCCCACTCATAACCATATTCGCCCACACAATCGGGACGCGCCAACTGGACCACGTCGCCACAACAAGAATGCACACCAATGGCTTTTATTCCATTGGCTTAACGCTCTGGCGCGGCGTTGGTTTGCGGTCCCACGAAATATCATGGCACGATGTGGCAAGCCCCGAAAGCAGGTATTCGGCAATGGCGAACGGGACCGGCGCGAGGGCAGGTCAAAACAACGCTGGCGCTTGCAAGGATGACTCCGCTGCGGCCTCCGATTGGGCGCGGGTGCCGCAGGCATTCCGCCACACCGACGGTTGCCTGCCATCGCCGTGGGAGGACATTTTCGGCCCGCTGCGGCGCAGCAAAATCGATGACCTCGTATTGATCGGGCAATGCGGCCAGTCGATCGACGCGCGCGTCGCCACCTCGAGCGGGCACTCGCATTACATCAACGGCCCGGGCGGCCTTGCCCATCTGCATCGCCTGCGGGCGCTGGTCGATGCCGTCGTCATCGGGGTAGGCACCGCCGTTCTCGACGATCCGTTGCTGACGGTTCGACGCGTCGAAGGGCCGAGCCCGGCGCGCGTCGTCATCGACCCGAACGGCCGCTTGCCCGCGACCGCGCGCGTGCTCGCGGCGGACGGCATTCGCCGGATCGTGGTCACCGCCGCCGACGCGCGAACGCGGCTGCCGGACGGCGTCGAAATAGTGGCGATTGCCACCGACAACGGCCAGCTCGCCCCCGCAGCAATCGGCGCGGGCCTCGCCGGGCGCGGCTTGCGTCGCATCCTCATTGAAGGCGGCGCCGACACGCTGTCGCGCTTCCTCGCCGCGGGCTGTCTCGATCGGCTGCATGTGCTGATCGCTCCCATCATTCTCGGCACGGGACGCGCGAGCCTGACGCTTCCCGCCGTCGAGCGGGTCGAGGAGGCGATGCGCGCGCCCATGCGGGCGCATGTCCTCGAGGGTGACGTGCTGCTCGATTGCGATCTCAGCGCTCAGCGCGTGCCGATCGGCCGCGCGAAGATATCGACATGACCGATGCGCAGACGCGAGCGCCCCGCGGCGAGATAGCCGCGGCGCTCGGCGAGCCAACCCGCGATCTCGGTTGGTGAAAGGCCCGTGGTCAGCCGCGCCACCTCGGCCCAACCGGCGAAGAGCGCGTCCTGGATCGCCCGATCGTCGGGCGCGAGCACCCAATCGGCGCTGTCCTGGACGACAGAATAGCCGAAATGCGCGAACCGCTCCGCCGCGCGCGCCGCCGCGCTCGGCCCGAGCGCGGGACCGAAGCCCTTGTCGGTCTGCTGATGCAGGTTGAAGCCGGCAAGGAGCTCGGCGTCGAGCGAGGCGCGCGGCTCGGCGCCGGCGCGGCCGTCATAGCTGAGCGCCGCATAGACCGGCAGCCGCCGCGCCGCCGCTTCGATGACCAGGCGATCGAGCCATTCCGGCGAGACGAGGTCGAGCAGCGCCGAAGTGGTGACGAGATCGAGCGGGCCGTCGAGCGCGAGCTCGAGATCGCGCACCAGATCGACCGGCATGGTGGTGACGGTCACATGCGGCGACTGGCCGGCGGTCGAAGCCTGCGCCAGCAGGCCGAGATCGTTGTCGACGAGCCGCCAGCTCTGGCGCGGCGGCAGATGGGGCCGCAATGCGCGCAAGCTCGCGCCGGTGCCGCAGGCGAGGTCGACGATCGAGATCGCGGCTTGCTCGCGGAAGGCACCGACGACCGCTTCGATGACAACGGAATTGCGCGCGGCGAGATCGTAAGGCTCGCGCAAGGCCAGCCACGCGGCCGAAAAGCCGCTCATGCCGGTCTTTCCAGCACGCACGCGAACAGCGCCGCCTGCTGGCGCCACGACGGAAAGGTAGCGGCGCGAGCGGCGGCGGCGAGCCGCTCCCGCTCCGCCGGCGATGCGATCAGCCGCCGCAGCGCCGCCGCCAGCGCCGCGACGTCGTCGGGCGGCAGCAGCACGGCGGCGTTAGGCGGCACGGTTTCCGCAATCGCGCCGGCGGTCGTGCCGACCACCGGCACGCCGTGGGTAATAGCCTCGGCATAGGCCATGCCGTAGCCTTCAAAGCGCGACGGCAGCACGAACAGATCGCACCCCGTATAGAGCGCGGCGAGCTCTTCCGAGCTCACGGCGCCCAGCAGCGTGACTCTGCCGCCAAGACCATAGCGTCCGATATCCGCCCCGAGCCGCCGCGTGGTGTCCGGGCTTCGTCCGCGGTCCCCGGCAATGGTGAGCCGCCACGGCAATTCCTTGAGCTGCGCGAGCGCCGCAACAAGAATGTCGTAACCCTTGCGCGGGATCACCGCGCCGACCGCGAGCAGCGCCACCTCCGCCTGCGCGGTGCGCGGTCGCGGCGCCATTCGGTCCGTTCCCGGCTCCACGATGCTCACGCGATTGCTGGCGACGCCGTAGTCGGCTGCGAGCAGCCGCGCGGTGGTCTTGCTGGTGGCGATGACATGGCGCGCGCTGCCGAGCGCCGCCCGCTCGCTCGTGCGCAGGCGCGCGCGATCAGCGGCGCCCAGCCCGGTTTCGAACGCGAGCGGATGATGCACCAGCGCG
>JBKPUA010000445.1:0-28686 GCA_046735815.1 Pseudomonadota bacterium
GAGCCGGCCGCGTGGCTGACGATGACCTTGACGGGTTTGCTCGGATAGGTCTGCGCGACAGCCGGCAGCTCATGTGCCAGCAGGGCGGCAAAGCCAGCGGCGATCGCGATACGTTTGCAAGTCATCACCGAACCTCTCAAAGCTCGATGCCATCATTACGAGCTTTGACGACGCGATTTTGACCCTATTGTGGGCGGCGTTCTTCGCGCCAGAGGTCCAGTCTCTCCTGCGCGGCGCGGTCCGACGAGACAAACAGCACGCAGCCGTCGGGGCCTGCGCTGAAATGTCGCCAACACCAGTTCGGAACGACGAGCACGTCGCCGGGATCGAGCTCCAGGCGCTGATCGCCGGCCTGCGCTGCGCAGCTGCCTTCGGCAACGGCAACGATGAGAGCATCGGTCGAGCGCAACGGCGTGGTGATGAAATCCGGCGGCAGACGAGTCACCCAATTCGCGATCGTGGGCGTGGCCCAGCCGCCATTCAGGGGATTGGAGAAGCGCAGCGTATGCCCCCAATACGGATCGGGCCGCGAGGCGCGCTCTATGGTGGCGAGCGATGCACGCGTACGCTTATACGGATAGTTGAAGACCGGGGAGGCGAGCCCATACGGGGTTTGGGCCTCGATCGGCAGCAGACCGGCACCAAAGCGCGCCAAGGAATCGCCCGCGGGGCGGGTGATCGATTGCTGCGCGTCATTGTGCAGACCCGAAAACCCGGTGCCGAAAAACGCGTTCATCGGGCTATCGACGACATCCAGGAACAGCAATGGCACCTGGCCGTTGTTGCCGTGGTCATGGAACGTCCAGGACGGCGTGATGATGAAGTCGCCCGGGCGCATCGGGGTGCGCTCACCGTCCACTGTGGTGAAGCCGCCGTCGCTTTCGATCACGAAGCGCACCGCGGTCTGGGTATGTCGGTGCGCCGGCGCGATCTCGTTCGGCAGCACCAGCTGAATCGCCCCGGTCAAGGTTCCGGTCGTCCGCGACTTGCCGGGCATTGCCGGGTTCTCCAGCAACAAGGCCCGGCGCTCGGCCTCTTCCGCCGACAGGAGATCGCCGGCCTCCATGAGGTACGACCGGCATTCCTCCCAGCGCCAGACGTGTGCCGCCAGCGCCGGGGCCGGTTCCTTGGGAGCGATCCCCCGCAACACCTCCCAAAGAGGGGCCATCGATCGCGCGGCAATCCGGTCATAGAATCCCTTCGGAGCGCGACTCGGGGTTCGCGCCTGACCGGGTACGTTGAGCTCGATGATCTTGTCGGTCATTTGCCACCGCCGTCTCGCTGGCACGGAAATGGGGGGATCGCGCAATCGGGCTTTCCCCCCATCGAAGGCAGAACGGCAACCTCCAAAAGTAACGGCAACCGCTGTAATATTGCTTTAGTGCTCTAAACGATTTAGGACGCTAAATGAAACGGCCCATCCTGTCAATGCCTCACGAAGAGGAGCTCACAATCCGCCAAAAGGCTCATCGCGCGGGCCGCGAAATGAGCGCGCGCAGCGTCATGTTCTACACGCAAGTCGCCAAGCTGGTTGGTCTCAGCGTAAGCGATCTGCGCGCTTGGGATTTGCTCGTGAGCTACGGGCCGATGTCTGCGAGCGAGTTTGCGGACCTTACCGGCCTGACGGCCGGCGCGGTCACCGGTTTGCTCGACCGGCTGAGCAAGGCTGGCGCGGTCAAGCGCGTGCCCGATCCCGACGACCGACGCAAGCTCATTATCGTCGCGACATCGGAATTGCGCAGCGGCAAGGCGACGTCGGTCTATTTCGACGCGTTTCAGGCCGCGCTCGAACGGTTGTACAAGCGCTACTCCGATGCGGAAATCCGCATCATCGATCGTTACAGCCGAGAAGTCTCCGCGCTGTTGCAGGAGGAAACCGCACGATTGCGTTCGGCTGACTTCCCCGCGCGAAAAGCGCGACGAAAGTCGCGCTAGCGCATGTTCCGGCGAAAGCCTGCGCCGGACTCGATCGGGGTGGGTACCGGTTCGCCGACAAGAACATGCGCCACTCAGCAACTGCAACACTTCTAACGCGCAGCGCCCCCTCTCACGCCGTATTACGGCGATTTGCGCTTGCGGACCGCCTGGCGTCGTGCGGCCTTGCGGGCGCCCTTCGTCCTGGCTGCGGCCGTCCTGGTCTTGACCTTGGGCTTGGCCCTGGTCGAGGGCTTTAGCTTGCCCGCCGTCATGGTCCAGCCCTTCCAGTTGACATCGAAGATGATGCCGTTCGGATCCTTGAACTTGCGCTCGAAGTCGTCGTCGTCCGGGTCGCCGAGGTCGAAGAAGAACTTGCCGCCGGCTGCTTCGATCTGCTTCTGCTGCGCCTCGAGGTCGTCGCACTGGAAGCCGAAGTGGTGGATGCCGACGAACTCGGCCGGGTTCTTCAGCCCGGAGCCGACCTCGCTCTTGTATTGCAAGAGCGCGAGATTGATCTCGCCGTCACTCATGTAGACGCGCCAAGCCGTCCGCCCTTCCGCTTTCGGCGAGCGCTTGAGGCCGAATGCCCGCTCGTAGAAGTCGGCGGTCGCGTCGATGTCCTTCACCGCCAGCGCGATGTGGCGGATGCGTGCTGCCATGGCCGTGCCCTCGCTGTTGAACCGCGTACCCAGACGCAGTGTGCCAGCACCGCCGGCCGATTTCCATGGCTAGCGCATGTTCGGGCAATGCCCACCCTAGGCCTACCGATCGATCCCAAACCCCTCGAGATCGATCTCCGGCCGGCGGCCGGAGACGATGTCGGCGACCACCCGTCCGCAACCGCAGGCCTGGGTCCAGCCGTTCGATCCGTGGCCGACATCGACGAACAGGTTGCCGATGCCGGTGCGGCCGAGATAGGGCGGCCCATCCGGCGTCATGGGGCGCAGGCCGGCCCAGGCGCCCACTGCCCCGTGCTTCGCCACCTCCGGGAATAGCTCCCGCAGGCTCTGCAGCACGGTCGCCGGACCCGACGGCCGGATCGATACGTCGTAGCCCGCGATCTCGGCAATGCCGGCGACGCGCAGGCGCGTACCGAGACGCGTGATCATGACCTTGTAGTGCTCGTCCATCACCGAGGAGCGTGGCGCCGGCATCTCTCCATCGAGATTGATCGTCAGCGAATATCCCTTCACTGGGTAGATCGGAAGGTCGATCCCGAGCGACCGCAGCATGGGCGCCGCCGCGCTGCCGAGCGCGACGACATAGGCGTCGGCGGTGAGCGTGCCCCGATCGGTCACGACGCCGGCGATGCGCGTGTCCTCGCGCAGCAGACGCTGCACCGTCGTGCGATATCGCAACGCGACACCGCGTTGGCGCAGAATATCGGCGAGCGCGACGGTGAACTTGTGGCAGTCGCCGGTCTCGTCCTCGGGAAGATGCAGGCCGCCCGCGAAGGTCACGGCCGCCGTGCGCAACGCGGGCTCGATCGCTAACACCTCGCGCGCGTCCACGATCCGGTATGCGACGCCGAATTGAGCGAGCACGCGGGCTGACTTCTCGGCGCCGGCGAACTCCGCCTCGGTGCGGAAGAGTTGCAGCACGCCGCCCGTGCCGTGATCGAAGGCGATGCCGGTCTCCGCGCGCAGCTCGGTAATGCATGCCTTGCTGTAGTGGGCGATGCGCTGCATGCGCGTCTTGTTGCGCGCGAAACGCTCCGAACTGCAGTTGCGCAAAAAGCGGGCGACCCACCACCATTGATGCGGGTCGAGCCGCGGCCGCAGCGCAACCGGCGCATGGCGCACGAACAGCCAGCGCGCGATCTTGCGCGGCATTCCCGGTGCCGCCCACGGGCCGGCAAATCCCGGACAAATGCCGCCGGCATTGGCGAAGCTCGTTGCCAGCGCCGGGCCACTCTCCCGCTCGACCACCACGACCTCATGGCCGGCCTTGGCGAGATAATAGGCGCAGGTCGTGCCGATCACGCCCGCTCCCAGCACCATCACCCGCATGGGCTAATGTCCCGCTTTGGAAGCTCGCGAAATCCTTGCACACCCTCTTAAGCGAACTTCGGAATCAAAGGGCCGTATGGGCAAAGCTCACCGCGCTGACTTGCGCGCGCTCTGCCGCTGGAGAAAAGCGCGCATCGCGACGGCTGGTTCTCCATTGCGGACGGCGGTCGCGAAGCTGTCGATTCCGGCCTCGATGGCGGATCGAAGGGGCATGTCCTCCCACAGGTGCATGAGCTCTTTCTGTAGCCGGATCGCGCCCGGCGGGCAGGCAAGCACGTGATCTATCCACTGATCGACCGCTTTGTTCAATTCAGCGGCGCTTACGACCCGCTCGATCAATCCCCACGACAGCGCCTCCTGGGCGGAAAAGTCTTCGCCGAACAGCATGATCTGGCGAGCACGCCCCCAGCCAACCAATGTGGGCAGCAGTGCAGCCTCTATGACGGACGGAATGCCAAGCTTGACCTCCGGCATTCCGAAGACCGCGTGGTCAGCCGCGACGCGCACATCGCAGGAGGCGGCTATTTCCAGGCCGCCACCCAATGTAAAGCCGTTGATGCGAGCGATGGTCGGTACCGGGATGGAACGTACGGCATCGCAGCACTTGTGCAGACGGGTGATGAACCGGCGGGCATCTTCGCCATCCGACAACGCGCTCATTTCCCGGATGTCGGCGCCGCCGATGAAAGCTCTGTCTCCGGCACCGGTCAGGACCAGCGCCCGCAACTCTGCGCGTGCCGCGAGCTCGGACAGCTTCTCGATGAACTCGTCCATCAATACGCTATTCATGACGTTGAGGCGCGACGAATTGTCGACCGTCACGAAGGCGATAAGTCCGCCGTGTCGCTGATCGAGACGCGTTTCAATTTGGCCGGCGGTGGACATTCTGATCGATCCTGTGCTGCATCTAGAGCATGATCCCGAAAAGCCTGCCCCCGGACTTGATCCGGGGGGATACCGGTTCTCGGAAGAGATCATGCTCCACCAATAAGCTGGAGCGGGATGACGATTCGAAGAAACGTTATCCCGCTCTAGTGGTCCGATTCCGAAGTTCGCATCAGTTGTGCGGCATCCTCGTTTGCGAACTTCGGAATCGAGGACCACTCGCAACTCTATGATTCTAGTGCCCCATTGAACCCGAAGTTCGCGGTCGAACCGCGCGGCACGATGTGCGCGAACTTCGGGTTCGGGGCACTAGTGTGCCATGAGCACTGGCAAGTCTGCGTTGCTCAGGATGTAGCGGGTGGTGCCGCCAAAGATCATCTGCCGCAATCTACTCTGCGTGTAGGCACCCTTGATCAGGAGGTCGCAGCCCAGTGCCTTCGCGTGCGCGAGAATCGCCTCGCCGGTCAGGCGGCCGTCAAGGCCGACGGTCAACGGTTTCGCCGGGACTTCGTTCAATTGCAGATATCGGCACAGTTGCTCCCCTGTCGGCCCGGGCACCGCTGCTCCGCCTTCGACCGTCAATACCACGACGCGGCTGGCGCGCTTGAGGATGGGCATCGCGAAAGCGGTGGTGCGTGCTTGCTCGGTGCTGCCGTTCCACGCAATCAAGACATTCGTGCCCATCTGAGGCCGGGGCGATGGCGGTGCGATCAACACCGGTCGGCCGCTCTCGAACAAGCCGCCTTCGAGTGTGGCCATTCGCGGGCCACCAGGATCGCGACCGGGTTTGGCCAAGACGACCACATCGAAGACTCGACCGTAACTGCCGACGAAGTGGTCGCCTTCAGGGGCATCTTTCAACCACCCGCTTGACAGGCCCTTCGTGTCGCCTCCGGATGGCACACCCTGCTCTTGCATGAAGTTCTCGAAAAGGCTCCGGCTCCGTTGCTCATTTTCCGTGATGTCCCGTTCCAGTGCCGGCAGCGGCAGAGCGCCTACGTCGCCTACCGCGAAGGCGGCGGGGATCGCAACTCGCAAGGCAAACCCCTCGACGTAGCCGTCGAACGTCCGCGCGAGGAGGAGTGCAGTCTCCAATGTCGAGCGCATGAGGTCATGGTGCTCGATCGGAACGAGAATCGTCTTGAAGCCCATGGCGACCTCCGATTCGAGCGCGGCAAGCGGACGTCGGGTTCGAGGCAGTAGCGCCGCGCTTATTCCACCTTGATCTTGGCGTCGCGGATGATCTTCTCGTATTTCGCCATTTCGTCGCGGATATAAACCGCGAACTGCTCCCCGCCGGTGCCGATCGGATCGAATCCCAGCATGTTGAGGCGCTGCTTGACGTCGGGCAGCGCCAGCACCTTGGCGATGTCGGCCTGCAGCTTGCTGGAGACATCGGCGGGCAGGTTTTTCGGTCCCCACAATCCGTACCAGGAGACGAAGTGGAAGCCCTTCACGCCGGACTCCTCGACGGTCGGGATCTCTGGCGCCGCCGCCGCCCGCTTGAGGCTGGTGAGGCCGAGCGCCTTGATCTTGCCGCCCTGCGCCAGCGGCAGCGAGGACAGCATCGGGTCGGCGAGCAGCTGAATTTGCCCGCTCATGAGATCCGTGAGGGCGGGTGCCGTGCCCTTGTAGGCGACCACCAGCGTGTCGAGTCCGGCGTCGCTCTTGATGAGCTCGATGGCGAGATGGCTGGCGGAGCCGATGCTGGTGGTGCCGAAGGTGTATTTCTGCGGATCCTTGCGCACCAGCGCGAAGAAATCCTTGAGATTGTTGGCAGGCACGCTCGGCGTGGTGCTGACGATCAGCGGCCCGTCCGCCAACAGCGACACCGGCGTGAAATCGCTGACCACGTCGTAGGGCACGTTCTTGTACAGGAACGGATTGATGATGTGTACGGAGGCCGACACCATCAGGGTGTAGCCGTCGGGCGCAGCCTTTGCGACGGCATTGGCGCCGACCGTGCCGGAGGCGCCGCCGGCGCGGTTCTCGACGATGAAATTCTGCCCCACCGTCTCGTTGAGCTTCTGCACCAGGATGCGCGCGACCCCGTCGACCGAGCCGCCGGCCGGGAACGGCACCACGACGGTGACCGTGCGCGCGGGATAGTTTTCCGCGGTTGCCGGCGTCGCAGCGAGCCCTGCCAGGGCGGTCGCAAGCGCGCACATCGTCATCAATCGCATGGGGGAGATCCTTTCGATGAGCGGTTCAATAGGTCCCTGGGTAGCTTCCCCCGTCGATCAGCAGGTTTTGCCCGGTGATGAAGCCGGCGTGCTCGGAGCAGAGAAACGCACAATAGGCCCCGAGCTCCGCCGGCCGGCCGTAGCGTCGCGCCGGATTGGCCTCGGCGCGAGCGCGCCACAGCTCGTCGAAGCTCTTCCCGGTCGAGGCCAGCATGCCCTCGATATGCGCGCGCTGGGCGCCGCTGTCGAAGATGCCCGGCAGTAAATTGTTGATGGTGACGTTGCACCCGACGGTCTGCCGCGCCAGCCCGGCCACGAAGCCGACGAGGCCGGAGCGCGCGCCGTTCGAGAGGGCGAGCTCGAGCTGCGGAATCTTCACGCTGCGCGAGACGATGTTGACGATGCGGCCGAAGCCGCGCGCCATCATGCCGTCCACGGTAAGACGCATCATCTCGATGGGTGACAGCATCATCGCGTCGAGCGCAGCGATCCAATCGTCCCGCGACCAATCGCGGAAATCGCCCGGCAGCGGGCCGTCGGCGTTGTTGAGCAGGATATCGGGCGCGGGACAGGCCGCAAGTGCGGCAGAGCGTCCTTCTTTGGTGGTGATGTCGCCGACGACCGTCGCCACCTTGACGCCGGTGGCCGCGGCGATCTCCGCGCCGGTTTGCTCGAGCGCGTCGCGTCCGCGCGCCACGATGGTGACATCGACGTCTTCGCGCGCGAGAGCGAAGGCGCAGGCCTTGCCGAGACCGCGACTTGCGCCGCTCAACAGAGCTTTCCGGCCGCGGATGCCGAGGTCCACCGTTACGCCGCGACCGCCGCGAGCGGGCCGACCTTGTAGCCGTAGCGTTGGTCGAGCCCGAGCTCCTGCACGATGCGGATGCCCTTGGCGAGCGCCTCGCCCTTGAGGCTCGTGAGCGGCTTGCGCAGATCGCCCGCCGGCAGCCCTAGCGCCTTCATCAGCGATTTCACCGCCACCGGATTAATCGCGGAATAGGTGAAGTGCAGCAGCGGCAGGAGCTTGAGATAGGTGGTCTTGAAATTCTCGGCCTCGGCGTAGCTCGCCCACGGCGTCGAGATGGTCGCGAGCTCGGCGGGCGCGATGTTGCCGGTCATGTTGGCAGTGCCGTGGCCGCCGAGCGACATGGTCGGCACCACCAGCCCGAGATTGGGGCTATCGCAGCACATGACCGACACCTTGGGCTTGGCCGCCAGCACCTGCGCGACCTGCCCGACGCGCGCGGTCGATTCTTTGTGCACCACATAGTTCGGATGCTTGAAGATGCGAAGGAGATGCTCCCAGTGGAGGTCGCTCTTCACCCGCGGCGGGTTGTTGTAGATGCCGAGCGGCAGATCGGTGGCGTCCGCCACGTCGAGGAAGAAGCGCTCGATGTCGCTTTCCGGCGCGCAGATATAGGCGGGTGCCGCCAGGATCGCGCCGTCGGCGCCGTTGTCGCGGGCGAAGCGGACATTGGCGATGGTGGCCTCGGTGTTGTTGCCGGTGCAGCCGAAGAAGATCGGCATGCGCGGCGTCTTCATCTTGGCGGTTGCGACGATGATCTCCTTCTTCTCCTCCGGCGCCAGCATCGAGGTCTCGCCGGTCGAGCCCATGATCAGCATCGCGGAGGTGCCGTGCTCCGCGTGGAACTTGAGCAGGGTCCGGAACGCGCCGAAATCCACCGAGCCGTCCTTGTTGAACGGGGTGATGAGGGCCACGAATGAGCCCGTCAGCAGCTTGGTCGACATTTCGGTCTCCGTTTCCAAATCGTTCCAGCTGACCATCCACATGGCGGCACGGCAGCGGTCAGCAGGAACTTATACGACACGCCGCTGCCCACGCCTAGATTCCAACGCCCCCAGTTACCGGCAACGAGCGCTGTGCGGATGACGCTGCGCGTGATCGGCGCATAGGGCTTTTGCCTGATCACAAAATTCGACATCCTGCGCCTTTGGGAGGGGGACGCTATGGACGTCTTTCGGCTGCTGCTTGTCGTTGCATTGACTGCCACCGTAACGGCTTGCGGCCAAGGTCAGGGCGAGGGACCGAAGGGCGAGCGGGGGCCACCCGGCCCGCCGGGGCCGCGGGGCGAGCCCGGTCCGCCCGGCCCCCCCGGCGGCATTCGGGTGGTGCGTTCGAATTGCGACGCCAACAGCTGCACCGTGCAATGCGCCGACGACGAGATGCTGCTGACGGCTTACTGCGGCGCCCGGCGCAACGCCGCCATCATCCCCACCGAGCGGTCCGCCACCTGCCGCAGCCCGGTGCCGGCCAACAGCCCGGTGGTCGCGGCGTGCCTGAAGATCCCGCCGCAGTAGTTTGGCTTCAGGAAGCCGACAGCGCAAAGACCGGGCACGGCGCGTGGCGGATCACGCGCTCGGTGGTGCTGCCGCGCAGCGCATCGAGCACGCCATGATGCCCCGCGGTCGGCATGCAGATGAGATCGACATCGAGCTCGATCGCCGTATCCACGATGGTGTGCGCCACATTGCCGGATCGCAGCATGATCGGCGGCGCGGAGGATCCGTGGGACGATTTGATGCGCAGGGGTGGCGCCGACTCTCCCACGTGCAGGAGGTCGATGCCGACCTTCGCGCCGCTCATCAGCGCGCAGAATCGCTGAACCGCGCCGAGAGCCGGAACCGGCGAGGGCGAAAAGTCGATGGGAACGAGCACGCGCCGGAGCTGGACGTCGCCGCTGACCTGGTCGACGAAGCCGTGCGCGCCGGGCGCAAAGAACAGCGCAGGGATCGTCGAGCGGCGGAATACAGCTTCCGCCACCGAGCCCTTGAACCAGTGCTCCACGCCGTCGCGGCCATGGGTGGCGAGCACCACGAGGTCGCTCGCATGCTCGCGCAGAAAGTCGGTAATGGCGCGTGTCGGCTCCTGCAAGGCGACGCGAATGTTGTCGACTTCGATGCCGAGCTTGTCGGCGACCGCCCAGGGCGGATCGTTCTCCTGCGTCAATCCCCATTGCACCAGCAGCTGATGGGCATGCGGGAACGCCAAGGCCTCGTGGGCGTCATATTGCGACACGTGGAGCAGGTGCAATTTGCTCCTCGCCGCCAAGGCGATGCGCAAGGCATGCGCAAATGCCGCCGCGCTCAGATCGGAGAAATCGGTCGGATGCACGATGGAGCGGATGGAGGAATTCATCGCGTTCGCTGCGGCAATTGATTGCAGCCCGCGTGCATAGGTTTTGCAAACCTCGGAGTCAATTGCACCGGCCAGCGTAGCTCGGATGAGCCCTAAGTGCGTTTACGCGCGTCCATCCCGCGAAGACGGGCGTGAACGCCCTTAAGGACGTGCCATGGCGAAATCCGGGATTCCTGCCGCGCGGTGAGACCGCCCCGGATACCGCTGCGCATCCGGGCTACGAACTGCCGATTGATATCGGAGATGTGACTGGCAGAGCCAACCCGTCGGATCGCCCGGCGCCCTTCGGCGTTGGAACAATCGTCTGAACGTCATTGACCCATGCGCGGGTCGATCGTACAACCGAGCACCAAGTTTTCGGTCTGCCTTGCTCAGCTCCCCGTTTTGGGCCGCTCTCAAGTCATCTACCAAAACTCGGATCACCTGTATCGCGCATGCGCGCAATCACTCGAATGCAGAACGCAAGGAGACAACGATGGCTACCGGAACCGTGAAGTGGTTCAACCCGACCAAGGGTTATGGCTTCATTCAGCCCCAGGGCGGCGGGAAGGACGTATTTGTTCACATTTCAGCGGTGGAGAGGGCCGGCCTGAGCACCCTCAATGAAGGGCAGACCGTTCAGTACGAAGTCGTCAGCAATCGTGGCAAGGAATCCGCCGAGAACCTCAAGGTCGGCTGACCGGCTTCAACGCTGAGCCCCCTCGAACGCTGGCCCCATGGGGCGCCAAGCGCGCGCCCCGCACCAGGACGGCCTTGAGATGCCGCCATGATTTTGAGGCCGGGAGGGACAATGAACGGAACTCCCGACAATACGGTCATCCTGCACTGGGAGGAGGGCCAGGCCGTCTGGACGCAATTGCCCTGGCGAGACTGGGTTCGATTCCGAGGATTCGGCCGAGGAGGTAGCACGCTGCTGGCCGGTGCCGAAGCCGGCGAGCACTACTTCCTCGTCTGCGTAGTCGGGGATGGCGGCGACCTCGCCAGCGTGATCCCGCACAGATACGTGTTGTCGACTGATGGCCGGCTTGTTCACGGGTTCGACGGCCTCGACGCGTCCGAGCGCGAGGAATATTACAGGATTGAGATGCTGCACTTGCCTACGATCGAGGACTTGGAGCGCTACAACGAGCTCGGCTCGTGCGGGTTCAGCGTGAACCTGCCCCCGCCGCATACCGTGCAGCCTCTACTGAGAGCGCTACCCGGCCTTGCCGGCGCGCAGGACGGCGCTGCATGCTGGGATTTTCTGTCGGCTATCGGGATTTGCCGCGCCAGCACGCGCGCCAATTGAATACGAGTCCAGTGTACGCCGTCTGATGCACGCACTGCCGCTTCAAGCGCGGGAAAGGTCAAGTATCTCCCGCAAATAGGCGACGTGCTCCGCGAATGCGCGGCGACCGGCCGGACTCATGCGCACGCGTGTCTGCGGTTTGCGGTCCTCGAAGCGCTTCTCCACCAGGATGTAGCCGGCCTTCTCAAGCGTCTCGAGATGCGCCCCGAGATTGCCGTCGGTCGCTCCAACCAGCGCCTTGAGCCGAGTGAACTCGATCGATGTCTGCTTCGGAGCAAGCGCGTTGAGGGCGGCCATGATCTTCAACCGCATCGCCTGGTGGATGATGTCGTCGCCCTCGCTCATTGCCGCACGCCGCTTCTACCCAGCCAAAGTCCGCCGAGAATGAGCGTCCCGCTTTGCACCGCGGCCATCCACAATCGCAACCAAGGCTCCGGCTGGAGATAGCCGACGGCTATCAACAGGAGCCCGACGAAACCGAGAACGACGAAGAAACGCCCGAGCCACAGGCCGGCGAGGATAATGCCGAGCAGGAAAAGCGACGGTTGGAATCCGTACATCATTTGCCGCGGAACGACGGGCGACAGCAGGTAGGACCAGGCGGCGCCGAAGGCAGCCAGCGCGACCATTGCCCAGATCAGCCGCCAGTCGCGTGTCGCGCGCGGCCGCGTGCGCATGCGAACGGCAATGATTGCGGCGGTGGCGGCGCAGCCCACGGCCGTAACGGCCAGCCATATGAGCCTGGCCGAGCGCGGGTATAGCTCGGTAAAGCCGTAGCCGCCGGCAACGAGCACCCCCCACATGATGAACATTGCGCTGCTGCGGGCGTAGAAGACCGCCTCGCGCGTCCTGCGCTCGACGGTCGCGATCTCTTCCAAGGAGGTCGCTGCCTCGCTGGGATCGATGGTCATCGGCCAAGCTCCGAGGTGAGTAGCGGTTGGGCGTCGCCGCCCGTGCAGCTGCCGCTGGCGGGGTCGATGGGTCCCTCCGGTTAGTGACAGCTCTGGCAATTGAGCGGGCGACGGTCGTTCCAATCGCCGAGCTTCGCGGCCGCCCGCTCCGCATAGGGCGAGTTCGGAAGTTCGGCGAGGATACGCCGCAGGTAGCTCTCGGCCTTGTCCGCATCGCCGGCGAGCGCCCAGCTTTCCGCAAGCCCGGAGAGATATTCACCGCGGTTGTGCTGCCCAAGTTGCTGGAAGGCCGGTCGGCGGATCGCAAAGGCAGTTTCGAAATCCGCCGCGGCGCGTGCCGCCAGATCGCGTGCCCGTTCGGGGTCGCGCTGATTGCGCGCCGCGGTCAGCAGCACCGCCGCCCGCGGCACCAGCACGCCGATAGTGCGGGGCTGCAGCGCTATTGCGCGATCCATGTCGGCGAGCCCGGTGGCCGCAAGCGCTCGTGCGCCGGCGATATCGCCGGCGCCAAAGGCTCGGCCGGCCTGCCAATACTGGGCAGCGCCCCGCCACACCAGAGCTTCCGCGTGATCGGGATCCTCGCTCAGCTTCTCCTCGATCATCGCCAGCGCGTTCTTGAGCGCAGCTTCGTTGCCGCCGAACGCCCGGAACATGTCGTCGCGCACCTGATAGTCGAAGCGCTCCTGCGCCAAACTCGCTGCGGCCACGCCGGCCGCAGCCAGGATGGCCAAACCGAAAGACCGCCATCTCATCGGCAACCTCCACCCAGTTGGACTCTCCCGATTTCCGCAGAATACTCTGTATTACAGAGTACTCTGAGTCAAGACCGTGCGTGGCGTTGGATCGTGCCGCGTGGGGGGAGCCCGGTATTGATGCTTTGCCGGAACTTCCGACTACGTCATTGACTACTTATTGTATCTATGCTACAAATCGTGAGGACGAAAGAGAAGACGCTGTTTGACATGGTGAATCGGAAATATCGCAAGCCGGCCCGTTGTCCGGATCGAGCGCGCGTGCGCGTAGAAATCGGCCGCGGAGGGCGGCGCTCGATTTTGGCGAAACGAACCCAAGTTGCAGAAGCGCAACAGGTGTTAGCCGGTGGCGGCGAGTTGTGGCGGCGAAAACACGCGCACCTGCGGCGCCGGCGCGTCCCAGCGCTCGATCTCGACCAGGGCGGTCAGCGCGCTCGTGCCTTGCGCGAGCGGCGAGGTGCCGATGTCGAGGGTGAGCACGTTGGGATTGCCGTGCCGCTCGGGCTCTTCCGCTGTGTCCGGCGGATCGAACCAGGCGCCGGTCGCCATCACCACCACGCCGGGCATTACGCCGGCGTCGATGACCGCGCCGGCGAGACAAGCGCCGCGCGCGTTGAACACCCGCACCAGGTCGCCGTCGCGGATGCCGCGTTGTGCGGCATCTCCCGGGCTGATGCGGAGCGGTTCGCGTCCCTTGACCTTCTCCCCGCGCGACACCGGCCCTGGATCCATCTGGCTGTGCAGGCGGTGGCCGGGCTGATGCGTCACCAGGTGAATGGGCCAGCGCTGCGCGCTCGCGCTGCCGAGCCACTCGGCCGGCGGAAGCCAGGCGGGGTGGGGCGGGCAGTCGGCGTAATCGAAGCCGGCGACATCGTCGGAGACGATCTCGATCCGTCCCGACGGGGTCTTGAGCGGATGGCGCTCGGGATCGCGGCGGAAATCCTCGAACAGCACGTAGTCGCGCTCCGGCGGCGGCAGCTCGACGAAGCCCTCGGCCCAGAACTGCTGGAAGCCGGGGAGCGTGATGCCCTTGGCATTCGCGCTCGCGCGCACCTGGTCATAGACCCATTGGCACCAGCCCATCTCGTCTCGGTTCTCGGTGAAGGCGGTCTCGTAGCCCAGGCGCCCGGCCAGCGCGCGAAAAATGTCGAAGTCGTTCCGGGCGTCGCCGATGGGATCGATGGCGCGGTGCATGGCGAGCACGAAGGAATCCCGCGACGAGCCGCCCACGTCGTTGCGCTCGAGCGTGGTGGTTGCCGGCAGCACGATATCGGCGTGGCGCGCGGTCGGCGTCCACCAGCTCTCGTGCACGATTACGGTTTCCGGTTTCTGCCAGGCCCGTTGCAGCCGATTGAGGTCCTGGTGGTGGTGGAATGGGTTGCCGCCGGCCCAATAGATCAGCCGGACGTCGGGGTAGACGTAGCGGCGGCCGTTGAAGGCGTAGCTCTCGCCGGGTTGGAGCAGCATGTCGGCGATGCGTGCGACCGGGATCATCGAGCGCGCGGGGTTGAGCGGCAGCGGCACCTCGGGCCCCGCCACGTCGACCCGCGGCACCCCGATGCCGTTGGTCGAGCCGTGGCCGAACGCAAAGCCGCCGCCGGGGAGCCCGATCCCGCCCAGCATCGCGGCCAGCACGATCGCGGCCCAATAGGGCTGCTCGCCGTGATGCGCACGCTGCAGCGACCAGGCGCAGGTGATCATGCTGCGCGTTGCCGCCGCGCGGCGCGCGAGCTCGCGAATGGTCTCGGCGGCAACGCCGGTGATCGCCTCGGCCCACGCGGCGTCTTTCGGCACGCCGTCGTCGAGGCCGAGCAGATAGCGGCGGAAGCGTTCGAAACCGCTGCAATGGCTCGCGACGAATTGCGCGTGGTGGCGGCCCTCGCTCACGAGGGTGTGCGCCATTGCCAGCATCAGCGCGGTGTCGGTGTTCGGCCGGATCGAGATCCATTGCGCGCCGAGATAGTCGGGCGCGTCCGACTTGAGCGGACTGATGGAGACGAATTCGATGCCGGCCTCCTTGGCACGGCGCAGCCAGGTCTCCAGGGTGTGGGCGCCGGCGCCGCCCGACGTCACTTGGCTGTTCTTGATGGCGAGCCCGCCGAACGCCAGGATCAAGCCTGTGTGCTTGACGATCGACGACCAGTCGGTGACATCGCCCACCACCGGTTGGAACGTGCCGATCACCCGCGGCAGGATGTATTGCGCCGCGCCGAAGCTGTAATTGCCGACCTGATCGACGCAGCCGCCGCCGAGGAACAGGAACCGCCGCAGCAGGCTGCGGGCATGGTGGACGCGGCCCGCCGACGACCAGCCGTAGGAGCCGCCGAGGATCGCGGTGTTGCCGAACGCGCCGCGCACGCGCGCAAGCTCGGCGGCGACCGCGGCGAGCGCTTCGTCCCACGACACTTCCTCGAAGCGATCGTTGCCGGTGCGTTCCTTGCCCTCGCGCCAGCCGGCGCGAATCGCCGGGCGCGCGATGCGCAGCGGCGAGTGCACCATCTCCGCCATGGCGTCGAGCAAGTGCGAGGGCGCGGGGTCGCGCGCAAACGGCTCGCAGCCGACGAGGCGGCCGTTCTCGACCAGCGCGGTGAAGGCGCCCCAATGGGCCAGCGACGGGAAGCGTGCGACAGTCATGATGCTACCGGGATCCTGGTCGGATCGAACAATAGCCCTTTGCAGCCGGGACTCAACCGATCCCCCGGCCTTTGCGCGTAGATGTTCGACGGTTTCTGTGACGTATTCGCGTGGAACCGGTCAAGTCCGGGTGGGATATTCGAGACACTACTCCACTTTGACACCCGTCTCCTTGACGACTTTTTGCCAGCGGGCGAGATCGCGTTTGACGAATTCGCCGAACTGCTCCGGACTGCCGCCTTCCGGCATGAAGCCGAGCTCGGTCATGCGTTGCCGGATGTCGGGCAAGTCGCGCGCCTTGGCGATCGCACTGTTGATCTTCGCGACAAAGGGCTTGGGCGTGCCGACCGGGACATGCAGCCCGTTCCACGAGCCAAACTCGAGCTCAGCGAAGCCCGCTTCCGCGACGGTCGGAACGTCCGGCAGGCCCGGCAGCCGCTTGGGCCCCGTGACCGCGAGCGCGCGCACCTGCCCCGACTTCACCTGCTCGATGATTGTCGGCACGGCGAATGTGATCTCGACCCGGCCGCCGAGCAGGTCGACCAAGGCGGGCCCGACGCCTTTGTAGGGGACGTGCAGGATGTCCACATTGGCGAAGCGGTTGAGCATCTCGCAGCCGAGATGGGCAGTCGTGCCCACGCCCGACGACGCGCAATTGAGCTTGCCGGGCTGCGCGCGGGCGGCCTTGACCAGGTCGTCGAGCGATTTGATGGGAAGCGCGGGGTTGGTGACGAGAATGAAGGACAGCGCACCGATTTCGGCGACCGGCTCGAAGTCGCGCATGAGCAGGACCGGCAGATTGGGTCGCAGCGCCTCGTTGATGGTGTAGGAGCCGGTCGTAAGCAGCATGGTGTGACCGTCGGGTTGCGCCCGCGCCACCGCGCGCATGGCCACCACGCCGCCGCCGGCCGGCTGCGGGTCGACCAACACCTGCTGCCCCCACGCTTCCGACAGTTTCTGGCCGAACAGACGGGCCATGGTGTCCGGCCCTGGTCCCACCACGATGAAGACCGGCCGGGTAGGGTAGTCCTGCGCTCGCGCCGGGAGGATGCACGACGCGCCCGCGATGATCAGCGCGAGCGCAGACGAAGCGAGCAAACGTGACATCCGATCCCTCCCTCGGCTTTTTGCCCTTGCCGGTCTCGCGCCAGCTCAGGCCGCGCTCTTGTCACCCCGTCAGCGGTGTTGCGTCGTGCGACGAGAACGCCACCACGCAAGGCCGATCCGAGCGATTACTCCAGGCGTGGTTGGTGCCACGCTGTACGACGGTGTCGCCGGCCGTGAGGTGAACCTCCTGCGTGTCGAGCACGAGGGTGATCTCGCCGTCGAGCACCAGGCAGAAATCGAGTGTCCGCGTTCTCTGCATGTAAGGATGGAGCGCCTTCGCGGAGTAGGTCGAGGCGCCGGGCGCTCCCATCGCGGCGAAGTAGGCCGCGACCTCATTCGCACCGACTTTGTCCCGATAGCTCGCATCCGGCGGAAAGGTCACGACATAGCAGGTCGAGCCGCCGGGTGGGGGCACGAGCGTGTGCGTCAACTGCAGCGACTCACGCAGGCCCTTGAGTCGCATGGGAGTGCGGTCGGTCACCCAGATGCGCGCGCAGGAAAAGCCCGGGCGGGCGGGATCGGTGCGGATATCGGGTGACGGACCGTCGGCGATCACGCGCGAGCGGTCGTTCTCGTCGACCACGACGAGACGTCGAACGGATTTTGTCTCGCTCACGGTGACCTCAATCGTCGAATGTCGCACCCATCATGACGAAGGCCATTTGACTGTCATCATTGGGGTTGCTCCACGCGTGCCAACTTCCGATCTGCACCACCACGTCGCCGGGCTTGAGCGCGCGCTGGCCGTCATCCGTGATCAGGACGCGCTCGCCCGAAAGCAGAATGCCGTAGTCAAGCGTCTCGGATTTGTGCGTGCGCGTGGTGTAAAGGTTCTGCCCGCCGCGCTCCCATGTTCCGCCTTCGGTCTTGCGCGGCGGATGCGCGGGCTTGATGAACGCGTCGTTCGCCGGATCGTAGTCCTTCGGCTTGGCGGCCGACTGCACCACCCGCAGATGTCCGCCGAGACGTGGCGGCTCGAAATGGAACGGCAGGTTGCCGTCGTCGCGTTCGCCCGAGATCACCGCCGGACAGCCGTGGAACACCCAAAGGTCGGTCATATTGGTGCCCTTCTGAAAAGGGCTGGTCTTGACGTTGGGCGCGGCGCTGTCGAACAGCACGCACGAACGGCCTTGCGCGTCGTGGCCGGTCACCACGCGCCGGATCGGCTTGATATCGGTCATTGACTCCGACTCCTTTGGAATGAATGGAAATCGACGGCTCCGCTCGGCACCCATGGTTTGTTGGCGATGGCATACATGTCGGTCACGACATCCACGACCACAGGCTTGTTCATCGCGATCGCCTGCTTGAGCACGCCGTTCAACTCGCGGGGTTTGGTGACGCGGATCCCGACGCAGCCGAAGGCTTCGGCGACCTTGGTGAAATCGATATCGGGAAATCGCCACATTTCCTCGGCGCGGCCGCGTTGCTTGCCGCCATAGGCGGCGTCGTTGAGCTTGATTTCCTGATTGAGCGCGGAGTTGTTGTTGACGACGATCACCGCATTGATGCCGTGGCGGCTCGCGGTCTCGAGCTCGGCGATGTGATAGTAGAAGCCGCCGTCGCCGGTGAAACACACAACGGGGCGATCGGGCAGCGCGCATTTGACCCCGAGCGCCGCGGGAAAGCCCCATCCCAGCGATCCCGCGGTGCGGAAATAGCTCTGCCCCGGATGTTTCAGCTCGACCATGCCGGCGGTCCAGATGCCAGCATGGCCGGTATCCGACACGACCACGCCGTCCGGGGGCAGCGCCTCGGAAATTTCCTTGCAAATCCGCTCGGGGCGGATCGGCGTCGCATCCGAGCTCCGCAGCGGCTCGTGCTCGTCGCGCCATTCCGCGATCAACTGGCGAACTCGTTGCGGCCAGCCCGCGCCGTTCGGGCGTGGCGCGGCCGCCTCGATCATGCGGGCGAGCGATACCTTGGCATCGCCGAGGATCGACACGGTGTTCGGATAGTTGCGACCGAGTTCCGCGGGATCGATGTCGAGCTGGATGACCTTCGTGCCAGGCGGAGGAAACATCCAGTTATTGGTTACCTGGCCGCCGGTGTGACTGCCGACGAAGAACACGAGGTCGGCTTCCGCCAGCGCGCGATTAGCGCAATCGCGCGAGTACGAGCCCGCTACGCCGACCGCCAGGGGATGGGTGTCGACGATGGCGGCCTTGGCATTGAGCGATGTCGCCACCGGGATCGACAGCTGCTCGGCGAGCTTGACCAGCTCCGCCTGCGCTCCGGAGCGAATGACGCCGCCGCCAGCGACGACCATCGGCCGCTCGGCCTTGCGCAGCATTTCGAGCGCCGCCCCAATCTGCTGCAGGTCGGGCTCAGGGCGGAACGCAGGCGCGTGCCGGTATCTCTCCTCCACGCGGGCGTCGAACTCGGCCTCCTCCTCGGTGATCTGACCAAGATGGCTCTGCACGCGCAGATGCACCGGACCGGGCGCTCCCGACGTTGCGACCCGGAACGCCTGGCGGATGAGATCGGGCATGCGGGTAACATGATCGATCTGCGCGTTGAACTTGGTGACGGCGTCGAATTGAGAGACGTCGTCGACTTCCTGATAGGCGTGGCGGTAGCGCGATTGCGGCGTGGGACCGCCGGTGATCGCGATGATCGGCGATCCCGCCATGAAGCCGTCGCGCAGACCGGCGGCGAGATTGGAGGCGCCGATCATCTGCGCCATGCAGACGCCGGGCTTGCCGCTGGCGCGCGCATATCCGTCCGCCATGTAAGCGGCGGCCTTCTCGCCGTGTACCATGATGCGGCGGATAGGGCGGTCTTCCATCTCGGCGAATGCCTTGAGCATGAATGCCGGAACGAAAAAGATGTGCGAGACCTCGTAGCCCTCCATCATTTGCGCGAATAATTGGGCACCTGTCATTCTGGGCACGGTGGTCTCTCTTTCTTTTGCTGGATGAGTACGCAGATTCTGCGCAACGTTTCCTCGCGTCGAGCGCTTGGGCGGCGCCCGTTCCGGCCGATGTCGATCGATGGGGTCCTAGCCCGTCAGTCCAAAAAGGCGCGCGGCGTTGCCGCCCAGGATCGCCGCCTTCTCTTCGTCGCTCAAGGTCGTGGTCGCGAACACGTGGTCTACTGGATGTTCCTCCCACGGGATCGGATGGTCGCTGCCGAGCACGATCTGGCTGGCGCCGACCTGCGCCACGAGGTGGCGCAGCGCCTCGGGGGTGAAGACGAGGGCGTCGAAGTAGAGCTGGTTGAGATATTCCGTCGGCTTCTTCTTCAGCTTGATGTCGGGATTGCAATTCTGTGGCGCGACGAAGCAGGCGTGATCGGAGCGCGGCGCGTAGGAGGCGAGATAGCCACCGCCGTGCGCAGCGATGATCTTCAGGCCGGGAAAGCGGTCGAGCGTGCCTTCGAAGATCAGGTGCTGCAAGGCGATAGTGGTATCGAGCGGATTGCCGATGGTATTTGCGAGCCAGCCGTTACCCTTGAAGCGCTTGGCCAGCTCCGGCGTGCTCTGTGGGTGGACGAACAGCACCGCGCCGAGCTCTTCCGCCTTGGCCCAGACCGGGTGAAATTTCGGATCGGAAAACTCCTCGCCGGCGACGCTGCCGCCGATCGCGGCGCCACGCAAACCGAGCTTCTTCACCGCGGTCTCGAGCTGCTGCACCGCCAGGTCGGGATACTGCAAGGCGAGCGAGGCGAAGGCGGCGAAGCGGTCCGGACGCGTGGCGGACAGCTCGGCGAGCTTCTCGTTCTGGACGCGGACGATCTCCGCGGCCAAGTCGCGATCCTTGCGATACCAGAACGGATTGATGGAGAGCACCTCCATGTCGATTGCCTGGGCGTCCATGCCCTTGAGGCGCTCCGCGATGACGATGAAGTGCTCCTGCGCGCCCTTGGTCTGCGGCAAGACCCGGCCGGCCTCCTCGCCCATCAGGGCGACGGCTTCGCGGAAGTGGCAGTGCGCGTGCACGTCGATGGTCTTGACCCGCTTGCCGTTGACCATCACCGGCAGGCGCTGGCCGCCGGCCTGCTGCGCGTGCGCCGCATCGCGCAGGGCGCAACCGCAGAAGACGATGCCGCTCGCCGCGCCCGCGCGCTTGAGAAAGTCCCTGCGCGTGTCCATCTCGTTTCCTCCCGTCGTTCTATTGTCGATATCAGTCGATGGCGATGTTGGCCTCCTTGGCGAGCCTGCTCCAAGTGGCGAACTGGCTCGCCACCAGCGCCCGCATCTCGGCGGGGGTGGTCGGGCGCGGATCGCCGCCCATGCCTTCGAGCTTGCCTTTCACCTCGGGGGCGGCGATGGCGCGGCGCAGCTCGGCATTGAGCCGGTGGACGACGGGCTTGGGCAGTTTCGCGGGTCCGGCGAGCCCGGTCCAGGAGATGACTTCAAATCCGGAGATGCCCTGCTCCTCGACCGTCGGCACGTCGGAAAAGTCGCGCCAGCGCGTCTTGCTCGTGACCGCGAGCGCGCGGAATTCGCCCGAGCGCACGCGCGGACTGATCGGACCCGAGGTCGCGGCGATGAAATCGATCTCGCCCTGCAGCAGGGCGGTAATGGCCGGCGCTTCGCCGCGATAGGGAATGTGCAGGAACTTGGTCTTGGTGTCGTTGGCGATGAGCTCGACCGTGGTGTGCAGGATCGAGCCCACGCCGGCGGAGCCGTATTTCAGCGCGCCCGGATCCTTACGCGCCGCATCGATCAATTCCTTGAGTGTTTGAAAGCGGGAGTCTGCGCGCACGCAAATAAGGAATGGATAGAAACTCGCGACCGAAATCCATTCGAAATCATCGACGACCTTGTAGGTTACATTCTTCGACAGCGCGCCGTGCGCCGGATGGGCGCTGGGAAGCACCAGCAGCGTGTAGCCGTCGGGCTCGCTGCGCGCGACGGCTTCGGCGGCGAGGCTGCCGGCGACGCCGGGTTTGGCCTCCACGATGATCGATTGGCCGAGCCCTTTCGACATTTCGTTGCCGAGGAGGCGGGCGATGATGTCGACATTGCCGCCCGGCGGAAAGCCGTGGATGAATTTGATCGGGCGATTGGGATAGTCCTGCGCCGCTGCCGCGCCAGCGAGCGCGACCAGCATGAAGAGCGCTGCGAGACTCACTCGACCGATCCGGTGCTCACGCGCGTGCAACATGACGGCTTACTCCCGCTGCCGCAGATATTCCTGGGTCGGCGGCGGCCCCCAGATATCGGTCGGATAGGTCCAGACCTTGGGGGCCTGAGGGCGATCGCGATGCCACGGCCGCGGATCGAAGTAGCCGAGCGATTCGTCCAGCATCTTGTCGAGCTCGGTGAACATCTCGACGATCTGGTCGTCGGGATTGCGATGGTAAGTGTAGATGTTGTGGCCGGGCCCGTGGCGACCCGGCCCCCAGATGATGGGAATGTTTCTGGCTCCGAGGAAGTCGCAGGCACTCTGGACCTGCGCCCAGTCTTTCAGCTCGAACGCGATGTGGTGCATCTGGGTGCGTTTGCCGCGCACGAAGTTCACGGTGTGATGGTCGGGGCCGCAGCGCATAAAGACGAACCAATCTCCGATCCAGTCCGAGACCCGAAATCCGAGCACGCGTACATAGAAGTCGGCGTACTCCTTCGGCTCGGGAACGACGAAGGCAAGGTGCCCGAGCTTCATCGGGCCGATGCCGCCGACCTGCGCAGGCTTGCTGATCGGCGTTTGGGTGGCGAACAGCTCGCAGATCGTTCCCTTGGGGTCTTCGAACGCGACCATCCGCGCAATGCCGGGAGTCGGATCATTGCGGGTCTGACAGCGCAGGCCCTCGGCCTCGATGCCGCGCCGGATGTCGTCGAACTCGGTGTCGGGCGCGACCTGGAACGCCAGCCGCGCGCAGCGCGCGTGATCACCCTTCTCGAGTTGGACGGCGAGGTCGCCGAGCTTGGTCGCAAGGAAGGCGCGGCCGTTTTCCCGCTGCGCCAGCGCCAGGCCGGCGATCTCGGTGAAATAATCGATTTGCCGGTCGAGGTCCGGCGTTTCGAATGTCGCGTGGCTGATCCGCCTGACATTGATCATGGGGCACTCCAACGTTTCGACCCGCACGGCGATGCGATGAACGGGAATTCGCAAGGTAGCGGTTCGCGAGACTTACAATGCTCATTCTTGCTGGTGCTGCCAAGGAACTTCACGGCCGTGCCGCCTCTGCAATCTTTGTTGATCAGGGTCGGCGGTCGCAGTCGAGAGTGGCCCAAGATACTGGGAAATCCGCCACATTGTGGTGGGTCCCCGCAGCCAAGCTGCCTGAGCGGACGGTCTTGCCTACAATTTGGACAACCGCCGGAACCGACAGCAGTAGAGTCCGTTAGAAAACAAAGGCGAATTCAGCGCGTGATCGGGACGCGTGAACCTTGGGGTATGGGGCGGATACCAAACCAAGTGCAGTCCGACCGGGACTCAAGGAGGCACAGCTATGGCCAAAGGTCCAACGGATTTCGCCCAGCAACATACCGAACGAGCCGTGCAGGTAACGAACTACGGCATGGACTGGATGCGCGAAATAGCGGAGCAGAACCTGAACCAAAGCAGGGTCGCCCTTGACGGCTTGCTCATGATCACACGCAAGGCCGTTGATGGCATTGATCAACAAGCGTCCGCTCTGCGCGAGTGCTCCCTGTCGCTTGCGGAAGAAACGCTGTCCAACACCTACGATTTTGCGCAGAAGTTGATGCGCATGAAGGAGCCGCACGAACTGGCCCGACTGCAGAGCGAGTTCGTCAGTCGGCAGGCCCAGACGCTCGGGGATCAGACCAAAGAGCTCGGGCAGAGCATCATGCAGGGCGCAAGCGAGGTGGCAAAGACCACCATCGAAGGCGCGGCAGAATCATCTCGAAGACGATCGGAAGCCGCGTGAGGCGAACGCGTGCGGCGCCTCGATGCTGCGCCGCACCGATGATCGCATGATCGCGTATTGAGCCAACCGTGGAGCGGAGTGGCTCGCGGCGTCGCGAATGATGTGGCAGCGCAGCACATTATCGCGACGCAGCATCGGTTTGTTCGCTGGACTCGTCGTCAAGCTTCGTGACATGTACGCAATGGGAGGAAAGCGGCATGATGAACAATGAGACGCTCGACCGTGAGACGGCAGAGCTCGTCAGCGCCGCATTCGAGAAGTCATGGGCCTTCGTGGCAACCGACCCCAAGCTCGCAGACGACGACATGGAGGCGATGCGCGCCCGGTTGTCGCGGCATCTGCGGAGCCTTGCCGAGAATGGCGAGCGCAATCTGTGGCGCCTCGCAAACGGGGCTATCGGTGAGTTGCGGCGCGATCGACGCGTGATCTAGCGACAATCACTCTGTTCGTTCCTCGCGCGCGAGCGCGGCGTCGGAGGCGGGTTGCCTCCCGCGCAGAAGCGCCTCGAGCGTCGCTGGGGCGGAACGGTGCGCGCGCAGCCACTCGTGAGCGCCGGTTTTGGCCTGCCATACCTGCAACGGCATCAAGCGCTCGCCGATAGCCTGGCGCGCACCAACGGCTTTGCTGCGCACATCGCCGATGCCCATGTCCGCCGCAAGATCGAGCCACTTGTAGGCCTCGACGTCGTCCTGCTCGACCCCCTGACCGAGCGCGTAGCGGACGCCGATATTGTAGAGGCAGTCGGCATCGTCCAACTGCGCGCCGCGCAGGAACCAGATCAACGCCGCGGCATAGTCCTGCGGGATGTCCGGATGTCCCAGGTATAGCTTGCCGAGCGCATTGAATGCGTGCGGCACGCCCCGTTCTGCCGCGCGCTGGAACCATTGCATCGCCAGCTTGCCATCGGTCCGCGTCCCCAAGCCGTCGCGATGCATCACGCCCAGCTCGAACTGGGCCTCGGCTTGGCCTTGCTCGGCGGCGCGCGTCAGCCAGGCCAACCCGGCGGCGTCGTCGCGTGGAACGCCTTCCGCCCTTGAGTAGATGATGCCCAGCTTGAGTTGCGCCACGGCGTTTCCTTGCTCGGCCAAGGGCGTCAGCGTCTCGAGGGCGCGCGCATAATCGAGCTTGGCGTAATGAGCGAGCGCATCGGTAAGCTCATCGGCGATCGCCGCTTGAGGAAGCAGAGCAATCAGCAACCCGACGAGGAGCGCGAGGATGCCGGCTCCTTCCTGCCGAAGACATCGAGGCCGCATTCCTTTGCTCCGTTGTCCCTGCTGTTCTTCGGGCATTGCGATGCTGCTGACGCACGGTTCCTGGTTGGCGCACCGGTGCCCGATGTGGTTATGCAAAATGGCTGGTGCTTCCGATGTGGCGAGTACGGCGGAACGATTTCGGGAACCTGTCACCACGCGTAGCGCATGAATGTGACCCAGGTCACACAAACGCTTAATATCCCCGGCGAGTGCAGGGCCTCGCACATGGCACGATCAGCGCGCTCGCTGGTCACCGCGCTGACAATCGCAAACGGCGGGCGCTAACATGGGGGCATGGCACTCTTCGAATGGACGCTCGCGCTGCTGCTCGGGGCCGTGCTCATTGCCGGACTGGCGCGCCGGCTCGAGGTTCCTTATCCCTCCCTGCTTGCGCTCGCTGGCGCCGCGCTTGCGTTCCTTCCCTTCGCGCCCGCTATCGAGATCGAGCCGGATCTAGCGCTGGCGCTGTTCGTCGCGCCGGTCCTGCTCGATGCTGCCTTCGACACCTCGCCGCGCGACCTGAAGCGGTATGCGCTCTCGGTGTTTTCGTTGGCGCTGGTCGCGGTCGTCCTCACCACCGCCGTGGTGGCACTGGTCGGTTGGAAGCTCGCCGGCCTTCCCGTCGCTGCCGCCATCGCGCTCGGCGCGATCGTCGCGCCGCCCGACGCCGTGGCCGCGGCGGCGGTGCTCAGCCAATTCCGCCCGCCGCGGCGGATCGTGGCCATTCTGCAGAGCGAAAGCCTGCTCAACGACGCTACCGCGCTGCTGATTTATCGACTTGCCGTGGTGGCGGCCACCAGCTCGATCGTGTGGAGCAGTGCTGCGCCGGTCATGGCCCTCTCGATCATCGGCAGCATCTCCGCCGGCTATGCACTCGCGTGGCTGGTCCTGCTCTCGACATCACCGGTGCGCGATGCCGCCAGCCGCACCATCCTGCAGTTCGTCAGCACCTTCGGCGTGTGGATTCTCGCCGAGCGGATCGGACTTTCCGCGATCATCACCATGGTGGTCTACGCCATGACGCTGGCGCGCGTCGCACCGCGCCGCACTTCCGCACGCAACCGCATCAGCTCCTATTCGGTGTGGGAGACAGCGGTGTTCGTGCTCAACGCGCTGGCGTTCGTGCTGATGGGATTGCAGGTCCGTCCGATCCTCAGCCGGCTCTCGCCGGAGAGCCAGCTCGAAGCCTTGGCACTCGGCGCCGCCATCCTCGCGACCGTGATCGTCGTTCGTCTTGCCTGGGTGGTGGGCTGTGGCGCCCTCATGCGGCGGCTTCGACGCTTGGCGCGCTCACACTCGCATGCTGAGGCCGGGGATGCCCGTTCTGATCTGCTCATCGGCTGGTGCGGCATGCGCGGCCTCGTCACCTTGGCGACGGCCTTCGCGTTGCCGTTCGATTTCCCCGGCCGCGATCCGATCGTGCTCACCGCGTTCTGCGTCGTGCTCGGCACGCTCGTGCTACAGGGCATGAGCTTGAAACCGCTGCTGCGGCTGCTCCGCCTCGAGCCCGATCGCTCCGTCGAGCAGGAAGTCTCGCGCGGGCGCGTTGCGCTCATGCAGGCTGCGCTCGACAGCCTCGCCGCCGAGACCTCGAGCGCGGCTGCGGCCGCACGCGAGCAATACGCAGCCGCGCGCGCGGTAGCCGAGAACCCCGACGATCCCCAGGCTGCGACGGAATACGACGAGCTGCGGCTACGCGCGATCAAGCGCCAGCGCCAGGCGCTCGAGCGCTTGCGCGCGCAGGGCACCATCGGCGATGAGGCCTACCATCGGCTGGAGGAGGAGATTGCCTGGGCTGAGCTCGACGCGTCGCCGGCCGGGCGCTTCCAGCCGCTGATGACGTAGCCATTGAGGTCATCCAGTTCGACCGCACGTTATCTGGAGGTCCTGCCGCGCCGGGCGGCGACCGCCTGCTCGGCTGCGGCGATGCCGGTGAGGTAGGCGCCGTGCGCGGTGGAATAGTCGTGGCGCGAGCACGCCTCGCCGGCGAAGAACAGGCGATCATCGACCGGGGCGGCAAGCACGCCGCGGCACTCGGCCTGTCCCGGCAAGGCACAGGAGTAGGAGCCGCGTGCGAACGGATCGACGCCCCAAGGATGCAGGCCGATCGACTTCACTCGGCGGGAAAAATCGCTGCCCAGGAGACCAACCAGTTCGGCGACGGCGAAGTCAATGAAAGCGCGCTCGCCGCCAGCCTCGAGCTCGGCCGCGAGCGGGCCGCCGAAATAGCCCTCGATTTGCGCCCGGCCGAATGGTCGGAAGTGATAGACGGCCGTCGCGCTGCGATCGGTATGGCCGAACAAGCGGCTGTCCTTCTCGAATTCCTCCGCGCCGGCCAAAGACAGGAACAGCTTGTCGGCGAGTCCCAACGGCAGGCCCGCCGCGGCGGCAATTTTCTCGGGCAGGGCAGGGGTGAAGCGCAGCTGCTCCTGCGCGAGCACGTTGGTGGGGAGGGTGACGATCACGGCGTCGGCGGCGATAGTCCCGTCCGCGGTTTCCACCCGTACGCGCGATCCGCTGTGATCGATATGCCGCACCGGGCATCCGAGCACCACCGGCACGCCGGCGGCGTGGGCGGCGATCACCGTGCCGTAACCCTCGACCACCCTGAAGTTCACGCCGCTGTCGTCGTAGCGATTGAAATCCCGGGTCGACACGTGATCGAGCACTGCTCCGCTGGCGTAGGTGCTGACCGCGTTGATCAACGCGTTCCAGCGGCCACTTGGCTCGAGGAAAGTCGCGGCCGCGACATCGGGCTCGTCGTCGGGCAGCGTGTCGAGCCGCTGCTGCAAGTCTTCCAACGCCTGCAGGAACTCCGCCTGCTCGGCGAGTGGAAAGCCGATGGGCGTCGAGCGGCGCCGCCAGGGCGGCGGCGTGCGGTCGAGTGAACGGCCCTGCGCCTCGGCGATCTCCCGCCAGGGATTGCGGTCGGCAGAATGCAGCCAGCCGCAGCCGAGATCGATCGGAAACGCCGAGCCTTCGCTGGTCGTCCAAGCCCGTCCGCCCAATCGCGGCCGCGCCTCGACCAGTAGACAGTCGACGCCGGCGTCCTTGAGCCGCCGGCCGGCGGCGATCCCGGCCGCGCCGCCGCCCACAATCACCACTTCGGTATCACTATTGGGCACGCGCGTCCTGCGGCGATGCGGTTGGAAACGGAGAGCTTAGCTTCGATCGCGCAGCCTGCAATCGATCGCGCTTTGCTCGCGGTCACGACTCGCTGAATTCGCTCGATCGGCCGTGGTGTATCCGGGCGCCGCTCGCCGGCTAGTGTCCCGATTCCGAACTTCGCAGGATTCTGCGGCATCCTCTGATGCGAACTTCGGAATCAAAGGGACACTAGCAACTCTATGATTCTAGTGCCCCTTTTGAACCCGAAGCTCGCAACCGCGCTCGCTGCACGACGTGTGCGAACTTCGGGTTCGGGGCACTGGTACATCAGTGCTACTGTCAATGCGCGCGGTGCGGAACCTGTGAGCTTTTTGCAACGCCCGAGATTTTTTTGAGTCGCGTCACAGCGGGGAACTGATTTTCTGTTGCGATGTTGCCCAACAATAACGGGGGCGGCTTCATGCATCAGTCGACGTGGGTAGTTCTGCTGCTACTGCTGTTCGGTGAGATTGCGATCCTGGGATTCGCGGGTTTGGTTCTCTGGTTCGCGGGGGAATTCGGCGAGACGCCTAAATGGATCGGCTTGCGCGCGCTACGCAAGGGCCGCAAGGCGCAATAGCATAAAGCCTATTGCGCCTTGAA
>JBKPUA010000446.1:0-6187 GCA_046735815.1 Pseudomonadota bacterium
GCATCCAGAAGAAATCTTCGCTTGGTCGCGCGCTCCTTGGGAAACGCCTCCGTCATTTTCCTCCACCTGCTTCTTCTTATGATGGTTTCTCCGCATTCGATCACGGCGAATGCGCCCGGTCTTCATTGAAATTCGAAGAACAGTTCAATGATGATTGGCGAACCGGCAAACTGCGCTCGCAGTATGTTCGCCGTGTAATCGTCCAGCGGCCGGCGAACGGAGAGACCGATGTATCGGCAGAAACCAGAAGACGTGATCGGGGTGGCCCGGCCCTTCACGGGCGCCCAATACCTTGAAAGCCTGCGTGACGGCCGCGAGGTCTATGTCTATGGCGAGCGCGTCAAGGACGTCACGACCCATCCGGCGTTTCGCAACACGGCGCGCTCGATCGCCCGCCTGTATGATGCTTTGCACGATGCCCAAACCAGAGAGCTTCTCGTCTCTCCGACCGATACCGGCTCAGGCGGTTTTACCCACAAGTTCTTCCGAGTCGCTCGTTCGCGCGAAGATGTCGTCGGCCAACGTGACGCCATCGCCGCTTGGGCGCGCATGAGCTATGGCTGGATGGGCCGCTCTCCGGACTACAAAGCCTCGCTGATGAATACGCTGGGCGCCAATCATTCCTTCTACGGAAAATTCTCCGATAATGCGAAGGCTTGGTACCGGCGCGCGCAAGATCACGTGTTGTTCATGAACCACGCCATTGTCAACCCGCCGGTTGACCGGTCGCGGCCTGCCGATGAGGTGAAGGACGTATTCATCACCATCAAAAAGGAGACCGATGCAGGCATCTACGTGTCCGGGGCCAAGGTGGTCGCGACAAACTCGGCGCTCACGCACTACAACTTCCTTGGGCAGGGCGGCAACGCGGTGGTTCCGATGCACGACACGGACCTCGCCGTCATGTTTATCGCACCGATGAACGCGCCCGGGGTGAAGCTCATCTGTCGTGCCTCTTATGAGATGACGGCGAGCGTCATGGGCACGCCGTTCGACTACCCTCTGTCCTCCCGCTTCGACGAGAATGACGCCATCTTCGTTTTCGACAACGTGCTGATCCCGTGGGAGGACGTCCTCCTGCACCGTGATGTGGAGAAATTGAGAACCTTCTTCCCGCAATCGGGATTCCTCCAGGGCTACCAACTGCAGGGCTGCACGCGGCTCGCCGTAAAGCTCGACTTTCTCGTGGGGATCATCGCCAAGGCGCTGCGGGCGGCCGGTTCTGATGAATTCCGCGGCAATCAGGCGCTGCTGGGCGAGATTATCGCCTGGCGGAATCTGTTCTGGGGCCTCACGGACGCCATGGCCCACAACCCGACGCCCTGGGTCGACGATACGGTGCTGCCGAATGCGCCATCGGGCGCGAGCTATCGGGTGCTCGCTGGGGATGCTTACCGCCGGGTCCGGGAGATCGTGGAAAAGATCGTCGCGTCCTCGCTATCTATCTTCCTTCGTCGACCAAGGACTTCCTCAACCCGGCCATCGATCCGTACCTCGCGAGATACGTCCGCGGCTCACGCGGGATCGGCTACAAGGAGCGGATCAAGATCATGAAGCTCCTGTGGGACGCTATCGGCTCGGAGTTCGGGGGCCGTCACAGCCTTTACGAAACCAATTACGCCGGTAATCACGAAGACATTCGCATCCAAGCCTTGTGGCATGCGCGCGGCTCAGGAGCGCTGGACGGCATGATTGCGCTCGCCGAGCGATGTCTCGCCGATTACGACGAGAACGGCTGGCGAGATCCGGCGTGGCTCAACTTGGATGACGTCGCCCACCCCGGAGTCACTGGCACGGCGGCCGAATGATGGAATATTTGTGAGCCCCTTCATGCGAACGAGGGCGAAGCGCGATGTCGATGCGGCGATTTAACAGAAACAGCGCTGGCTAACGCCCGGCGCGTTATCGCCTGCGCCGCAGCTTCGGCCGTTTCAAGATTCCGTGGACGGCGAGGCGGACGAACTCGGCGCCGATGCGCTCGATCGCGACGTCCTCGTGGCGGTACCAACTCGCCACCGCATTCGCCATCCCGAGGATGCCGAGCACGACCAGGCGAGGGTCCAGATCGGAGCGAAACTCGCCGCGCCGCACGCCGTCCTTGAGGACGTCCTCGAACACCCGCTCCAATCCGCGCGACCATCTTCCGATCCGGCGGCGGCTTTCGGCCGGCAGGTGTTGGCGCTCATGCAGGAACACGCGCACGAAGTCGCTGCGGTCGGTGAGCGGTGAGAGGTGCGCCTTGATCAGGCGCGAGAGCTTGTCGGCGGCGGTGCCTGGCCCTGCCGCGATCGCCTTGGCCACCTCGAAATAGCCGGCGACGCCCTGCAGGCAGACCAGCTCGAGTGCCTCCTCCTTGGACGCGAAATAATAATAGAGGCTGGCCTGCCGGATGCCGAGCACGTCGGCGATGTCCTGGGTGGTCGCGCCATGGAAGCCGCGCTCTGCGAACACGCGCGCGGCCGCCTCGATGATCTCCGGCGCGCGTCGGCGTGCGCTCGGGCGAGAGCGTCGCGCGGAAGAAAGGGTGACGACCGTCATGGTCTGTATGTTCCCGCGCCGGCGGCGACCGAGGGCATTGTGTTGTGCCACGGCTGCGATCTAAATTCTACCTATTGGGCTATAGATAACGGAAAAACTTGGAGTCCTCCGAACAATGAGCTCCCTCCCGCACGGCCGTCCGCCATTTCGCGCCGATCACATCGGCAGCCTGTTGCGGCCGCCGGCGTTGCGCCAGGCCTTTCGGCGCCATGCCGCAAAGGAGATCGCCGACGCGGAGTTTGTGCGCATACAAGATGACTGCATCCGCGCCGCGGTTCGCATGCAGGAGGAAACTGGCTTCGAGGTCGTCACCGACGGCGAGTTTCGGCGCGGCTCCTATTGGGGCCGTTTCGTGGAGCGCACCGCGGGCCTGGAGGTGCGTGCAGCGCTGCTCAAGTTTCGCGACGACACCGGCCGCGAGGTGGACTTCACCGCGCCATATGCCAATGGGCCGCTGCGGCGCACGCATCCGCTCGCGCTCGATGAATTCGTGTTCCTGCGCGATGTCACCCGGGTCACGGCGAAGATCACACTGCCGGCACCATCGACCATGCATTTCCTGCGCTTTGGCGATTTTGCCGATCGTTCCGTCTATGCCGATGCCGACCGCTTCTTCGCCGATCTCGTCGCGGTGTTCGCGCGGGAGATCGCCGATCTCGTCGCCGCGGGCTGCCGCTACCTGCAGCTCGACGAAATCGCCATCGCGCTGCTCTGCGATCGCTCGATCCGTGACCGGGTTGCGGCCGCGGGCGGCGATCCCAACGCGCTGGTCGATCGCTATATCGATGTTATCAACGGCGCGGTCGCGGCCTGCCCCGACGACGCCGTCATCGGCGTCCATATGTGCCGCGGGAATTTTCGCGGCCGCTACCTCGCCGAGGGCAGCTACGAATGGGCAGCCGAGCGTCTGTTCGCGCGCACGCGCGCCAGCCATTTCCTGCTGGAATACGATACGCCGCGGGCGGGCGACTTCGCGCCGCTGCGCTTCGTGCCGAAGGGAAAGGGCGTGGTGCTGGGGCTCATCAGCAGCAAGCTGCCCGCGCTTGAGGGGATCGACGCGCTACGACGCCGGGTCGATGAAGCGAGCAAGTATATCGAGCTCGACCGGCTCGCGATCAGCCCGCAATGCGGCTTCGCCAGCAGCGCCGCCGGCAATCCCCTGACGGAAGCGGACGAGCACGCCAAGCTCGAGCTGGTGGTGGCGGCGGCACGGGCGATTTGGGGATAGCCCGCGGCACGTCTACCGCCGCGACGCGCGAGCGAGCGCCGCGAGCGACATTGCGCGGCGGATCGGGCATAGTGGTCCAGACGCACGAGGTGCCGCGATGTCCACCTCCTCATCCCATGCCGGTTCCTACTACGCCGATTATCTCGAGCTCGATCGCCTCCTGTCCGCGCAACAGCCGGAAAGCGCGCGGCGCGGCAGGCCGGCGCACGACGAGATGCTGTTCATCATCGTGCACCAGGCCTACGAGCTGTGGTTCAAGCAAATCCTGCACGAGCTCGATCGCATTCAGGCCGATTTCGGCGGCGAGGTGGTGGAGGACGAGTATCTCGGCCGCATCGTGCACGGGCTCGATCGCATCAACGAGATCCTCAAACTCCTGATCCAGCAGCTCGAGGTGCTGGAGACGATGACGCCGCTCGACTTTCTCGATTTCCGCGACTTCTTGTTTCCCGCCTCCGGCTTCCAGTCGGTGCAGTTTCGGTTGATCGAGATCAGGCTCGGCCTCGCGCAGGCGGCGCGCGTGAACTACGCCGGCAAGCCGTTCGACGACACGTTGATCGAAGCCGACAAGGCCCGTGTGGCAGCAGCTGAGCGCGGCCCGAAGCTGATCGAGCAGCTCGACGGCTGGCTGTCGCGCACGCCGTTCGTGCACCGGCCCGACTACGATTTTTCGCGCGAGTACCGCAATGCCGTAAAGGAAATGCTGGAAGACGACGCCGCCCGCGTGCGCGCGAACGAAGCGCTCGGCCCTGCGCAGCGGGAGGCCGAAGCTCAGCGGATCGAAGCTTCGCTCGCCGAATTCCAGGCGATCTTCGCGCCCAACTCCGGCGCCTCGCCGTGGCAGATGACGCGGGCGGCGGTGCAGGCCGCCTTATTCATCATCGTCTATCGCGATCGTCCGGTGCTGCAGCAGCCGTTCCGGCTGCTCGCCGCGCTGATGAACGTCGACGAGCTGCTGACCCTTTGGCGCTACCGCCACGCGCTCATGGTACAGCGAATGATCGGCGTGAAGATCGGCACCGGCGGGTCCGCCGGCCACGACTATCTGCGCGACACCGCCGCGCGCCACCGGATCTTTTCGGATCTGTTCCGGCTCTCGACCTATCTCATCCCGCGCTCGCGGTTGCCGAAGCTGCCGCGTGAGCTGGAGGACGCGATGGGCTACCGGTACGCGGCGAGACCGACAACGTGACGCTCGATCTGCGCAGCCATTTCACCGAGTTTCGCGCCGCTCAACCCGGGCGCATCCATCTCGCGGCGCATAGCCATCATTTTTGGCCGGATGCCGCCTGCGACGGCCATCGCCGGGCGCTGCATGACGCCGCGCGGCTCGCCGACAACAAGTGGGAGACGATTTTCGGGACGCTGATACCGCGCGCACAGCGCGGGATGGCCGCGATCCTCGCGTTGCCCGATCCCGCCACCATCGCGTTCGCTCCCAACACCCACGACTTCGTGCGGCGCCTCTTGTCTGCGCTGACGCCTGGCACGGTGCCGCGCATTCTCACGAGCGACAGCGAGTTTCATTCCTTCACGCGCCAAATCGCCCGCCTCGAGGAGGACGGGCTGGTGACGGTCGAGCGCATCGCCGCCGAGCCGTTTGCGAGCTTTCCCGAACGCTTCGCAGTGGCCACACGTCGCGGCGGCCACGACCTCGTCTTCGTCAGCCAGGTCTTCTTCAACTCCGCGGCAACGAGCGGGCCGGTCGAAAATATCGTGCGCGCGGTGCCCGATGCGGGCGCGCTCGTGGTGATCGACGGTTACCACGGTTTCATGGCACTGCCGACCGACTTTGGGGGCAGCGCCGCGCGCGCGTTCTACCTGGCCGGCGGCTACAAATACGCCATGGCGGGTGAGGGTGTCTGTTTCATGCATTGCCCGCCGGGCTTTGCCCCGCGGCCGCGCGACACCGGCTGGTTCGCCGCCTTCGGTGCGCTGAGCGCCGGCGGTGGCGGCGTCGTGTACGGGACCGATGGCTCGCGCTTCATGGGCGCGACTTTCGATCCGAGCGGACTCTACCGCCTTGCAGCGGTGTTCGACTGGATGGACGCCATCGATCTAACCGTCGATGTGATCCATCGCCATGTCGTGGCGCTGCAAGATATCTTCCGTGCCGAGCTTGCGCGCGCCGGGGTGCGGCCGTTGTGCGAAGCCCGGCTGGTGACGCCGGTCGGCAGCACTGGCGCGCGCGGCCACTTCCTCACGTTCGAGCTCAAGAACGCGCAGGCGATGCATGACCAGCTGGCGCGCGCGAACATCATCACCGATGTGCGCGGCGATCGCATCCGCTTCGGCTTTGGCTGCTACCACGCCGCCGAAGAGATCGCGCCGGCGGTCGCCGCGATCGCGCGTGCCCTCGGCTAACGCGTTTACTCCTCCGCCGTCATGCCCGCGCTCGTCGCGGGCATCCACGTCTTTGCA
>JBKPUA010000447.1:0-5190 GCA_046735815.1 Pseudomonadota bacterium
TCGCTGTTCTACCCGCCGACCGAACGCTCTTTCCGCGGCAAGACGTCCGACCGGGAGGACAGAGTCAACGTGCGCTTTGTTGAGCTCGTGCCTGCACGCAGGATCGTTCAGACAGTCAACTTCGATACCACTAATCCGGCCTTCTTCGGCGAGATGACAATGGTGATAACGTTCGAGCAGGCGTCAGGCGGAACGGAAGTCACCATCGCGTGTACGAATCTGCCGAGCGGCCTGCGCGCAGAGGACAACGAGGCCGGCTCGCGTTTGTCATTGGAGCAGCTGTCTCGGCGCTTCGAGTGAAAACGGAACTGACAATCCAATTCCTTCGCCGACCATCTGTCGCCTTCTTGCTATAGGTCGCGTCTATTGAGTCGGTCACACCTCCTCGAATTCCGATAACAACTTCGTCAACTCATGCGCCGAGCGCTCGACTCTGGTCATGAAGGCCATCATGCAGTCATGCATCCTACTTATCCGGGACACCAGCCTGAGGCAGAAGCCCTCGGCACGTGCAAGGACGAGGCATGCGCGCAGACTTTTCAAGTCAGAGCTATTTTCGCAATCCCGCTGCCGCGATCGAGAAGCTGAGATCGGCAGGCCCGGTAGTAGAGGTGCAGTTCCCGATCGTCGGGAAGGTATGGACGACAACGACACAGGACCTGGCCGATCGGATCTTGAAGGACAGCGAAACTTTCACCCTCCGGCGCGACGATGGCATCGTCGCCGGATTCCGATGGTGGATGCCGGGCATCCTGCGCACGCTCGCCAACAACATGTTGTCGATGGACGAGCCGGATCACAGGAGATTGCGGGACATTGTCGACGAGGCGTTCCGCCGTCGCGCCGTGCTCGAGATGGAGCCGCGCATCCACGCGATCGCTGACGAGCTGGCCGACGAACTGTTCGCAGCGGGAAGCCCGACCGACCTCGTAGACCGCTACGCGCGCAAGCTGCCGCTTTCGGTGATTTGCGAGCTTCTCGGCCTGCCGCTTGCCGACCGGCCGAATTTACCGCCTGGGCGAGCGGCTTCACGCGTCTCACGGGCGCTGTCGGCTTCCTGAGCCTTGTTCCGAATATGCTCGCCATGAAGCGCTATCTGGAGAGCCACTTGGACGCCGTGCGTAAGAATGGCGGCGAAGGACTCGTCGCCGAGCTTGTACGCGTTGAAAAGGAAGGCGGACAAATCAGCCGCAACGAGATGGTGTCGATGGTGTTCCTGCTGCTGTTCGCGGGCCACGAGACGACCACGCATCTGGTCAGCGGTTCGGTCTTCGAGCTTTTAAAAAATCCCGGTTTGCGCGATTGGCTAAAAGAAGACTGGAACCGGGCGAACCTCGCCGTTGAGGAATTCTTGCGGTTCATCTCGCCCGTGCAATTCACCAAGCCGCGCGTCGTTCGCAAGGATATCGAGCTCGCCGGGGTTCGCCTGAAGAAGGGCGACAAGATCATCCCTATGCTGGCGGCCGCAAACCTGGATCCGCAGGCGAATGTGCACCCCGAGAAACTCGATCTGGCGAGAAAGCCGAATCGGCATATCGCCTTCGGAACCGGAATTCATTTTTGCCTCGGCCATCAGCTCGCACGCGTCGAGGGAGCGTGCGCGCTGAAGGCCTTGTTCCAGCGTTGGCCGAAGCTGGAACTCGCGGTGAACGAATCGCAGATCAAATGGCGCAGACGGCCGGGGCTCAAGGCGATCGAACACTTGCCGGTCGCCATCGCGCGTTGAGGCGCGATCTATCCCTGGCGGCCGATGGCAATCACCGCCTCGTCGGTGCGCCGGCCATCGATTTCCCAGAACTTCTGGAAGTCCGGCCCGTCGAGGTAAGCGAGCTCCAACCCGATATTGACGAGCGTGGCCTTGAATTGCTCCGACTGCACCGCCTGGCCGATGGCGGTGCGCAACGTCGTCACGATCGCCGCCGGCGTGCCTTTCGGCGCGAAGATACCGACCCAGAGATAGTATTCGACATCGAAGCCGAGCTCCTTGAGGGTCGGCACGTCGGGCAACGACTTCGAGCGCGTTTCGCCGAAGTTGGCGAGCGGACGCAGCTTGCCGGCGCGAACGTGCGATAGCGTGGCCGAGACGGTTTGCGTCGTGACCTGGGCATTGTTGCCAAGCACGGCGACGATCGCCGGGCCGCCGCCGCTGGTCGGCAGATGACGCAGCCGCAACGGGCCAGTCGCCTTTTCCAGATAGGCGAGCGGCAAATGGCTCGCGCCGTAGAGCCCGCCGGAGCTGAACACGAGCGTGTCAGGATGCGCCTTGGCGCCGTCGAGGAACTCCTGCAGCGTCTTGTAAGGCTGCTGCTCGTTGACGAGGAGCAGGACTGGATCGGCGATCAACCGCGCGAGCGGAATGAAATCGGCGCGGGTGGTCTTGGCCGGACGGCCGAACAGCTTGTCGACCTCGGCGTAGCCGGAGATCCCGGTGTTATGCGACAGCAAGGTGTATCCGTCGGGCCTGGCGGAGGCGACGAACTGTGCGCCGACCTGCCCGGCCGCGCCGGCCTTCGACTCGACCACGACCGGCTGCTTCAAGATCGGCTCCATGGCCGTGGCCAGCGGCCGCGTCACGATATCGTTGGCGCCGCCGGGCGGAAACGCGTTGATGATAGTGATCGCGTGCGTGGGAAAAACCTCCTGCGCGGAGGCCGGTGCGGCCGCGAGCGCGCTCGCGGCGGTTCCAATCAAGAAACGACGGCGATCCATATGTTGTCCTCTCGAAGCGCGTTCCTTCCCTAGAACCAGGCGAGTATTCGCAATGTAAGGCTTTCCCGCAAGCCAGCGGCCGGGGCGGCGAACTGGCGCAGACGGCGGATAGGGGCGCCGTACGGATTGTTGTCCCTGCAGAAGCAATCGCTGCTATCTTAGCCGCGGGGGAGCGATGACCAAAAGCACAAGCAACGCCGGAATCGGCCAGCCCGTCACGCGCAAGGAGGATGCCCGGCTCACCACCGGGCAAGGCCGCTTCAGCGACGACGTCGATCTTGCCGGCCAAGCCTATGCCGCGATGGTGCGCTCGCCGCACGCGCACGCCCGCATTCGCGCCATCGAAACGTCCGCGGCGCTGGCGATGCCGGGCGTGCTCGCCGTGCTCACGGGCGCGGACGCAATGGCGGACGGGCTCAAGCCGATCCCGCATCGGCCGGTCATCGGAGCGCCCGATATCGCGCTCGGCCGCCGCGACGCGTCCGACAAGTTTCTCTCGCCCCATCGCGTGCTGCCGCACGACAAGGCGCGCTTTGCCGGCGAAGCCGTGGCCATGGTGGTCGCCGACAGCATGGCCGCCGCCAAGGATGCAGCCGAACGGGTGCAGGTGGAGTTCGATCCGCTGCCCGCGGTGACCGATGCGTTGACGGCGGCAGCCGACGATGCCCCGCGGCTATGGGAGCAGGCTTCGTCCAACGTCTGCATCGATGCCACGGTCGGCGACGCTGCCGCGACCGCGGCCGCATTCGAGCGCGCGGCGCATGTGGTGAAGCTTGAGACCTGGGTGCAGCGCGTCACCGGGGTGCCGCTCGAGCCGCGCGCCGCAGTGGGCCACTACGACGCGGCAACCGGCCGGATCACGCTCTATGCCGGCAGCGGCGGCGTGGTGCGGCAGAAGCACGAGCTCGCCGGCGTGCTCGATCTGCCGCTCGAGCGCGTGCGCGTCGTCTCCGGCGACGTCGGCGGCAATTTCGGCACCCGCAACGCCTTCTATCCGGAATTCGCATTAGTGGCCTGGACGTCGCGGCGCGTCGGCCGGCCGGTGAAATGGACCTGCGAACGGCAGGAAGCCTTCCTCAGCGACTATCAAGGCCGCGATCTCTTCGTCAGCGCCGAGCTCGCGCTCGACGCGCACGGCCACTTTCTGGCGCTGCGCGCCGCGCTCACCAGCAATGTCGGGGCGCATACCGTCTCGTTCGTGCCGCTGATCAAGGCGACGTCGGTGCTGCCCAGCGTCTATCGCATCCCCGCGGCAGAAATCAGGGCGCGCGCGGTGATGAGCAACACGCCGCCCACCAATCCCTATCGCAGCGCCGGCCGACCCGAGGCGATGTTCGTCATCGAGCGCTTGATCGATCTCGCCGCCACGACACATGGCTTCGACCGGGTCGAGTTGCGGCGGCGCAACCTGATCGCCGCCGACGCGCTGCCCTATACCAACCCGGTCGGCCTCACCTACGACAGCGGCGACTACGAGCGGGCCATGAGCGTGGCGCTCGCGGGCGCCGACTGGGATGGCTTTACGCAACGGCGCGCCGCCGTCGCGTGGCGCGGGAAGCGGCGCGGCATCGCCGTCGCCAACTACGTCGAGTTTACCACCGGCGCGCCGCGGGAGTGGAGCAAGGTAACAGTGCTGCCGCAAGGCCGCGTCGATGTGGCGATCGGCACGCTTTCGAGCGGACAGGGCCATCAGACCAGCTTCGCGCAGCTCGTCACCGAATGGCTCGGCGTCCCGTTCGATTGCGTCAACCTGATTCAGGGCGACACCGATCTCGTTCCGGTGGGCGGCGGCTCCCATTCCGGCCGCTCCATGCGGCTTGCGGGCATCGTCATCGGCAAGGCGTCGGACGCGCTGATCGCCAAGGGCAAGCACATTGCCGCCCAGGTGCTCGAAGCCGCCGAGCACGATATCGAGTTTTCGGCCGGCACGTTCACGGTGAAGGGCACCGATCGCGCGATCGGCCTGTTCGAGGTCGCGCGCGAGGCGCTCGTGCGCAGCGACCTCGCCGAGGATCTCAAAGGCCCGCTGGCGGCCGAGTGCGACGAAACGGTCACGGTCGGCGGCTTTCCCTATGGCAGCCATGTCTGCGAGGTCGAGATCGACCTCGAGCTGGGTACGGTCGAGATCGTCGGCTACGCTGCCGTCGACGACGTCGGCCGCGCCGTCAATCCGCGCATCCTGCACGGGCAGTCGCACGGCGCGATCGCGCAAGGAATCGGCCAGGCTTTGTCCGAACGCTGCGTCTACGATGGCAGCAACGGGCAGTTGCTCTCGGGCTCGTTCATGGACTACGCCATCCCGCGCGCCGGCGATCTTCTCCCCTTCAGCACCGAGATCAGCGAGGTGCTGTCCCCGAACAATCCGCTCGGCGTGCGCGCGGGGGGCGAAGGCGGCACCACGCCGGCGCTCGCCGTCGTGGTCAATGCCGTGGTGGACGCGCTCAAGGAGTTCGGGGTCACGCATATGGAAATGCCGGTCAC
>JBKPUA010000448.1:0-32635 GCA_046735815.1 Pseudomonadota bacterium
TCAGGGCGCATAGGGCGGCTTGCGCGTGCGCTCACCGCGTCGCGCCATCGCCGGAACGGATGCGCGCGCGACAAAGAACGAGAAAGCTCGGTCATGGTCCGCAAGATCGTCACGGCGCTGATTCTCCTCCCGCTCGCGGCGGTCGTCATCGCGCTGGCGGTGGCCAACCGGCAAAACGTCGTCATTTCCTTTGATCCCTTCGATCAGGCGCATCCCGCGTTCGCGCCGGCGCTGCCGCTCTACCAGTTGATGCTGCTGCTGGTGATCGCCGGCGTCGTGATCGGCGGTATTGCGGCATGGTTGCGGCAGGGCAAGTGGCGTCGCGCCGCGCGGCTCGCCGATGCGCAAGCGCGCGAGCTGCGGGCGGAGGTCGAGCGCCTGCGGCGCCGGCCGGGGCCGGCCGAGCTCTCGGCCGCGCCGACCTTGGCCACGCCGGTGCCGCGCCTGACCATCCCCCCGCCTGCCGCTTGACTAGTGTCCCTTTGATTCCGAAGTTCGCAACCGCTCTTGCAGCACGATGCGTGCGAACTTCGGGTTCGGGGCACTAGGTTCTCTTTCCGCATCAACGAGCTGGAGGGGCGAGACAAACCCCGGGCGGCGCGCTAGAACCGCGCCTGCAGGAGTCCCGCAGCCATGCCCGTCGTGATCAAGATCTGCGGCCTGACCACGCCCGAAGCGCTCGACACGGCGCTCGCGGCTGGCGCCGACATGGTCGGGTTCGTCTTCTTTGCGGCCTCGCCGCGCCATGTCGAGGTTACGACCGCCCGCGCGCTCGGCGAACAGGTACGGGGCCGCGCGCTCAAGGTCGCGCTCTCGGTCGACGCCGGTGACGAAGAGCTTGCTGCGAGCGTGGAAGCACTCGAGCCCGACATACTGCAGTTGCACGGCACGGAAAGCCCGGAGCGGGTGCTCGCGGTGCGCCGGCGCTTCGGGCTTCCGGTGATGAAGGCGGTGCCGATTGCGGAGCGGGCCGACCTCGCGGCCGTGCGCCGTTACGATACCGTTGCGGACCGTCTGATCTTCGATGCGCGTGCCACGCGTGCGGCGACGCGTCCTGGCGGACTGGGCAAGAGCTTCGACTGGCGCCTGCTCGAGGGCGTGAGCACGGGCGTGCCTTACATGCTTTCGGGTGGCCTCGATGCCGGCAACGTGGCGGAGGCGCTGCGCATCACCCAAGCTCCCGGCGTCGATGTCTCCTCCGGCGTCGAGCGCGCGCTGGGCGAGAAAGACCTCGGCAAAATCCGTGCCTTCATCGCCGCGGCGCGCGAGGCGGCGACGAGGCTTGCTTCGCCCAACACGATGCTGAGCAGCGCATGACGGTCCAGCAGCCCAATTCGTTCCGCACCGGGCCCGACGAGCGCGGCCACTTCGGCCTCTATGGCGGCCGCTTCGTCGCCGAGACGCTGATGCCGCTCATCCTCGATCTGGAAAAGGCCTACGCCGAGGCAAAGGATGATCCCGCCTTTCGTCGCGAGATGAGCGGCTACCTCAAGGACTACGTGGGCCGGCCGTCGCCACTCTACTTCGCCGAGCGCATGACCGAACATCTGCGGGTGGCGTCGGCTGCGGAAGGCGGCACCGGCGGGGCAAAGATCTATCTCAAGCGCGAAGACCTCAATCATACCGGCGCGCACAAAGTGAACAACGTGCTGGGTCAGATCCTGCTGGCGCGTCGCATGGGCAAGTCGCGCGTGATCGCCGAGACCGGCGCCGGCATGCACGGCGTTGCGACCGCGACCCTGTGCGCAAAATTCGGGCTGCAATGCATCGTCTATATGGGCGTGGTCGATGTGGAGAGGCAGAAGCCCAACGTGCTGCGCATGAAGGCGCTCGGCGCCGAAGTGCGGCCGGTCGAGTCGGGATCGAAGACGCTCAAGGACGCGATGAACGAGGCGCTGCGCGACTGGGTCACGAACGTCGCGGACACGTTCTACTGCATCGGCACGGTCGCGGGGCCGCATCCCTATCCCATGATGGTGCGCGACTTCCAATCGATCATCGGCGAAGAGACGCGCGAGCAGATGCTCGCGGCGGAGGGGCGCCTCCCTGATTCGCTCATTGCCTGCATCGGCGGGGGCTCGAACGCGATGGGCCTGTTCCACCCGTTCCTGGACGAGCCGCAGATTGAAATCTATGGCGTGGAGGCTGCGGGACACGGGCTCTCGACCGGCTTGCATGCCGCCTCGATCGCCGGCGGCCGACCCGGGGTGCTGCATGGCAACCGCACCTATCTGCTCATGGATGCGGACGGCCAGATCAACGAGGCGCATTCGATCTCTGCCGGCCTCGACTACCCCGGCATTGGTCCGGAGCACGCCTGGCTCAACGACATCAAGCGGGTGGAATATCTCTCAGCGACCGACGACGAGGCGCTGGCGGCGTTCCAGCTCTGCTCCCGGCTCGAGGGCATCATCCCGGCGCTCGAGCCCGCCCATGCGCTTGCCCGGGTGATCGACCTCGCGCCGAAGAAACCCAAGGACCATCTGATGGTGGTGAACTTGTCCGGTCGCGGCGACAAGGATTTGGCGAGTGTGGCGGACTATCTCGAGCGGAGGAGCGGGGAGACAGGCGCGGCGGGAACTCGCCCGTGATCAGCCGGCAAAAGCTCGTCGGCTGGATTTTGATCGTCGTGTCGGCGGCCTATATCGCCTACTTCCTGCGGGTCCGGCTGTTCTCGCCCGGCCCCATTCTGGAGAAGAAGGAATGGGTGCAGTTCATCGGCTCGATCGTGATATTGATGCTGGGCACCATGAACGTCCGTCTCGCCGCGATGCGCGAGCGCAAGCGCCAAGGTTTGCCCCATTGACCATCGAGCAACGCGGTTCGTAACCGATGGCAACACGCATCGATCGCCGCTTTGCCGCATTGAAGTCGGAAGGCCGCGCCGCGCTGGTGACGTTCGTCACCGCCGGCGACCCCGATCCCGAGACCTCGCTCGCGATCCTGCGCGCGCTGCCGGCGGCCGGCGCCGACGTGGTCGAGCTCGGCATGCCCTTCACCGATCCGATGGCCGATGGCCCGGCGATCCAGATGTCGTCGCAGCGCGCGCTCAAGGCCGGGCAAACGCTGGAGAAGACGCTCGGCATGGTGCGTGCCTTCCGCGCGGACGACGACCGCACGCCGCTCGTGCTCATGGGCTACTACAATCCGATCTATGTCTACGGCGTCGATCGCTTCCTCGTGGCCGCCAAATCCGCTGGCGTGGATGGCCTCATCGTCGTCGATCTGCCACCGGAGGAGGACGACGAGCTGTGCCTGCCGGCGCTCAAGGCCGGGCTCAGCTTTGTCCGGCTCGCGACCCCCACCACCGACGACAAGCGCCTGCCGGCGGTGCTCGCGAACACGTCGGGCTTCGTCTATTACGTCTCGATCACCGGCATCACCGGCGCGGCCACACCCGATGCCGGCCAGGTCATCGCCGCGGTCCGGCGCATCAAACGTTACACCGACTTGCCGGTGGCGGTCGGCTTCGGGGTGCGCACCGCCGAGCAGGCGGCTGCCATCGCCGCGGGCGCCGACGGCGTCGTGGTCGGTTCCGCATTGGTGAACGCGCTCAAGGCGAGCCTCGGCCCAGACGACAAGGCGACGGCGAAAACGGCGACCGCGGTCGTCAACCTGGTCGCCGAGCTTGCCCGCGGGATTCGCAGCGCCCGCGCCGGCACGCAAAGGGAGCAAGTCTGACGCGCGGCGGCGAAATAGCGCGCAAGATCCAGGGTGCCGAACATGCCGGCGAGGATTAGATTGGCATCATGATGTCCACGTACGGTTTTGCACTCTTTGACACCGCTATCGGCCGCTGCGGCATCGCCTGGCATGGAACCCTCATCGCCGGCGTGCAATTGCCCGAGAGCAACGAGCTCAAGACCCGCACGCGCTTGCTGCGGCGATGTCCGCCCGCGCGCGAAGCATCGCCGCCGTCCGAGGTCGAGCGGGCCATCGCGGGCATCGTCGCGCTCCTGCGCGGCGAGCCGAGCGACCTTTCCCCCATCGCACTCGACCTGGAGGGGATGCCTGAGTTCGACCGGCGGGTCTACGAGGTCGCGCGTACCGTTCCGCCCGGTGCGACCTTGTCATACGGCGAGATCGCGGCGCGGCTGGGCGAGCGCGCCTTGGCGCGGGAGGTGGGGCAAGCGTTGGGCCGCAACCCGTTTCCCCTCATCGTGCCATGCCATCGCGTGCTCGCGGCCGGCGGCAAGGCCGGCGGGTTCTCCGCCAATGGTGGCCTCACCACCAAGCTGCGCCTGCTCAGCATCGAACGCGCGCGCACGAGCGCGGCGCCGACGCTGTTCGATGGCGACGGCGCGTTCGGTTTCGCGCTCAAGCCGCGGCGCCGGCGCGCCAGCTAGCGAGAGGACCGCTACGCATGAACTGGATCTCCAACGTCGTTCGGCCGAAAATCCGCAACTACTTTGCGCGCCGTGAGACGCCGGAAAATCTCTGGATCAAGTGTCCGGAAACCGGGCAGCTCGTGTTCTACAAGGACGTCGAAGCGAACCAATTCGTCATCCCGGTCTCCAACTACCATATGCGCATGGGAGCGACGGCGCGGCTCAAATCGATGTACGATAACGAGACTTGGTTCGATATTGCCATCCCGGCAGTCCCGCTCGATCCGCTCAGGTTCCGCGACGAACGGCGCTACACCGAGCGCCTCAGGGACGCGCGCACCAAGACCGGCACCAACGACGCCATCAAGCTCGGCTTCGGCAAGCTCGACGGGTTGCCGGTCGTGATCGGCGTGCAGGATTTCGACTTCATGGGCGGCTCGCTCGGCATGGCCGCCGGCGAGGCGGTGATCAAGGGGCTCGAGACCGCGGTCGACAAGGGGACGCCCTTCGTCATGTTCGCCGCCTCCGGCGGCGCGCGCATGCAGGAGGGAACGCTCTCGCTGATGCAAATGCCGCGCACCACGATCGCGGTGCAGATGCTGCGCGAGGCGAGAAAGCCCTATGTCGTCGTGCTCACGAATCCGACCACAGGCGGGGTCACCGCCTCCTACGCGATGCTCGGTGACGTCCACATCGCAGAGCCGGGCGCGCTCATCGGTTTTGCCGGCCCGCGGGTCATCGAGCAGACCATTCGCGAGAAGTTGCCCGACGGCTTCCAGCGTGCCGAATATCTGCGCGACCACGGCATGGTCGATATGGTGGTTCATCGCCGCGACTTGCGCACCACCATCTCCAATCTGTGCCGGCTGTTGACCAGGACCAAGGCGTCACCCGAGAATCTGCCGGTTGCGGCGCAGGGATGACAGTCTTCTGTCGTTTCCGTGTAAGCAAGACGCCGTAATCGGCAGTGTTCCATATATACTCGAACCGTGTTCGTCGGTTCCGCCGATCGCGGGACCGGCGTGGAGAGACTTAACTCGGGTTCGCATGATCCCTATCGATGCCATTGTCGCGCGGCTCACAGCCTTGCATCCGAAGCGGATCGATCTTTCGCTCGATCGGATGTGGCGCCTGCTCGATGCGCTCGGTCATCCGGAGGAGCAGTTGCCGCCGGTGATCCACGTCGCCGGCACCAACGGCAAGGGATCGACCATCGCCTTCATGCGCGCGGTGCTCGAGGCGGCCGGCCTGCGCGTGCACGTCTATACGTCGCCCCATCTGGTGCGCTTCAACGAGCGGTTCCGGCTCGGCGCCGAGGGCGAGGGACGCCTGGTCTTGGACGAGGAGCTTGCTGGCGCTTTCAACGAGTGCGAGCGCGTCAATGCCGGCGCCCCGATCACGGTGTTCGAGATCACGACGGCGGCGGGCCTGCTGCTGTTCTCACGCCATTCGGCGGATGTGATGCTGCTCGAGGTCGGAATGGGCGGGCGGCTCGATGCCACCAATGTCGTCGATCGCCTGCTGGCCGCGGTGATCACGCCGGTCTCCTTTGACCATGTCGAGCATCTCGGCGATACCGTGGGCAAGATTGCGGCGGAGAAGGCGGGCATTCTCAAGCCGAGCGTGCCGGCGATCGTGGCGGCGCAGCCGCGCGAGGCACTGCTGGCGATCGAGCGTCAGGCCGCGCGCGTCAAGGCGCCGATCAGGATCGCCGGTGAGGACTGGACCGCGACGGAAGAGCGCGGGCGGCTGGTCTACCAGGACGACGCCGGCTTGCTCGACCTGCCGGCGCCGAGACTTTACGGTCGGCATCAGTTCGAGAACGCCGGAGTCGCGATTGCGGCGCTGCGCGCCGTCGGCTCACTGAAGCTTACACCCGCTGCGTTCGAGGCCGGAATTGCCAAAGCCGATTGGCCGGCGCGCATGCAGCGGTTGTCGCAAGGCCGACTCGCGGCGCTGACTCCGCCGGGGGGCGAGCTCTGGCTCGACGGCGGTCACAATGCGGACGGCGGGCGTGCCGTTGCCAATGCGCTCGCCGACCTCGAGGAGCGGGTCTCGCGCCCGCTCGTGCTCATCGTGGGAATGCTCTCGACCAAGGACTGCGAGAGCTTCTTGCGCAATTTCGCCGGGCTCGCCCATCGCATCGTGGCGGTGTCGATCCCGCACCAGGACAAGAGCTTTTCCGCCGACACGATCGCTGCCGTCGCGCACGACGTGGGCATTCCGGCGCAAATGAGCACCGACCTCGAAGGGGCGCTTGCGGCCATCAACCGTTTCGATCTCGATCCCGCCCCGCGCATCCTGATCACCGGCTCGCTCTATCTCGCGGGCGCGGTGCTCGCGGCAAACGGCACCCCGCCGCTATAGACGAGGCTCCGCGGGCGGAACTACTTCAACAGCCTCATGAGGTCCGCCTTTTTCTGTTTCACCTGCTCGAGCGTGCATTGGTTCGGCGCCTTATCGGGGCGCCAGCGCAGCAGCTTGGTGCCGTGGCGGAAGCGTTCGCCGGTGAAATGGTCGTAGCTGACCTCGACCACGAGCTTGGACTTAAGTGGTTTCCATTCGGCCGACCGTTTGGTTGACCAGCGGCTCGGGCCGCCCGGCGCGTTTCCGGTGAATCCAGGTGCCGCCACCAGCTTCTCGAGCTTGCGGGTGAGCGCCGGCTTGTCCTCGCGCTTGATCGTCGAGGTGAAGCCGACGTGATGCAGCAGGCCCTTGCGATCATACAGACCAAGCAGCAGCGAGCCCACCACCGGTTTTCCTTCGTTGTAGCGGAACCCGCCGACCACGCAATCGGCGCTGCGATAGTTCTTGATCTTCTGCATGCCGCTGCGATCTTCCGAGCGGTAGTCGAGGTCGCAGCGCTTGGCGATGATGCCGTCGAGCGTCGCGCCCACGTCCCGGAGCCAGCGCTTGGCCTCGCTCAGCTTGGTAGTTGCTGGTGACAGTCGGATGCGCTTTGTGCCGCGCAGATAGGATCGTGCGAAGCCTTCGAGCTCGTTCCGACGCTCGCGCAGCGGTCGATCGATGAGCGCTTTGCCGTCGGCGCCGACCAAAAGGTCGAATACGACAAGCAGCGCCGGCGTCTCCGCCGCGAGCCTGCGCACGCGGCTTTGCGCGGGGTGGATGCGCTGCAACAGGTCGTCGAACGAAAACGCACCATCGCGCGGGACCACGATCTCTCCGTCGAGCACGAATCTCGCGGCTTTGACTGCCAGCGCCGCTTCGACCAGGTCGGGAAAATAGCGGGTCAGCGGCTGACCCGATTTCGATTGCAGCTCGATCTTGCCGCCATCACGGAAAACCAAGCACCGGAAGCCGTCCCATTTCGGCTCGTACTGCCATTGCGTCCCGGTCGGGATTTCATCGACCGACCGGGCCTCCATCGGCGGAAATGGCGGGCGTAGCGCAAGGACCATGATCGATACCCAGCTAAGGTTCGAGGCCATAACGCGAATGGCCGGCCTGTCGGCCGGCCATTCGTGCGCAATTTTTTCGCCGGGCGATCCCGGAGCCTCGATCGCGCGCGATCAGGATCGCGTGGCGCGTAGCGTCACACCGCCGTGGTGATCCACTGCTCCAGCTTCTGCTTCGGCGCGGCCCCGATCTGACGCGAGGCCAACTGGCCGCCCTTGAAGATCATCAGCGTCGGGATCGATTGGATGCCGTATTTGGCGGCGGTGTGGGGGTTCTCGTCAACGTTGAGCTTGACGATCTTCACCTTGCCGTTGAGCGAGCCCGCGATCTCCTCGAGCGCCGGGGCGATCATCCGGCAGGGGCCGCACCATTCGGCCCAGAAGTCCACCACGACCGGGCCGGTCGCTTTCAACACCTCGGACTCGAACGTGGCGTCCGAAACCTTGCCAACGGCCATGGGGAATACCTCACTGTTCGTGGGTGGAGGCAAAGCGCCTCGCAGGGGAGGCAGAACGTATGAACGCCTTCGCACAGCGTCAAGCCAGCTTCACGCCGAGGTGACGGCGGTGAGCGCCGCCTCCAGGCTGGCAGGAGAAATCTCCATGAGATCAGGGACATCGGTCCATACAAGGGCGGCCCGGATGGCTTTCTCGGGATAGAGCTGGAGGAGCACGGCGCGGTAGAGGGCAAGCTGCGTCACGTAGGCCGGCGGCACGTCATCGAGTCGCTGCGGTGCGGGACGATTGGTCTTGTAATCGGCGATCAGCACCGATTCGCGTGTCACCGCCAAGCGATCCACTTGGCCCGAAACCATCAGCATGCCGCCCGCAAGGCGCCCGACGATCGGGACCTCGGCGCGGCTGCCCGGCAGAAACAGCCCGGCGAAACGTGGGTCGTCGAGCACTTGACGCACCTGCTCGAGCAGGAATTCACGCTCCTCGACGCTCAACGCAGAAGCCGTCCGTGCAAAGTATCGTCTGGCAGCCTCAGTGCGCGCTTGCGGTGCAATGTCCGGCAGCGATTGCAGCAGACGGTGCATCAGCGTCCCGCGGGCGCGCGCTTTTTCGCGATCGATACGGCCGCCGCCGGCGCGCACGCGCGTCGATGCCGCTTCGTCATAGGCACTTGCAGGCGACAGCAGCCGAACGGGCGCCGCCTGGGCGGGCGCGTCGCAGTCGAGCCAGGATGGCTGCGCCGGCACGGGTGCTGCAGCGATGAAGTCGAAGTCGGCCTGACGGGCGACCGGCGGCACCTTGCGATAGCGCCACACTGTGCCGTCGCCGTCGTCGGCGGGCTCCGCGACCGAAAGCGGCTTCAACGCCGCGGATACCAAGTTCCACCAGCAGCCTCCCGGTGGCGTGCGTTCGCCTTCGGCGCCGCAGACGATGAGCCGGTCGATCGCGCGCGTCATCGCCACGTAGAGCAGTCGCCGATATTCGTCCTCGGCCTCGCTACGCATGCGCTCGCGCGCGGCGCCCAGCGGCTCGGTGTCGGTCGCTTTCACGCCGATCCAGGCGAGGCAGTGGGGAGGATGCGATGCGGCTGTGTTCGCAAGCGCGAGCAGTCGTGGCTGGCGCTGCGGCGGGCCGGCAGGCTCCGTCGTGGTATCGGCCAAGATGACGATACGGGCCTCCAGACCCTTGGCCCCGTGCACCGTCATCACCCGCACCTCGTCGCGGGTGATCTCCATGTCGCGCTTCACGTCGGTGCGCGCGGTCCGCAGCCAGGCGATGAAGCCCTGCAATGAGGGCGTCTCGCGGCGCTCGTATTCGAGCGCAAGGTTGAGAAATTCGTCGAGGGCATCCTCGGCCTCGTGCCCCAGCCGGGCGAGGAAGCGTTTGCGCCCACGTTCGGCGCCAAGCACGCGGGCGTAGAACGCGAACGGCGTTTGCCGTGCCCATTCGGCGAAGCGGTCGAGCTTGCTCGCCGCATCCGCAAAGCGCCGCTCCTCATGCGCTTTTGCCCGCAACGCCGCGCGCAACGAGCCTTTGCGCTCCCAGGCGATCTTGAACAGATCATCATCTTCGAAGCCGAACAGCGGGCTCTTGAGCACGCTCGCCAGCGCGAGGTCGTCGTCCGGCAACAGCAGCGCGTCGGCAAGCGCCATCAGGTCCATGACCGCGATATGCTCGGTCAGCACCAGCCGGTCGGCGCCCGCGACCGGAACGTGCAGGTCCTTGAGCGCGCGGATGATCGCCTCGAACAGGGGACCGCGCTGGCGCACCAGCACCAGCACGTCGCCGGCGCGCGCGCCTTGCTGCGTCCAACGCTTGACGTTCCTGGCGATCTTCGTTGCCAACCGCACCTGCGGGCTGGTCTCGGTCAATTCGTCGAACGGCGCGTCCCAAGCCTCGATCTCACGCTTGTCGTTGGGCTTGATCGTGTCCCAAATCTCCACCACGCCCGGCGCGGCGTCGGGAAGCGCCTCGTGGACCGTCTTGACCGCGTCCGCGGAGAGGCCGGCAAAGGCCTCGGGCCGCCCAAACACACTGTCGACCGCGGCGAGCACGTTCGGGCCGGACCGGAACGAACGGCGGAACTGCACGTAGCGAAATTCGCGGTCGACGGCCTTGCACAGCGCGTCGAAGGTCCGATGCATGACCTCGAATTCGCGTGGCGCTGCGCCCTGAAACGAAAAGATCGATTGCTTCTCGTCGCCGACCGCGAAGATCGTGCGCCTGACGCCGCGCGCGCCGGCGCCGGCGAAAAACTCGCTCGTGAGTCGCCGAATGATGTCCCATTGCTTCGGACTCGTGTCTTGCGCTTCGTCGATCAGCACGTGGTCGATGCCGGCGTCGAGCTTGTAGTGCACCCAGGCGGCGCGATCCTCGGCGAGCAAGTCGAGCGTCTTCGCGATCAGGTCGTCATAGTCGAGCAGCCCGCGCCGGTCCTTGGCTGCCTGGTAGCGGGAGAGGACGGCATCGGCGATGGTGATCAGCGCGGCGGTGCGATCGCGGCACGCGAGTGCCTTGCGGCGTTCCGCCAGCGGCAGGATGCGCGCGCGTTCGGTACAGAGGCGGTCGGCGAGCCGCGGATCGTCGCTCTCGATCGTGCGCGTGACCAGGCGATCCCGCGGTTTCAGCTTGTCCGTGAGGAACACCGAGAGATAGTTGTCGACGCGTTGTGCACCTGCAGCGCCGAGCGCCGCGAGCAGCCGTCGTTCCTGATCCTGGTCGCTCCTGGATCCCCGCGCCAGCGTCGCCGCGACCGCGGCCCATTGCGATATCGGCAGGTGCGGTCCGCCCGTGATCTCGCTTTCGATCCGATCGACAGTCTCGTCCGCGTCCATGCCGAGCGCGTGACACAGCCCGGCAATGGCGGCCTCCATGCTGCCGCTACCAGCGATCCAGGCACGCAAGGCGTCGCGCTTGCGCAACGTCTCGCCGAGCACGTCCTTGAAGGTCTGGTCGGCAACAGTCGCAATCGCGGTCGCAAGCGCCCGGCCGAGCGCGCTCTGCGGGACGAGCGTGGCGTCGAGCAGCACCGCGAGGCTGGTCTCGCCGAGCAGCCGTGCTTCCATCGCCTCGTCGAGCACATCGAAGCGCGCGGCGACGTTGGCCTCGAATGGAAACTGATGCAGCAGGCGCGTGCAGAAGGCGTGGATGGTTTGCACCTTGAGGCCGCCTGGCGTTTCCAATGCCAGCGCGAACAGCCGCCGCGCCCGCGCGCGCCGCGCCGAGTCCGGCCGGACGCGCGAAATGCTCCGAATGGCGGCGTCGAGCTGCGCATCGTCGAGGGTGGTCCAGCGCCGCAGCTCGTCGAACACGCGATTTGCCATGTTGGCGGCGGCGGCCTTGGTGAAGGTGATGCAGAGGATCTTGGCGGGATCGACGCCATCGAGCAGGAGCCGGATCACCCGTTGCGCCAGCACATGGGTCTTGCCCGAGCCGGCGTTGGCCGCGACCCAGGCCGAGACCGCGGGATTCGACGCCGCCTCCTGGACGCGCAGCAGGTCGTCGGGAATGGTGCGCGGGGCAGTCACTCTCCACCCTCCGCGTCGTCGGTTCCCCCCACAGCCCATTCCTTGATGCGCGCAAGGTGGTCGTAGGGGCCGTAGCGGCTCTTCCACATGGGCAGGACCAGTGGCAGGTACGGCTGCTCCGGATCCTCGAAGCGTTCGGCGACCGCCGTGAGCTTCGCCAGCGCGCGCTCGGCATGGGCGTCGGCGTCGCCCTCCTTGAAATCGATCAACCTGTCCTCGCCGGCGGGCTCGCCGCCCTTGAGCGATACGTAGACCAGCTCGGCGACGCTGGCCCCGCGAGGGATTTCGGGAAATCCGCCGCCGCGCAGGATGGCAGCTTCGAGCGTGAGCTGCGGCGACACCCCGATCCGCACCTGTTTCTCGGTCGGAACCTGTCCGGTCTTGTAATCGAGGATGGCATAGCCACCGTGGGCGAGGCGCTCGATACGGTCGGCGCGGGCGCGCAGCGTCAACATGCGCTCGCCGAGCGGGATGTCGATCTTGCCGTCGATCTCCGCACTCAGTGCCGCGACATTGCCGCGCCGCGTGCTCTCCCATCCGGCAAGCCAGCGGGCGATGCGCTTGAACCGCGGCCACCAGAATGCGCGCGCTTCGGGATAGTCCGCGAGCGCAGCGAAGTGGCGCTCGCCGATTTCGATGAGGGTCTGCGCGGGATCGGCCGGCAGACCGGCAGCAAACGCCCGCGTGAACTCGCTCAGCGCGCCATGAATGAGGGTGCCGCGATCGGCTGCGCCCGGCGGCAGGTCGACGGCGGGCAACTCGCGCAGCTTGAGAACGTGGCGCGCATAGATGGTGTAGGGATCACGCAGCCAGTTCTCGATCTCGGTCACGGAAAGCGCCGTCGGCCGTGCCGCTCGCGGCGGTTTCGGCGCTGGTCGCGCTGAGCGCTTGATCTCGATGGGACGGTCGAGGGCGCGCGCCCAGGCGAGATACTTCGCCCCGCGCGCACGCACACGGTTCCAGCGTTGCTCGCCGGCCACCGCCGCGAGCCGCTGGACGAAACGCGAGGTCACGGTCGGTGTGCCGGCGAGCTTGGCCGGATAAGCGAGGATCACCTGGTCGGCGCCGAGTGCCTGCGCGAAATCGTGCGCCGACAGCGAGATGCGCCGTTCCGGCAAATCCAGCCCGAGCAGATGGCGCATGGGGCGGCTGAGCCAGGGATCGGAGCCGGCGTCCGGCGGCCACACGCCCTCGATCAAGCCGCCGAGCACCACGCGGTCGACGCTTTGCAAGCGCGCTTCGAGCAGGCCGTAGATACGCAGCCGCAGGCCGGGAGCACCTGGCCGCCGCACCACCCGATCGGCAATCGTTGCGCGGAACAGGTCCGGATAACCGCTCGGCTCGACCACGAAATCGGCATCGGTGCCGCATTGCGCAAGCTCGTCGAACACCGTCTCGAGCGCCGTGCCGTCAACGCCGGCAAGGGCGGCAGGTTCTCCGGCTGCATCGACGCTGAGCGCGGCGATCGCCTCGCGATGGCGCGCCGCGACTAGGGAGAACGGGGTTGGGCGCAGCGCCTCGATCGGGGCGAGCGCGTCGGTCAGCTGCGCGACCAGCTTTGCGGCCGTGTCGAGCTGACCCTCGGTCAAGTTGGTGCGCGGATCGGATGGGTGCAGCTCGGATGGTTCCTTGCGCCGCAGCTTTGCCAGCTCGCGATGGAATGCGGCGAGGGCGGTGGCGAGCCCCGCGCTGCCCGGGCGCGGGCGCGGGCCGCGCAAGGTCGCCTTTTCGAGGGCCGCGATCGCGCGGGCGTGGGCGCCAGCAGCGGCGCCGAGCCGCAGCAACGGATGCTTGAGCAAAGCCAACAGGCTGGCCGGCGCAAGTCCGCCCAGTGCGGCTTCCGCCGCCAGGCGGGCGAATACCCCGGCGGGCGTGTCGGCGAGCGCGTCGCCGCCGGAGTCGTCGGCTGGAAGCTTCCAACGCTCGAGCGCGGCGACCACGCGGCGCACCAATGGGCGGTCGGGTGTCACCAGGGCCGCGGTCTTGTCCTTGGTTTCAGCGGCTTCACGCAGAGCGACCGCGATGGCTAACGCTTCCTCCTCGGCATTGGCCGCTTCAATGAGCGCCAGGCTTTCGAGTGCCCGCTCGATATCGATCTGCGCCTCGCCAGCAGCGAGCCGCTGCCACTGATCGGTGGCGGCGGCCGGCCGCAGCGCCTCCGAGATCAGGCGCTCCCGTCCATGGATGGACGGTGCGGCGAGGGCGACGACTTCCTCGCGCGCCATCCCGATACGACGCAGCAGCGCATGCAGCGCGAATTGCGGATGTCCGACCGCGGGCGGAATGGAGCCGTGATCGTCCTGGCGGCCGCCGATCAGCTCCCAGGAGCCGGCATCGAGCGCGAGATCGAGGCCCGGCAGCACGACCGCCCCATGCGAAAGTTTCGCGACGGCGGCGATCAGCTCGGCGGTTGCCGGCATCGAGCCGGTGGAGCCGGCGACGATCACCGGTCCGTCGGCGTGGGCGGTGAGCCGCGCCGCTTCGGCCTTGATCAGCGCGTCACGCCGCGTTGCCGGTTCGATGGCGCCGCGCTCGGCCAGAATGGCGGGCCAGACCTCGCGGGCGATCTTGAGGAAGTCGAGCGTGAGCTGCCAATAGCGGTCGAGGTTTTCCGGCACCAGCTCGTCGAGCTTGTCCCAGGTCACCCCGCGCGTGGTCATGTCGTCGATCAAGCGCGCGAGATCATCGGCGAGCGCGAGAGCGGAGGCCGGGTTATTGGCGACGAGCGGCGCGTCGCCTTTGGCGTCGGGCGCGATGGCGGCTGCCCATTTGAGCACGAGCTGCGCCAGCAGTATTCGCCGCTCGAGCCCGCCGAGCGCCGGCGCGAGCTCGAGCGCCGCGGCCGCGGCGCCGCCCGTCGCAGCCTGCGCGAACACGATCTCGTCCTCGTCCACGTCGCCGATGGCGACAATGCGCGGCAGGATCGCGGCGCTGGAGCCGGTCGCGTCGAGAAAGGAGTCGCGCAACAACCGGGAGGCGCGCCGCGTCGGCAGGTAGAGCGTGGTGCTCGCGAGCGCGAGCGGATCATGTGCGGCGGGAAAGCCGGGCACGAGCTTGCCGTTCAGCAATGCGCCGATCAGCGTCGGCACGAACGGCGCCGAGGCCGGAATGGTGAAGACGTTTGGACGCGTTACCGTCATGCAATTGATTTGTTGTGGCCGCCCCCGGATCGAACCGAGGGCAGGCTGCCGCGGGCATCCAGGAGATGCCACGCTGGGCGATTGATTCGTAGCTCGGAAGACTACCGGATCATCCGCCTTCGGGGATGTCGACCCAGGGGAAAAACGCGCGAAGCGCCGTCACGCCGCGCTGGCGAGAATGGCTTCCTCGGCTGCTTTGATCGCCTCCGGGGTGCCGACATGCATCCACAGCCCTTCGAGGCGAAGGCCGCAAAGGCGCTGCGCCTCGGCCGCTCGGTCGAACAAGGGCGACATCGAGAACGCGCCCGCAGGCGCATCGGCAAAGAACGCCGGCGCGAGGACGGCGGCACCGGCATAGACGAAGGGCACCACCTCGCGCTCACCGCGGCGCGTGAGCCGCCCGTCGGGCGCCATCGAAAAATCGCCGCGTCCACTGTAGCCAATGCTTGCCGCGGTCGGCGCCAAGAGGAGGAGCGCATCCATGCGCGCGGGATCGAAAGCGGCCGCGAGTCGATGCAGGTTGGGCTGCACGCCGTCGATCCAGATAGTGTCGGAATTGATGTGAAAGAAGGGATCGTTGCCAAGCCGAGGCAAGGCCTTGCGCACGCCGCCGCCGGTGCCGAGGAGCTCGCTCCGTTCGTCGGAAATGATGATCTTCGGTCGCTGGCGATGGGCCAGATGGCGTTCGATTTGATCGGCGAGATGATGGACATTCACCACCGCCTGCTCCACGCCCGCCTCGGCGAGGCGATCGAGGGCGTAATCGATCAGCGCTTTGCCGCCGACGGTGACGAGCGGCTTGGGAATATTGCCGCTGAACGCCCGCATGCGCGTGCCCAGCCCGGCCGCCAGCACCATGGCGCGTTTCGGCACGACTGCGGAGGTTTTGGTCATCAATTATCTTTTCCCTCTCGGGCGCTTAAATACTGTTTAACGCCGGCACGTGAGCCAGATACCAGGCGCTGAGCGACTCCAGCGCGGGATGGCCGAGGGAGCGCTGCAAATACCCCCATACCCGCGGTAGATGACGTAAATACTGCGGCTTGCCGTCGCGCATGTCGAGTCGCGCGAAGATGCCGAGAATCTTGCTGGCGCGCTGAGCCGCGAGTGTCACGTACATCCTGATGAACCGGCGCGGATCGAAGTCCGGGTCGGTCTGGCCTCGCCCGCGTACATAGCGGCCGAGCAGCGCGAGCTCGGTCTGCTCGGGCACGTCCACGCGCGCATCCTGCAACAGCGAGGCGAGGTCGTAAGCGGCCGGCCCCATCACCGCGTCCTGGAAGTCGAGAAGGCCGAGCCTGGCAATTCCGTCTCGCCGCGGCAGCCAGAGCAGATTGGGCGAGTGGAAGTCGCGCAACACCCACGTCGCGGGGGCATCGATGGCCGGCTGCAGCATCTCGCGCCACAAGGCTCGAAACGAGTCGCGCTCGCTGTCCGGAATCGGGGCGTCGAGCCGCGGCAGGAACCAATCCACCAGCAGCTCGGCCTCGATCAGATATGCATTGATGTCGTAACGAGGTATGCGGTGCTCTATGTTCGGAGCGACGGTGAGCGTATCGGGCAGCCTCTGCCGGTGCAGCGCGAGCAGCATGTCGACTGCAGTCTCGTAGCATTCCAGGATCGGCGCCGACGGCTCAGCGGTTACCACCGCCGCATCGCCGAGATCTTCGATGATCAGCAGCCCGTGATCGAGATCGGCGTGGTGGATGACCGGTGCCGAGAAGCCGCAGTTCCGCAATCCATTGGCCATCGCCACGAACGGGACGACGTTGTCGGCGAGGTGGGCGATCGCGTTGTAGGGCTTGCCGTCCCGCACCGGTGGGCCATCGGCGCGGCGCGGCGAATTCATCAGGATCGCGTGCTTGTCCCCGAGCGTAAGCCGTTCGTAAGAGCGTGTCGAGGCATCGCCCTGCATGCGCGTTCGCAGCGCGTCGCTATAGCCGCTCTCGGCGATGAATTGACGCGTCGCTGCCATGCGGTCGACGCGCGGTGCGAATGCGCCATAGCCGGTGATGCGCGCATGACGGAATTCGGGCTTGAGCTTGGGCGCCAGCGTAAGCGCAATGTCGAGTCGATCGGGCGGCAGCAAACTCCCCGCGCGATCGGGCCACTCGAGCAGCACCACGGCGCCGAGGGGCAGGTCGTCGAACCCGAGCTCGGCCAACTCCGCCGCCTCCGACAGGCGATAGAGGTCGACGTGGGCGAGCGGAAACAGCGGCAGCTCGTAAACCTGCATCAGGGTGAAGGTTGGGCTCGGTACCTCCATTGCAGGATCGCCCGCGAGATGGCGGATGAGCATGCGGGCGAAGGTGGTCTTGCCGGCGCCGAGATCGCCCGACAGCGTGACGAAGTCGCCGCGTTGGAGCGCATTGGCGACGTCGATCGCGAGCCGACGGGTGGCGTGCTCATCGGGCAGCGTCACCGAGAAGCTCGAGCTGCGCGGCGTGGTCAGGGCCATGTCGGGTTCGATGCTCCGGGCGCACCGCGGCAAGACGTGCAAGCGAGCGACGCACGCGAACGGGCCGGAGAAAAGGTCACGCCGCCGTTCGCTCGGCGTTGTGGTCGAGGGGGAACACGCAGGTGACCGTGGTGCCACGGCCGACCGCCGACTCGAGGGTCACCGAGCCGCCATGCAGCTCCACGAAGGAGCGCACCAATGAAAGCCCGAGGCCGGTGCCGCGGTGGCGTGAGCCGAGGGAATGGGTCTCGAACCAATCGAACACCTTGTCCTGTACATCGACCGGAATGCCGGGCCCACGATCGGTCACCGAGAACACCACGGCATCCTTGCGGCGCTGAGCGGCAAAAGTAACGATCTCCCCTCCGGGCGAAAAGCCCACGGCATTGGCGAGTAGATTGAACAGCGACTGGCGGACCCGCCGCTCGTCAGCGATGAAGGTGCCAATGTCGGGCGCGGTGCGGATTTCGAGCCGGATGCCGTTCTTCACCAGGCGGTCCTGCACCCCTTCGGCCGCGGCTTCCATGGTCTTGCGGATGTCCACGGCGCCGAGGTTGAGCTGCATGGTGCCAGCGTCGATGGTGGCAAGGTCGAGGATGTTGTTGATGATGGCAAGCAGCGCGTTGGTGGAGACCGTGATGTAGCCGAGATACTCGCGCTGCTTCTCCGTCAGCGGGCCCGTGAGCGGGTCGCCGAGGAAATGCGCAAAGCCGATGATGTTGGTGAGCGGCGAACGCAGCTCGTAGGACACGTGGTGCACGAAATTGATCTTGAGCTTGTCGGCCGCCTCCAGCGCCTCGTTTTTCTCGCGCAAGGCGCGCTCGACGTTCACGCTGTCGGTGACGTCCTGGAATGTTACCAGCGTGGCGCCGTCGGGAAGCGGGACCGTGGCGCAGTGCACGACCTTGCCGTCGGAGCGCTCGAGCTGCCCGACAACCGGCTCGCGATCGTCGATCGCCGTGATCGTTGCCCGCAGTCGCTGCCAGATCGACTTCTCGCCATGGAGTAGCCGCGTCCGGTCGCTGACCAACTCGATGTGCGGCCGTTCCGCCAGCATCTCCTCCGGCGCCAGCCGCCACATGCGTGCGAATGCAGGGTTATAAAGGCGCAGCCGGCCGTCGCTGGCGAACACGGCAACGGCCTCCGCGAGATTGTCCAAGGTCTCGCCCTGCACCCGGATCAGGGCGTCGTAACGGCGTTCGAGATCGAGCCGCTCGGTCACGTCGTCGAACAGGTAGATCACGCCGCCTTCCGGATTGGGCGTGGTCACCACCCGCAGGGTGCGGCCGTCCGGCAGGTGCCACATGTGCTCCTTGGCCTCGACCGCCCGATAGGCGTCGTGGAGCGCGCTCTTCCACTGCCGAAAATCCGGCTCGTCCGGGAGCTTGCGCGCGGCGCGCAGCCGGTCGAGCACGGCCGAATCGGTCGGCCCCTCGTCCAGAAAGCCGACATCCAGGTCCCACAGCAGCCGATAGGCCGCGTTGTAGAAAGCGAGCCGATGGTTGGATGCGAAGATGGCGACACCGGTTGCCAGCTGGTCGAGGGTACGCCGGTGCGCGTCGGTCATGCGCTTGAGTTCGGCCCGCATCAGCTCGGCCTCGGTGGCGTCAATGCCGATTCCAGCGCTGCCGCGCGCGGCCGGCACCGTCAGCACCTCGAAGCTGCGGCGTTGACCCGCCACCACCGCCGGCAGCCGACTGGAATAGGATTGGCCCCCCGCATGGGCATGCAACAACTCGCCGCGCGCGCCGCGATCGAACAGTTCGACACTGCGCTCGATCGCCTCAGCGCCGTCCTTGGTTTCGACCGCGCGCGCGTAAGCCTGATTCACGAATGTCAGCTTGCCGGCATCGTCGCGCGTCCATACCGGGGCGGGCACGGCATCGATCAGCGCGCGCAGCGCCGCGCTGTCGTCGAGGTGCTTCTGGTGGCGCTGCGCGAGCTCGGCGAGCTCGTGCTTTATTCCGCTCACTTCGCGCAGCCGCAGGATCGCCCGTCCGCCGGTAACCTGGCCCTTGGCCTCGATGATGCGCCCGGCCAGCGAGGTCACGCTCATCGCGAAGCCCACGCCGCGCGCGCGTAGCGCGTCGACCGAGCGCTGCATCTCACGGCCGTCGTCGGGCTCGAGCCAGGTGCCGAAGGCGAGCACGCGCTCCGCTCCGTCGGCGCCGGTCACCAGCGTCGGGTCGCCGATGATCTCCGGCTCGTCCGCGGCCGCGGCCCAAGCCACCAGCACTTGCGGCTCGGAGAGAATGAGCGCGTAGGCACGATCGATGGCGGCCTTCGATGCGATGGCGTCATCCCGCGACGCCATCTCGACGGCGGCCAGCCGAGCGCGCGTGCGCACGAGCAGGATGGCGGCCACTACGGCAAAGCAGAGAACGCCGAGGGTAAGCGCGAGCGCAGTGATGTCGGGATGATCGAGCGACCGCAGCGCCGCGATGGCGCTATCGAAGGTCGCGCCGCCGTCAGCGCCGGCGGCATAACCGAGGTCAGGCAGGAGGAGTGCAAACAGCGCGGATAGCACAGCGCCGGCGTAGAATCCGCCCCGCTGCGGACGAGCCCTGAAGCTCTCCACGGTGATCCGGATCGCGTCCGGCATACCCGTTTGCCCCATTGCCGCATTTGCCGGCGGCGTGCGACCGCCGGATCGCGCGCTGCACGGCGGAGGGCCTCATCCGCCGGGTCGCTCGCGAATCGATCCACTTTAACTCCAAGAGGAAACCAAGCCCAAGGGGAAACCGATCGGAGCAGGTCCAGATCGTGAACAGAGGACAGACGACAGAGGACGGAGAGACGATGCCGCGTTCGGGATTCCCAGTTCTTTCATCAGCTCTCTGTCATCAGACCTCCGTCCTCTGTCCTTCGTCCTCCGTCTACTGGAACACGATCTTGTTCTGCTCGATCACATCCGCCCATTTGCGCATTTCGACTTGGATGTAGTCGCCGAATTGCCGCGAGGAGAGCGGCGTCACCACCGCCCCCATCTCGGTCATGCGCTGGCGCAGATCGGGCATGGCCAGCACGTCGGCGAGCGCTTTTTCGAGCTTGGCAAGGATTGCGGGCGGCGTGCCGGCGGGCGCTGCCAGGCCGAACCAATAGGCCGCCTCAAGCAGATAGCCGGCCTCAGCCATGGTCGGCACTTCGGTGAGCGTTTCGAAGCGCGTAGGCGCCGCGATCGCCAGCGGAATGAGCGCGCCGGTCTTCATGTGCTGTCCGCCGACGACGGCGGTCACGAACATGGTGTCGAGATGCCCGGCCACGAGATCGTTGATCGCGGGCGCGCCGCCGCGGAACGGGACGTGCAGCATGCGAATGCCGGCCTTGGCGGTAAACAACTCCCCGGCCAGATGGCTGGCGCTGCCGATCCCGACCGAGCCATACGAGATCTTGCCCGGCTGCTGCCGCGCGAGCTCGATGAGATCCTTGACCGAGCGCACTCCCAGCCGGGCAGTCGCGCTGAGCGCCATGGGCGCGCTGCCGACAAAGCCGATCGGCGCGAAGTCCTTCACGCTGTCATAGGGAATGTTCTTGAACACGCTCGGGTTCACGGCGTGATTGTCGTTGATCATCATCAGCGTGTAGCCGTCAGGCTCGGCGCGTGCGACGGCAGCGGTTGCCAGCGTTCCGCCGGCGCCCGGCCGGCTCTCGATGATGAATTGCTGGCCGAGGACCACCGACAGCTTATCGCCGACGATGCGCGAGACGGTGTCGAGCAGCCCTCCGACCGGGAAGGCGACGATGATCTTCACCGGACGGGTGGGATACGCAGCCTCCTGCGCTGCGGCCACGCCGAACAAAGCTGTAACCGCGAGCATGCCGGCGAGCACGCGTCTCATGCATTCCTCCCGATCTGGATCGGGACGCGGCTCAGCGCCGCGCCGGGAGAGGGTCGCGGTTAGGCTCGTCCCGCCAGCTTCAAGCCTTTGTCGAGTGCGGCGTAGCTGCGCACCGGCGCGGCCATCAGAAAGCGATAGCCTTCGCCGAGGATACGCTCGACGTTGTTGGCGTCGACGTGAGGATGGCCGACGACCACATTGTGCTGCTTGCAGGTATCAACCACCCGCGCCATCCACTTGAGCACCTCCGGGTGCTCGTATTGGCGGGGATAGCCGAGCTCCTGGGAAAGGTCGCCCTCGCCGATCAGGATCGCGCCGATGCCGGGCACCTTCTGGAGGATTTGTGGCAGCGCCTCGATGCCGCGGGTGTCCTCCATCATCAGGATCACGAAGATCTCGCCCTTGGGATTGAGCGGCCACACGTCGGCGCGGTCGTAATAGTCCTGCTGGGAGAGGCCCCAATAGCGCACCGCAGCGGTTGGCCCGTCGCCGCGAATGCCGGCCGGTTCGTACAGCGGCGCGGATTTCAGGCGCGGATAGCGGCAGGCGGCAACCGCGTTGTAGGCCTCGTCCACGGAGGAAATATGCGGCCACACGATGCCGTAGACACCGAGGTCGAGCGCCTGCTTGGCCTGGAACTGCGCCTTCTCGGCGCCGTTCGGGGGGATGCGCACCATGGGCGCGACGGTGGGCGCGACCGAGCCGGAACGGGCGATCTGGCCGCGGTTGAGCATGTATTGTAGGCTATCCCGCAGTGCCCGGATGTCCCAGGGATTGTGCTCCATCTCGTAGACGATGCCGTCGTACTTGGCCGTCGCCATCGCGATCGCGGTCTCGGGGTCGGCCTGGCAAAACGAGGTGAATGTCGGCTTGCCGGCCTCGAGCGCGCGGATCACGCTGTTCAAACGCGGAAGATCAGCCATGCTTCCCCCTCTGCAGTCTGTTACATCCATATCCTAGCGTATGTTCCGACGAAGTGGATACCGGTTCGCCGACAAGAACGTGCGCCACTCCAAAAGAACCCGCATACCGGTTTGACAACGGTGAAGCCCGGTTCGTAGCATTCGCGGCGGGCCGGGGGTCCGGTTCGCTTTCACGGGCGTGCGCCCACAATCCTCAGCGACGGTGTCATGATCATCGATTGTCACGGCCACTACACGACCGAGCCGAAAGATCTGCTGCGATGGCGCAAGGAGCAGGTCGACAACCTCAAGGAGCCCGCAAAGCAGCCTTCCAAGGCATCGCTGAAAGTCACCGACGACGAGATCCGCGAGAGCCTCGAAGGTGCCCAGCTCAAGTTCCAGCGCGAGCGTGGGACCGACGTGACCATCTTCTCGCCGCGCGCCATGGGCATGAGTCACCATATCGGCGACTACAATGTCAGTCTCGCCTGGTCGCAGATGTGCAACGAGATGATCCATCGCGTCTGCACGCTCTACCCCGACAATTTCATCGGCGTGTGCCAGCTGCCGCAGTCGCCCGGCGTGCCGCCGGAGACCTGCGTCGAGGAGCTTGAGCGCTGCGTCAAGGAATTCGGCTTCGTCGGCTGCAATCTCAATCCCGACCCGTCGGGCGGCCACTGGACCGCGCCACCGCTGACCGACCGCTGGTGGTACAAGCTCTACGAGAAGATGGTGGAGCTCGACGTGCCCGCCATGGTGCACGTCAGCGCATCCTGCAATCCCAACTTCCACGGCACCGGCGCGCATTACATCAATGCCGACACCACCGCCTTCATGCAGCTGATCATGGGCGACCTGTTCAAGGATTTTCCGACCTTGAAGCTGATCATCCCCCATGGCGGCGGCGCGGTGCCGTTCCACTGGGGTCGCTATCGCGGCCTGGCGCTCAACAACAAGCGGCCGCCGCTCAACGAATTGATGAAAAACAACGTCTGGTTCGACACCTGCGTCTATCACCAGCCCGGCATCGACCTGCTAACCAAGGTGGTGCCGATCGACAACATTCTGTTCGCCTCCGAGATGGTAGGCGCGGTCCGTGGCATCGATCCCGAGACCGGCCAACATTTCGACGATACCAAGCGCTACGTCGACCACGCGCCGAGCCTGTCGGCCGAGGACAGGAAGAAGATTTTTGCTGACAATGCGCTCAGGGCCTATCCGCGGCTGAAGAGCAAGCTGCCGAAGCAAGCGGTCGGCGCGGCGTAGAGCTGGACAAGCGGGGCTGATGCGGCGACAGGCTTGCGGCCTGTCGATCAAGGACCGAGGACCGTCATGGGCATCGAGGCTTTGGGCTATATCGGCGTTCGCGCCAAGGACTTGGGCGACTGGGCGAGCTACGCCACCAACCTTCTCGGCCTACAGCGCATCGACAAGAGCCGTTCGACGCTTGCGTTTCGCATGGATGACCGCAAGCAGCGACTCGTGGTCGACGCCGACGGCGGACAGGGCATCGCCTTTTTCGGCTGGGAGGTGACGGACGGTCCCGCGCTCGACGCCGTCGCGGCCCGCATCGAGGCCGCCGGCACCAAGGTCGCGCGCGGGTCCCGTGCACTCGCCGACGAGCGGCACGTGACGGATCTGATCGTGCTCAACGATCCCGCCGGCAATCGGTTGGAGATTTTTCACGGCGCGGAAACCACCAGCGATCCGTTCAAGCCCGGCCGCAACGTTTCCGGCTTTCGCACCGGTCCGCTCGGCATGGGTCACGTGGTGATGCACTTCGAGCGCATCGCGGAGGTGATGGCGTTTTACCAAGACGTGCTCGGGTTCAAGCTCAGCGATTATTGGCTGCGGCCGTTTCCGGCCTATTTCTTCCACGTCAATCCGCGCCATCACAGCATCGCTTTCGTCGAAAGCGGGATCAACATGGTCCACCACATGATGGTGGAGCTCTACAGCTTCGACGATATCGGCCAGGGCTACGATCTCGCGCTGTGCGACCCCGAGCGCATCGGCGTCACGCTCGGCCGCCATTCCGGCGACTACGTCACCTCGTTCTACACTTGGAACCCGTCCGGATTCCTGGTGGAGTACGGCTGGGGCGGCCAGGTCATTGACGACAACACCTGGAAGCCGTTCGAGCGCAAATTCGGCCCGAGCCTGTGGGGCCACGAACGCCGGTGGATGTCGGCGGAGAAGAAGGAAGAGTCGCGCCGCCTTTGCATCGAGGCCGCCGAGAACGGCCAGCGGCGACCGGTGCAGGTGATCGAAGGCAACTACAATCTCATGCCCGGCGTCTGCCCCTGGTGGGACAGCATGAAGCAAGGTCGCAAGGCCGGCTGACGCGTTGCGAAATTTCGCAACGCGAGTCAGCTTGCATTCGTACTATTTCTAGAATGACAAGTTGGCTTCGCCGGCGGCCGCGCGCAGGCCTTCGGCCGATTGCGCGAGGTCGGCGACATTGATGCGCGCAAGCGCGTCGGCGAAAGCGTGCTCGGCCTCTCCCAGTGCCGGCATCACGATTTTGTTGAGCAGGATGGAATCCGCAAGCGAAGTTCCGTTGATATCGTCGGCGGTGCCGGCCGCCCGCAGGATGTCGTCGGCGGTGATGCGGCGCCGCTCGCGCGCAAGCTCATAGCCGCCGCGCGGCCCGCGCACGCCTTTGAGAATGCCGTGGCGCACCAGCGCCTGCAGCACCGGCTCGAGATGGCGGGGCGGCAGGCTATGGCGCGTCGCCAAGGCCTTGGCTGCGACCGGCCGGCCGCGAGCATTGAGCGCGATGTCAATGACCGCGGTAATCGCCAAAACGCCTTTGCGCGGCAGGAGCGGCATGGGCACCCCGCAGATCGGACCACGGCTGCAGGTAACATATTACTGCAAACGCCCGCGGTCTAGTCAGTCAGCTTTTCCTGCCCGTGCCTGTAGAACCAAAACCCCCAACTCCTCGGCTGGTTTCATCAAGATTTGCAGCTTCGCAAATCGTGGCTTGCAGGACGGGTGTAAGCACCATTTGCGCAATGCGGTCGCCGCGCTCCACCTTGAACGGCTCGGTGCCCAGGTTGACCAGGATGACTTGGACCTCGCCGCGATAATCCCCGTCCACAGTGCCCGGCGCATTGAGCACGGTGATCCCGTGGCGCAGGGCCAGTCCTGAGCGTGGCCTGATCTGGCCTTCGATCCCTGCGGGCAGCGCAATGGCGAGGCCGGTCGGGATCGCCGCGCGCTCCCCGGGGGCTAGGGTCACGGGGGCGTCTGCCGGAACAGCGGCCATGAGATCGATCCCGGATGCGAGCGTGCTGTGGTAGCTCGGCAGCGGCAGGTCGCGTGCGTGCGGCAGCCGCATGACCTGAAGCTGCACACGGCTCACCGCTCGGCTCCCGCGAGCGTATCGGCGATGCGCCGGACGAGCGCGCGCGCGACCTCTTCCTTGGATTGCGGCGGCCAGGATTCCACGCCCTGCGCGGTCACGATATGCACGGTGTTGTGATCGCCACCCATCGCGCCCCCCGCGGATGACACGTCGTTGGCGACGATCCAGTCGGCGCCTTTGCGCGCAAGCTTCGCCTTGGCGTGCTCGATGATGTGCTCGGTCTCGGCCGCGAAGCCGACGACGAGGCGTGGCCGCGTGCGCGCGTTCTGCGCCACCGTCGCGAGGATGTCGGGATTCTCGACCAAGCCGAGCGGCGGCGTTCGGCCGGCTTCCTTCTTGATCTTGTTGGCGGTCGGCTGCGCCACCCGCCAATCCGCGACCGCCGCCGCGAATACTCCGACGTCGGCGGGGAGCGCCTGCGTGACCGCGGCCAGCATGTCGCGTGCGGTTTCGACCTTCACCGTCTTTACGCCGATCGGATCCGGCAAATTGACTGGGCCGGAGACGAGCGTCACGTCGGCACCGGCAGCGGCCGCCGCGGCTGCGATGGCATGGCCCTGCTTGCCCGAGGAACGATTGGCGATGTAGCGCACCGGGTCGATCGGCTCATGGGTCGGCCCGGAGGTGACGATCACGCGCTTGCCGGCGAGCGCATAGTCGATATCCGTGGGGCCGAGATGCGAGAGCGCGGCAGCGACGATTTCGAGCGGCTCGGCCATGCGTCCCACGCCGGCCTCGCCCGCCTCCGCCATCTCGCCCGCGTTGGGGCCAATCACGGCCACGCCGTCGTCGGCGAGGCGGGCCAGATTGCGCTGCGTCGCCGGATGCACCCACATGTGCGGATTCATCGCGGGTGCCACCAGCACCGGGCGGCCGGTGGCGAGCAGCACGGCGGAGGCGAGATCGTCGGCATGGCCGCCCGCCATCTTGGCGAGCAGGTCCGCTGTCGCGGGCGCCACCACGACCAGATCGGTGTCGCGTGCGAGCCTGATATGGCCGACGTCGAATTCGCTGGCGGCGTCGAACAGGTCGGTGAACGCGCGCTCGCCCGCGAGCGCGCCGGCCGAAAGCGGCGTGATGAACTCCTGTGCCGCGGCGGTGAGAATGCAGCGCACCGCGAGCCCGCGCTCCTTCAGCCGCCGTATCAGCTCGAGCGACTTGTAGGCCGCGATGCCGCCGCCGATGATCAGGAGCACGCGTTTCGTTGGGGAAGCGACGAAGCTGTGCGCCGGCGCCGGCTGCTCCATCGCCCTCGCGCGCCGTTCGCCGTGGCGCAATGCGACGCCGCCTTCGCCGCTGCCATCCTCGAGGGCAGCCGCCCGGCGCAAGATGGTGCGCGCCTCGTCTTCCATCGAACGGCCATTGCGGGCCGCCCGCAACCGCAGGCGTCGCTTCAGGTCGTCGTCGAGCTGGCGGATAGTGATGCTGGCCATATCCACTGCGGACTATAGCTTGCGATTGCATTGCAATCAATGCAATCAAAAACGCAAATCAGCGCGCCAGCAGCAGATAGATCAACCATGCCAGCAGCAGTGCGATCAGCCACAAAGCCGCGGTCATCCAGCGGTTGCGCCGTGCTTCCGCCCGGCCGATATCCGCCACCGTCGCCGGCGCAAGCACCAGGCCGTTGCGGGTGATGGCGTCGAGCTGCTCCACCAGCACCGCGCCACGCGACAACAGCCCCGGCACCCCGCCCAGGAAGCGGCCGACCTCGACCGCCCCTTCGGCGGCGTCTTCGATCCTGCCGACCGGCCCCAGATTGCGCTCGATCCACTCCCGCACCACCGGCTCGGCGACCGTCCACATATCGAGCTTGGGGTCGAGCTTGCGCGCGACGCCCTCGACCACCACCATGGTCTTCTGCAGGAGCAGGAGCTCCGGCCGCGTGCGCATGTCGAACAAGCCGGTGACCTCGAACAGCAGCGCGAACAGCCTCGCCATCGAGATGTCTTCGGCGACCCGATTGTGGATCGGCTCGCCGATGGCGCGGATCGCTTGCGCGAAGTTCTCCACCGAATGGTGCGACGGAACGTAGCCGGCCTCGAAATGCACCTCGGCGGTGCGCAGATAGTTGCGGGTGATGAAGCCGAGCAGGATCTCGGCGAGGAAGCGCCGTTCCTTCGGGCCGAGTCGTCCCATGATGCCGAAATCGACCGCGACGAGGTTGCCGGCATCGTCGACGAACAGATTGCCGGGATGCATGTCGGCATGGAAGAAGCCGTCGCGCAAAGCCTGACGCAAGAAAGTCTGGATCACCGCGCGCGCCAGGCGTTTGAGATCGAAGCCTTTGGCTTCGAGCCGGGCGCGGTCAGAGAGTGGCGTGGCCTCGATCCATTCCAGCGTCAGCACGTCGCGGGCGGTGCGGTCCCAATCCACCGCGGGCACGCGGAAATCGGGATCGTTTCTCGTGTTCTCCGCCATTTCCGACAAGGCGGCGGCTTCGAACCGCAGGTCCATCTCGATCGCGACCGAGCGCTTGAGCGTGTCCACCACCTCGATCAGCCGCAGGCGTCGTGCTTCGGCGGAGATTTGCTCGGCGGTATGCGCGGCGAACGTGAAGGCATCGAGGTCGACCTTGAAGCGCCGCTCGACCCCCGGCCGCAGCACCTTCACCGCGACCGCGCGCCGGCCGGCATCGCTGACAACCTCGGCGCGATGCACCTGGGCGATCGAGGCGGCGGCGACCGGCGGACCGAACGAGGCGAACAGGTCGCGCAACGGCTTGCCGAGGCCGACTTCGACCATGCGTTCGGCCGCGGCGCGCGGGAACGGCGCCATCTTGTCCTGCAAGGTCTCGAGGTCGCGCGCGAACACCACGCCGACCACGTCCGGCCGCGTCGCCAAAAATTGCCCGAGCTTCACGTAGCTCGGGCCCAAGCGGGTGAGCGCGGTGGCGAGGCGGTTCGCGGCCACGCGGCTCGTCGGCCGCTCGATCAGGCGCGCGACGCGCACCGCCACGCGCGCGGGCAGCGGCAGCCGAGTGGTGTCGATCAGGGCGAATACGCCCTCGTGCGCTAACACGAAACCGGCATGGCCGAGGCGTACGAGATGGGCGAGGGCCGAGATCACGGTGCCGTCACACCCGCCAGCCCGAATGCAAGGCGACAACGCCTCCGGTCATGCGCCGGAACGACACGCGGGCGAAGCCGGCCGTCCGCAACATGTCGGCGAACACTTGCGGTCCGGGAAAGCGGCGGATCGATTCCACCAGATATCGGTAGGCCTCGGCGTCGTTGACGACGACGCGCCCGAGCGTGGGAATGACGTTGAACGAGTAGAGGTCGTACAGCGCATCGAGACCGGGCACATCGACCCGGGAGAGCTCGAGGCAGAGAAAACGCCCGCCGATGCGCAGCACGCGATAAGCTTCGGCGAGCGCTGCCGGGATGCGCGGCACGTTGCGGATGCCGAATGCAATGGTGACGGCGTCGTAGCTACGGTCGGCAAACGGCAGCGCCTCGGCGTTGGCTTCGACGAAGGCAACCGCGTCGTCGACACCGCGTTCGGCGGCGCGCGTGCGTCCGACCGCGAGCATGTCGGTGTTGATGTCGACGACCGTGGCGCGCGTGCCCGCACCGCCGGCCTCGACCACGCGAAACGCAATATCGCCGGTGCCTCCGGCCAGATCGAGTAATGCAAACGATTGCGTCTCGGCTTTGGCGTGCGCGTCCGCTGCCGGCCGATCCTTGGGGGGATCGACGGCGGTGACGAGCACATTGCGCCAAGCGCGGTGCAGCCCGCCCGACATCAGGTCGTTCATCAGGTCGTAGCGATTGGCGACGCTGCTGAAAACATCGTCGATGTGCGCCTGCTTGTCCGCGAGCGGGATTTGCCGGAAGCCGAAATCGGTCATTTCGTCGGTTCGCGGCATGGCGAATAGTCCTTTCTCGGCAGGACCATAGCGCGATCGCCCGGAGGACGCTATGTCTGAACCGGGGAGGTGCGGATCGATGCCCGAACTGCCCGAGGTCGAGACCGTCCGGCGCGGCCTGCAGCCGGTGATGGAAGGCGCGCGCTTCACCAAGGTCGAGGCCCATCGCGGTGATTTGCGCTGGCCGCTGGCGAAGGATTTCGTCGCCCGGCTCGAAGGCAAACGGGTCGAGGGCCTCGGCCGGCGCGCCAAATATCTGCTTGCTGACCTCTCGTCCGGCGAGGTGCTGGTCATGCATCTCGGTATGTCGGGCTCGTTTCGCGTCGCGCGGCCCCGCGGCCAAAGCACGCCGGGCGGCTATTACCACGAGCGCTCCAAGCAAGCCGCCCACGACCACGTAGTGTTCCACATGTCGTCGGGTGCGCGCATTGCGTTCAACGATCCGCGCCGCTTCGGCATGATGAAGCTCGTTCCACGCGCCGAGCTCGACCGCGAGCCGCTGCTGCGTGCGCTGGGTCCCGAGCCGCTCGGCAACGAATTCGATGCCGCCATGCTGGCGCGTGCCTGCAAAGGCAAGAAGACCTCGCTCAAGGCCGCGCTGTCGGATCAGAAGATCGTGGCCGGCCTCGGCAACATCTATGTCTGCGAGGCGCTTCACCGCGCGCTGCTCTCGCCCAAACGGCGGGCATCGACGATCGCGACCAAATCGGGCCTGCCGAACGAGCGCGCGCAGCGGCTGGTCGACGCCATCAAGGCGGTGCTGCTGGAGGCGATCGAGGCGGGCGGATCATCGCTGCGCGATCACCGCCGCACCAATGGCGAGCTCGGCGATTTCCAGCACAATTTTCGGGTCTACGACCGCGAGGGCAAACCGTGCCCGACGCCCGGCTGCCACGGCACCATCAAACGCATCGTGCAGACCGGCCGCTCGACCTTCTTCTGCCCGGTGTGCCAGCGTTAGTCCTTTGCCGGCAGCGTGCGGCTGAGCCACTCCGCGATGACAGCGGCGATCTCGCGGTTGTTCTTCTCGTTCATCATCACGTGGCTGTTGCCTTTGATGCCGAGATCGACGAGTCGCGTGAAGGTCGGCTGCACACCCGCCTGTTGCAGGTATTTCACCGTGCAGTGGTCATAGGGCGCGTGATACGACGCCTCCGCGGTGAGCACCAGGATCGGCATCTTCAAATTGACCAACTTGCGCGCCGGCTCGCGCTGGAGATAGCAGCGCACGAGGTCGGGTGTATCGGCCTGGTCTTGTTGCACGACCGCGAGCTCCTTCGCATCGGCGACGGCGGGAGAGTAGGTCAGCGGCACGGCGCTCAGCCCATAGGGCAGCGCCAGCGGTCCTTGCTTGAAGTAGTCGGGCGCCCCGATGAAATCGACTTGATAGAACGGCGGACCGTTGGGCTCGATGGCGAGTATAGCCTTGACCTGATCGGGGCGAGCATCGGCCACCGGCCAGCCGAAGGCGCCGGCCTGCGAGTGCACCATCAGGATCGCCGGTCCGATCTTGTCGATCAGCGCCACCAAGGCGTCGCGGTTGAGGAACTGCTGCTTGGTGAAATCCGCGATCTCCGGCAGATAACCGGAGATCATCTGCAACGTGACGGGGTCGTCGGGCGCGCCGCTGCCGGGCCATTGCGTGTGCAGATGCGCCTGCGGCCAAAGCTTGTATTTGGCCTGGGCGAGATAGCGGCGCTGGCCGCCGTCGCCATCGGGCACCTTCCACGGCCCGTAGGATTCCGCGAGGTAGCCGGAGCGTCCGCGTCCGGGCTGGTCGATGACGTAGACTGCGTAGCCCTGCCGCACGAAATATTGCGCCCAGCCTTCGCGCCCATCCGGGGTGCCGAAATAGGTAGTGGCGGAGCGGGTGCCGCCGTGGACCATGATGATGGGGAACGGACGGGTCTGCTGCGCCGGGACGCGGACGTCCACGTACATCTGGCCCGCAACATAGGTCCGGCCGTTGACCGTGATCGGCTTACCACCGACGTAGAAGAAACCCTCGCGCGCGAGCGTATAGGGCGGATCGTCGGCAGCTTGTGCAACGCCCGCAGTGATGGCGAGCATGAAGGCGGCAGCAGTGGTAAGCCTCGCGCTGTTGCGCCGACGGCGAGATGCGCATTTCATTCGTTGCATGGTCGGGATCCTCCTCCCTGTTCCATTATCTTACACGCACTTTCCACGTCCGACATGCCGTGACAGCATGCCAGATCGACACACGATGCGAGGAGAGCTATGAGCACCGAGACGATCACCGTTGAAACCCGCGGCCGCGTTGGCGTCGTCCGTCTCAACCGGCCGCAGGCCTTGAATGCGCTCAACGCCACGCTCAGGAGCGAGCTTCTCGCCGCGGTTGAGGCCTTCGACGCAGATGCCGGCATCGGCTGCATCGTGATCACCGGTTCCGACAAGGCATTCGCGGCGGGCGCCGATATCAAGGAGATGGCGGATCGCTCGTATGTCGACATCTTCAACGCCGACTATGCAGCCGACTACGAGCGGCTCACCCGCGTGCGCAAGCCGATCATCGCCGCGGTCGCGGGCTTTGCGCTCGGCGGCGGCTGCGAGGTCGCCATGATGTGCGACTTCATCATCGCCGCGGATACCGCCAAGTTCGGCCAGCCCGAGATCAAGCTCGGAGTCATCCCCGGCATCGGCGGCACGCAGCGCCTCACCCGTGCGGTCGGCAAGGCGAAAGCGATGGACCTGATTCTGACTGGGCGCATGATGGACGCCGCCGAGGCCGAGCGCTCAGGTCTGGTCGCCCGCGTGGTGCCGGCGGCGAGCCTGATGGACGAGACGATGAAACTCGCCGAAACCATTGCCGCAATGTCGCTGCCGTCGGTGCTGGCGGCGAAGGAAGCGGTCAATCGCAGCTTCGAGACCACGCTCGCCGAGGGCGTGCGCTTCGAGCGGCGCGTCTTCCATGCCCTGTTCGCCACCAAGGATCAGAAGGAAGGCATGGCAGCCTTTATCGAGAAGCGGCCACCGAAGTTCAGCAATGAATGAACAGCTGGCCGACTCCAGTGGTCATTTCCGCACGCAAATTACCCGCACAAGCGCGGCCTTGGCCGCGTCGAGGCCGGTGCGGGTGGACGGTGTTGGTGCAACGCCCTGTCCCGTGAGAAACGTGCGGATGATGGCGGCCGGGACCATCGTCGCTTGCGGCTGCGCGGTGGCCGCGCCCATATTGGCGATGATCGGCACTCTGAGCGTTACCATGCCCACGACGCGTCCTTGCGGGTCGAGCGCGGCGGCGCCGGAGAAGCCAGGCTGCGGCGGCGGCTCCAGCGTCTCGCCCTTGAGCTTCACGGCTGCGGTCGAG
>JBKPUA010000449.1:0-6206 GCA_046735815.1 Pseudomonadota bacterium
CAAGACGAAGCCGGCCAAGCTCCTCGCGGTGTTCGTGGTGGACACGAACGAGACGGAACTGACGACCCCATTCGGGAACTGAGGTTTGAACCTTTCGATCTGCGCTAATAAGTACGGGTCGGCTTCGATCACCTCACCGCCGTGGTGGCTTGGCCGCAAACTCCGAGCCGCGCACGCACATGCGCCCGCGCGGATCCTGCCACAGCTTCTCGCCCGCATGCAGATGGCCGAGCGCGCGCGCGACGGTGCGGAAATCGTATGCGGAGAAGCGCTCGGCGATGTCGGTGAAGTAGAGCGGAGTCTTCGCAATCGTCTCCAGGATCTTCTGCGCCAGGGCCGCCACCTCGGCCTCGTCGCCGGCTAGCCCCTCTTCGTCGGCCTTGCCGTCGACGTAGTCCGCAATCTTGGCACGATCGGCGTAGGCATAAGTGATGCGCTCGTAATATTCCGGCGGAATTCCTTCCGGAATGGTGGCGTCGATGCCGACCTTGGCGCCGGTCGGCACCACGCCGTAGCCCTGCGGCAGGCTGGGATCGAGCGGCTTGGCGCGAGCGTTCGAGACGATCATCACGTCCTTGTCGCCCTGCACGCGGGTGGCGATCGCCCATTCGACCTCGGTCGGGTCGAACACGTCGATGTCGTCGTCGACCACCACCACGTGCTTGAGGTCCATGACCGAGAGCGCCGCCAACAGCGCGTTCTTGCCTTCACCCGGCTGCTTCTTGATCGAGATCACCGCGTGCCAGAACGCGCAGCCGCCGAGGGTGACGTTGATTTCCTTCACCTGCACGCCGGCGGTCTTGAGCGCCTGGCGGATGGCGGCATAGCGCGTGGGCGCCGCCAGCCAGGTGTTCTCCCACGGCATGTGCAGATTGTAGTAGATCGCATCCTTGCGCATCGCGATCGCCTTGATGCGCACCAGCGGGTTCCAGTGCAGCCCGCCCATCAGCCGGGTGAACTCGCCGAAGCGCCCTTCCGGCCAAGTCCAACCGGTGGGCAGGATCTCGGCTTCGAGCACGATCTCGGCGTCGGCGATGTAGGGCAGATCGATGGTCTGGCACGGCGCGAGCTCGACCGGCACACCCCGCAAGCCGCCCGCGATCCCCATCTCGTCGACGCCGAGCGGCGCGCGATAGCCCGAGCCCGTGATCTCGATCGGATGGGTGCCGATGCTGATCGAGATCGGCAGGGCGCGGCCCTCCTGATGGGCGCGCTGGGCGAACAATCGCATGTTGTTGGGGGTGACGATGTCGATGCCGGTGAGGCTCTTTTCCTTGACGATGAAGCGGTAGATGCCGCTGTTGATGCCGAGCTCGGGGTCGCGCGCGATCACCACGCCGGCGGTGATCATCGGGCCGCCGTCGAAGATCGAGGACATCGGAATCGGGAGCTTGTAGAGGTCGACCTCGTCGCCCACGAGCACCACCTCGCGCGCGGGCGAGCTCTTCACGTATTTCGGCGGGATCGGATGAGCGATCGCCTGGCTGAGCTTGTCCTCGATCTCGCGGTAGGTTTCGCAACCGAGCGCCTCCATCGCGCGCTCGCGGGTGCGGATGAGGCCAGAAACCACCGGCATGTCATATCCGATCACGTTGTGGAAATAGAGCGCGGTGTCGGCTTGATCGACCAGGGTCGCGATGTGGCGGATGTCGATCGGCTGGTGCAAATCGACGAGCCCACCGGTCTGCCGCAGGCGGTCGAGGAACTGGCGAAAATTCTCTTGCATTGAGGCGCTCCGGACGGCGACGGCGGGAGGTTGTTGGCGGGTGCGGCCTAAGCTACTTAGACCGGGGTCGGACCACAATCCAGTCGGCGAAGGACGCAAACGGTGAGCGGCAACAAGACCATGAAGGCGCTCGTTCTGCGCAAGCACGGCGGGCTCGAGGAGCTCGAGCTCGTGCCCGATTATCCCGTACCCACGGCGGTCGAGGGGCACGTGGTGATCCGGGTGCGCGCTTCCTCGTTCAACTATCATGACGTGTTCACCGTGCGCGGCATGCCCGGCATCAAGGTGCCGCTGCCGGTGGTGATCGGGCTCGACATGGCAGGCGAGATCAGCGCGGTCGGACCGGGCGTCACCGGCTGGAAGCCCGGCGACCGCGTGCTGGTCAATCCGCTCAACAAGAAGAGAGGGCTGATGGGCGAGATGCTCGACGGCGGCATGGCGGAATATTGCCTCGTTGCTGCCGATCAGCTGGTCGCCATGCCCGCGGGCGTGGGCTTCGAGGAGGCCGCGGCGCTGCCGGTGGCCTACGGCACCGCGCATCGCATGCTGATCACCCACGACACCGTCAAGCGCGGCGACCGCGTGCTCATTCTCGGCGCCTCCGGCGGCGTCGGCACCGGCTGCATCATTCTCGCCAAGCATCTCGGCGCCGAGGTCATCGCCTGCACCTCGAGCGCGGAGAAGATGCACAGGCTCAGTGAGCTCGGGGCCGACGAGACCATCAACGTGAAGGAGACCGATTTCTCGAAATGGGCGGTGGAGAAGTACGGCAAGCCGCAGCGTCGCAGCTACGACGGCGGCGTCGACGTGGTGATCAACTTCACCGGCGGCGATACCTGGAACCCTTCGCTGCGCTGCCTCAAGCGCGGCGGTAGGCTTCTGGTCTGCGGCGCCACCGCCGGCTACGACCCGAAAGAAGACCTGCGCTACATCTGGACGTTCGAGCTCAAGATCATCGGCTCCAACAGCTTCTACGACGACGACCTGCAGGCGCTGATGAAGCTGATCGCTGCCGGGGAGATGCGCCCGGTGATCGACAAGGTGCTCCCGCTCGAGCAGGCGCGCGAGGGGCTGCGGCTGATTCAGGATCGCGAAGTCATCGGCAAGGTGGTGGTGGCGCCATGAGCGAGGAACTTACGCTCGAGCGCGTGCAGGAGCTCGTTACCCGCGCCCCCTATCATCGCTGGCTCGGCCTCAAGGTCGTGGCGGTGCACGATGACGGCATCGAGCTGACCGCGACCTGGCGGGAGGAATGGGTGGTCAACCCGGACCGGCGCTACACCCACGGCGGCGTGCTGGCCACACTGCTCGATCTCGGCGCCGACTGGGCGATGGTGAAAAAAACCGGCCGCGGCGTGCCCACCATCGACCTGCGCATCGATTATCACGCCGTTGCGATGCCGGGCGATCTGACCATTCGTGGGAAGGTGGTGCGCATGGGCAGCCAGTACTCGACCGCCGAGGCGCAAGTCTTCGACGCGCAGGGCAAGCTCCTCGCCAGTGGACGCGGCACCTATTACACCGCTCCGCCGAAGGCATAGAAGCCGTAGCCCGGGTGGAGCGCAGCGAAACTCGGGATTAGTGCCACTGGCTCAACCATCCCGCATTACGCTGCGCTCCATGCGGGCTACGACTTCGCGACGTCGGGGTAGATGACTAGAAGTTGCCGCCATGCCTCACTTTACCAACCTTGGCGACCTCATCCGCCGCGATCGCCACCTCGACAAGATCGCGATCATCGATCTCGGTGGCGAAGAGGCGCCGCGCGAGGTGAGCTACGCTCAGCTCGACGCCATGGCGAACGGCGTCGCCCGCGCGCTGGCGCGGCGCGGTCTCGCGCGCGGGGATCGGATTGGCATTCTCTCGCTCAATCGTGCCGAATATCTCGCGGCCTATTACGGCATCATGCGCGCCGGTCTCGTGGCGGTGCCGGTCAATTTCAAGTTCCCGCGCCAGACCGTTCATTTCATTCTGAGAGATGCCGGCGCCAAGCTCGTGTTCTGCGACCAACCGCGCTGTCCAGACGTGCCGGACGAAATTCCATCAGTGCATTTCGGCGACGCCGGGCCTGACGGCTTCGACAATTTCCTCGACCCCGGGCCGTTCGAGCCAATCGTGCCGCGCCCGCGCGAGCCGGCGATGTTCCTGTACACCTCCGGCTCGACCGGCACCCCGAAGGGCGTGGTGCTCTCGCATCAGAGCCACATCTGGGTGGTGGAGACGCGGCTGGCGCCCGGCCTCGACCGCCACCGCTATCTCATCGCCGCTCCGCTCTACCATATGAATGCGCTGGCGCTGGCCAAGCTCGCCTGCGCCGCCCACGCCACCATCGTGCTGCTGCCGCAGTTCACGGCCCGCGCCTATATCGAGGCGATCGGCCGCTATCGCTGCACCTGGCTCACGGCGGTGCCGCCGATGATCGCCATGATGCTGCGCGAGCACGATCTGCTAGCGCGCACCGATGTTTCGAGCGTCGAGTTCATCCGCATGGGTTCGGCGCCGGTGAGCCACAGCCTGATGGAGGCGATCCGTCACGCCCTGCCGCAGGCCTCGGTGACCAATGCCTACGGCACCACCGAGGCCGGTCCGGTCGTGTTCGGCCCGCATCCGCAGGGCCTGCCGCAGCCGGAAATGTCGGTCGGCTATCCGCATCCGCAGGTCGCGCTGCGACTCGTCGACGGCGACAACCGCAACGTCGGCGAGGGCGTGCTGGAAATGAAATGTCCCGCGGTCATGAACGGCTATCACAATCGTCCGGAGGTGACGCCGCCGTTCACCGCCGACGGTTTCTACATCACCGGCGACGTCTTTCGGCGCGACGGCGACGGCTTCCATTATTTCATCGGCCGCACCGACGACATGTTCGTCTCCGGCGGCGAGAACATCTATCCCGCGGACGTCGAGCGTATGCTCGAGCGCCATCCCGACGTCGCCCAGGCCGCCGTGGTGCCGATCGACGACGAGATCAAGGGACAAAAGCCGGTCGCCTTCGTCGTGCCGAAGCCGGCGCGTGCACCGAGCGAGGACGAGATCAAGCGCTTCGCGCTCGCCAATGCGCCGGCCTATGCGCATCCGCGCTTCGTCTGGTTCACCGACGAGCTGCCGCTCGCGTCGACCAACAAGATCGATCGCAACGCGCTGCGCCGTCTCGCCGCGGAGCGGCGCAAGGTCAATTGATCTGCAGGCCCAAGCCCTTGAGGAGCGGCGTCCAACGCACGAGCTCGGCGTGCACGTATTTCGCGGCCGCCTGTGGGCCCGAATCCGTCACCGGCTCGAAGCCGGCCTGGATCAGCCTGGCCTGGAAATCCTGCTCCGCCGCGATTTGCCGCGTCACGCCGGCAATCTGCTCGATGATCTGCGGCGGGGTGCCGGCGGGCGCGAACAGGCCGTTGAACTGCTGGGTGATCAGATCGGGGAAGCCGACCTCGGTACTGATCGGCACGTCGGGCGCGCCGGCGAGATGCCGGTCGGTCCCGGCCACCAGAATTCGGATCTTTCCGGCGCGATGCATTTCGAGCACGGTGGGCGAGACGCTCGCCGCCATCATCGGGATATGCCCGCTGTAGAAGTCCGCGAGCCCCGGCGCCGCGCTCTTATATGGCACATGCACGATGTCGGGCAGGCCGGCGAGTTGCTTGAACAGCTCGCCGCAGAGATGCGCGGGCGTACCGGTGCCCGCCGAGCCGTAGGACAATTTGCCGGGATTGGCCTTGGCATAGGCCACCAGCTCTTGCGCCGTGCGCACCGGCACCGATGCGTGCACCATGAGCGACGACACGGTGACCGCCGTGATGGCGATCGGCGCGAGATCCTTGATCGGATCGTAGGGTGGTTGGCTCATGATCACGGGATTGATCACGAGCTCGCTGGTGGTGCCGGCGAGGAGCGTGTAGCCATCGGGCGCCGCGCGCGCGACTGCGGTCGCGGCGATCGTTCCGCCGCCGCCGGCCTGGTTCTCAACCACGATGTTGCCGAGCTGCGGCCGCGCGCGTTCGGCCCATAGCCGGCCGACCACGTCCACCACGCCACCGGCGCTGCGCGGGACTACCAGCCGGATCGGATGCTCGGGATAGGTGCCCTGCGCGAGCGCGGGCAGCGATCGCAGCGCCGCGCTCGACAGCGACGCCAACCCGAACGCCAGCACGTCGCGCCTGCGCATCTGCGATGCTCGTTTCATCGATCACCGATTGGCACAAGTTAGGGGCGCGAAGGCGCGAACGCGAGCCCATTGATTGGGCAACGCGGCTCGGATCTCGTGCACATCCTGCGCGGACGTCGCTCTATTGTCGGACTAGGCGCGCACGTCGCGCCGCCAGCGGAACAGGTAGCGCTCGAGCGGCTGCAGGACGCCGATCTCGATGACGAGCATCATTGCCACCTGCACGATGGTCCAGGCGAAGACCTGGTCCATCTGGATCAAGTCGGAGGCCTGGCGCAGCCGATAGCCGACGCCGCTCGAGGCGCCGAGCGTCTCCGCCAC
>JBKPUA010000450.1:0-9636 GCA_046735815.1 Pseudomonadota bacterium
GCGCTGCTCGTCGTCGAGCCCGTGCACGATCACGCCCACCTTGAGCCCGAGGAAATTGTAGATCTGCCCCATCCATTCGGCGTCGCGGCGGGCGAGATAGTCGTTCACCGTCACCACGTGCACCCCGCGCCCCGACAGCGCATTGAGATAGACCGGCAGCGTCGCCACCAAGGTCTTGCCCTCGCCGGTCTTCATCTCGGAGATGCGGCCCTCGTGCAGGATCATGCCGCCGATCAACTGCACGTCGAAATGGCGCTGCCCGAGCGTGCGCTTGGCCGCCTCCCGGCAGGTGGCGAAGGCCGCCACCAGGAGGTCGTCGAGGCTCGTCCCCTCCGCTACCTGACGCTTGAACTCGTCCGTGCGCGCGCGCAGCGCCTCGTCCGAGAGCCCCTCCAGCTCCTTCTCCAGCGCGTTGATCTCCGCCACCCGCGGCAGATACGACTTGATCCGCCGCTCGTTCGAAGAACCAAACAGCTTGCGGGCAATGGCGCCGATCATGCGGTAAGTCCTTCGCGTTCCGTCAGGTGCCGCCGCACTGTACCAAATCCGAGGAGAAGGAACTTCACAGCGGGGCCGATCGTCTGGCAACGCGGCTTGCGCGTTCATCCATGCTCATGGAAAGCGCAAAAAGCCGCACTTTTCGGGCGTCTTTCATGCAAAGGGCGGCGGCTTGCGGCCGGATCGACCGGGTTTGTCGAGAGATAGGAGGGGGTCAGACCCTTGTCAATTGGCCGAAACCTGCTCACGTTCTCGTCAAAATCGAGGCCTAGGTGATTGCAAAGCGGGGCTGTTTGACGCAACTGTCCGGCGCGCCTCGAGGGCCGCTTCATCCAGGACCACACCATGATCCCCCCCACGTCCCTGCCCCGTAACCCGCCGCGCCGGCGGCCGGTGGCGTTCGCCGCGCTCGCAGCGCTCCTGCTTGCCGTGCCCATCGTATCCGCTTGCTCGAAGAACGACTCCTCTTCCGAGGCGCAGGCCTCCGCGCCCGACCCGGTCGTCGCCCGCGTCAACGGGGTCGACATCAAGCAGAGCGACCTCGCGCTCGCCGAGGAAGATCTGGGTGCCGACATGCAGGGGGTGTCGCCGGAAGCCAGGCGCGAGCATCTGATCTCGTACCTCGCCGATATCATCATGGTCACCCAGGCCGCAGACAAGAAGAAGCTCGCCGACAATCCCGAGTTCAAGCGGCGGCTGGCGTTCCTGCGCAACAAGCTGTTGATGGGCTACGAGTTGCAGGAAGAAGCCAAGAGCGCCGCCACCGACGAGGCTTTGCATCAGACCTACAATGAAGCGGTGAAATCCATGGGCGGCCAGGAGGAGGTGCGCGCGCGACACATCCTGGTCGAGACCGAGGACGAGGCCAAGAACGTGCTCGACCAGATCAAAGGGGGTGCCGACTTCGCCACGCTGGCCAAGGAGAAGTCGAAGGATCCCGGCGCCGCCGAAGGCGGCGATCTCGGCTATTTCACCAAGGACCAGATGGTTCCCGAGTTCGCCGACGTGGCGTTCAAGATGTATCCGGGCCAGCTTTCGAATCCGGTGAAGACGCAGTTCGGCTGGCACATCATCAAGGTCGAGGATAAGCGCGCCAAGCAGCCGCCGGAATTCGACAAGGTGAAGGACCAGATCGAGGCTTACCTCGCCCGCAAATCGCAGACCGAGTTCATCGGCAAGCTGCGCCAGAGCGCGAAGATCGAGCGCCTCGACAAGCCGTCCGAGCAACCCAAGAACTGATCGCCGCACTCGGGGCGCGCTGTGGCACGCCGGGAGGCCGCGCGCTCGCGCGCCGGCCCGCTCGCGACTGCGTTGCCGGGCGTGATGGTCCACGATAAACCCACGGCATGACCGCCGCCGTCTCCCCGCTCGCGCCCGCGCAATTTCCCGACCTGCCGCCGATCGAAGGCGTGCGGCTTGCGACCGCCGCCGCCGGCATTCGCTATCCCGGACGCACCGACGTGCTGCTGGCATTGTTCGATCGGGGCACGACGGTCGCCGGCGTGTTCACGCGCTCCCGCTGCCCATCCGCGCCGGTCGACTGGTGCCGCGCCCATCTCAAGCGCGGCGCGGCGAGCGCGCTCGTGGTCAATTCCGGCAATGCCAATGCCTTCACGGGCAAGTCTGGGCGCGATTCGACCAAGCTCACTGCGACCATCGCCGCCGCGGCCGCCGGCTGCAAACCCTCCGAGGTGTTCCTGGCTTCGACCGGGGTGATCGGCGAACCGCTCGACGCCACCAAATTCGGCGCCGTGATGGATCAGCTGGTCGCGGGCGCCGCGCCCGGGGCCTGGAATGCGGCGGCGAAAGCCATCATGACCACCGATACCTTTCCGAAGGGCGCCGCCGCCATCGCGCGGCTCGGGGCGACGCCGGTCACCGTCTGCGGCATCGCCAAGGGCGCCGGCATGATCGCGCCCGACATGGCGACCATGTTGTCCTTCGTCTTCACCGATGCGCCCGTCGCGCCGCGCGTGCTGCAGGCGCTGCTCACCCAGGGCGTTGCCGACACCTTCAACGCGGTGACCATCGACGGCGACACGTCCACGTCGGACACGCTGCTGGCGTTCGCGACCGGCGCCGCGGCCGCGCGGGGCGCGAGCAAGATCGCAAGCCTGTCCGACTCGCGCGTGCCAGCGTTCCGCAAGGCCTTCGACGCCGTCCTCGCCAATCTCGCCGAACAGGTCGCACGCGACGGCGAGGGCGCGCGCAAGCTGGTCGAGATCATCGTCGAGGGCGCGGTGTCGAAACCCTCGGCGCGCAGGATCGCGCTCTCGATCGCCAATTCGCCGTTGGTCAAGACTGCGATCGCGGGCGAGGATGCGAATTGGGGCCGGGTCGTCATGGCTGTCGGCAAGGCGGGCGAGCGCGCCGACCGCGACCGGCTGTCGATCTGGTTCGGCGGCATCCGCGTCGCCCACAAGGGCGAGCGCGACCCGTCCTACGACGAGGCCGCCGTGTCGGCGGTGATGAAGAAGCCCGAGATCACGCTCAAGGTCGCGCTCGGACTCGGACGCGGACGCGACCGGGTGCTTACCTGCGACCTCACCAAGGACTACGTGGCCATCAACGGAGACTATCGATCATGATCCGATTGGCCGTGCCTGTTGCAGTCCTCGCTCTGCTGGCTGCCATGGCCGTGCCGGCGTCCGGTCAAGATGTTCGCGATGGCAGGATACGCGTTCTTGGACGCGCCTCGATCGAGGCCGTGCCCGACTATGTGACGGTGCAAGTCGGCATCTCGAACAGGGCGTCGTCGCCAACCGCCGCGCTCGACCAGAACTCGGCGGTGGCGCGCAAGATCATCGATTTTTCGAAGAGCTTCGGCATCCCCGAGCGCGACATCCAGACCCAGTCCATCAACCTGGCTCCCGCCTACAAGAGCGTTCGCGATCCCAGCGGAGCAATGCGGCAGGAGCCGGATGGGTACACCGCAAGCAATATGGTGCGCGTCAAGATTGGCGATCTATCGCGCCTCGGCGCCTTCATGCGCCAAGTGCTCGATCAAGGCGCCACCAATATCGCCGGCGTGCATTTCGGGCTGCAGAATCCCGAAAAGCTCTCCGACGAGGCACAGGCCAAAGCGGTCGAAGACGCCATGCGTCAAGCGCAGGTTCTCGCGCAGGCCGCGAAGGTGAAGCTCGGACCCATCCGCGACATCGCCCGCCCTCCTCGCAACCGATTCGGCGCCGATGGTGAGGCCGATATGCCGGCGCGGGCGGCCAAGATCGACGTTCCCGTCGAGGTCGGCACCATCAGGATCTCCGCCGAGGTTGAAATCACGTGGACCATTGAATGATGCGCCAAGACGGCACGCACAGGCACTGACGGCATTGGCAATGAGCGCGACAGTTCACGCCGGCGAACCGTTTGGATGCGCGTCGTCTGTCTTCGGTCGCAAGTCGCTAGTGCCCCGAACCCGAAGTTCGCACAGATCGGTTGCGAACTTCGGGTTCAAAAGGGGCACTAGAATCATGGAGTTGCTAGTGTCCCTTTGATTCCGAAGTTCGCATCAGAGGGCGCCGCAAAAACATGCGAACTTCGGAATCGGGACACTAGCGTGAAACTCGTCCTCGTCGCTGCATGTGCCCTGGTGGACGCAGACGGACGTGTCCTCATCGCCCAGCGCCCGGCCGGCAAATCGATGGCGGGGTTATGGGAATTTCCAGGCGGCAAAGTCGAGGCGGGCGAGCGGCCCGAACAGACCTTGATCCGCGAGCTCAAGGAGGAGCTGGGCATCGTCGTCAGCGAAGCGTGTCTTGCCCCGCTGACCTTCGCCAGCCACGGCTATCCCGATTTTCATCTGCTGATGCCGCTCTACGTCTGTCGCCGTTGGGACGGAACGGTGACGGCGCTGGAAGGACAGCGCTTGGCCTGGGCGCGGCCGAACCGGCTGCGGGACTATCCGATGCCGCCCGCCGATGAGCCGCTGGTGTCGCATTTGATGACGTTGCTGTGAACAGGAATCAGTAATCGACCAGAAACATTGGTCCGGTGACTACTGATTGCTGACTACTGATTACTGTCCCCTGACCGCGGTAACTTGATCTCCTGTGTCCCGAGCGCGTCCGCCAGTCGCTGCCGCGCCGAGCCGGGCGCGAGCGGTTTCTGCTGGCTCTCGTGCGGCGCCCAGCCCGAGAGCCACACGATCTCGAAGGTCGCCCGGATGCGGCCGTCGGGATCGGAAAATTTCTCGGCATAGATCTCCACCATCCGCGCCAGCGTCGCGCGTGCGAGCGGCCGCCTGCTGCGCTCGTTGAGCGGATTGGTGGCGCCCATGCGGCGCAGGTCGTGCATCAGCGCCAGCGGCGAGGCGTAGCGCACCGTGATCCGGTCGCTGTCTGTCACCGGGAGCGCAAAGCCCGCGCGCTGCAGCAGCGCACCCATGTCGCGCATGTCCGCGCAAGGAGCCACGCGCGGAGAAAGGCCATCCTCGATTTCTGCTTCCGCGGCAGCAAAAGCTTGTCGGAGCTCCATCAGGGTATCGCCGCCCGCAAGCGCTGCGAGCAGCAGGCCGTCGGGCTTGAGCGCCCGGCGGATCTGCACGAGCGTCCCTGGCAGATCGTTGACGAATTGCAGCGCCAGGAGCGACACCACGAGATCGAGCGTGGCGTCGCCGAACGGCAACGCCTCTTCGTCGGCGGCAACAGCAAGCTCGCGAGCGCCGAGCGGCGCTGACGCCTCGCCTGCCCTCGCCTGCTGGCGGGCACCGGCCAGCGCATCAGCCGCGATGATGACCCCCACCTTTCCGCTGGCGGCGAGCGCGCGCCGCGCGGCATCCGTCGGCGTGCCGAGATCGGCGACACGGTCGAACCGGCGGAGCACCGTCGCCAGGCGATCGGCAAGATCCTGCGCCGCGCGCTCGATCAGGAAGGTCGAGGGCCCCAGCGCCGCCGCCCGCGCCCGGCGTGCGCGCAGGAGGTGACGGTCGAAGATCAACAGCGGCGAAGGCATCGGAGCATCCTTCACGCAATATGTTGGTTGCGACGATCCTTGTCACGGCGCGGATGGTTGAGGTTGACGGTCGGCCGGGCTACCGTTCCCGCCATGCACGGGGAGATCGATGCCGGTTTGGCTCCGGCGCGACGATTTGCGCGGGTGACCGGCGCATTGCGCACCGCGCTGGGGCTTATCGTCGATGTGGCGCTGCCCCAGCTTTGCGTCACCTGTCGCGAGCCGGTCGAGGGCGCGGGCCTGTGCCCGGTGTGCTGGTCCAAGCTCTCGTTCATCGCCCCGCCCTATTGCGAGCGCCTCGGCATTCCCTTCCCGTTCGACGGCGGGCCCGGCCTGTTGTCGCTGGAAGCCATCGCCGATCCGCCGGCGTACGGCCGCGCGCGAGCCGCCGTGCGCTACGACGACATCGCGCGCAAGCTCGTCCACGCCTTCAAATACGGCGACCGGCTCGACCTCGCCCCCATCATGGCGCGCTGGATGGCCAATGCCGGCCGCGAGCTCCTCGCAGATGCCGAGCTCATCATTCCGGTACCCTTGCACTGGCGCCGGCAATGGGCGCGGCGCTTCAACCAGTCCGCGCTGCTGGCCGAGCTCATCGCCAAGGCGAGCGGCCGGGCCGTCGCGCACGGGACGCTCAAACGCGTCAAGGCCACGCCGCAACAGGTCGGGCTCGACAAGTCCGAACGCGCGCAGAACGTCCAGGGCGCCTTCCGCGTGCCGCCGGAGGCTAAGGCCGAGGTAGCCGGCCGCAAGCTCGTGCTGATCGACGACGTGCTCACCTCGGGCGCAACGGTCGATGCTTGCGCGCGCGCGCTGTTGCGCGCGAGCGCCGCGTCCGTCGATGTGCTGGCATTCGCACGGGTTGTGACGGCGGCGCGCGCTCCCATATAAGTAAACTGGTCGAGACGCACGATTCACATGGCTCAAATCGAAATCTACACCACCCGCTTTTGCCCATATTGCCACGCCGCCAAGCGGTTGTTGTCGCGCAAAGGGGTGGAATTCACCGAGATCGACGTGAGCGGCGATCCGAAAGGACGAAGCGACATGGTGGCGCGTGCGAACGGCCGCATGACGGTGCCACAGATTTTCATCGGCTCGACCCACGTGGGCGGCTATGACGATCTTTCGGCGCTGGACAAGGCCGGCAAGCTCGATCCCTTGCTCGCGCGCGGCGCGCTGCCTGCGGGTAGCAGCGGGAGGCCGTCGGCATGAGCACGGGCACGGCTGCGACCTTCACTGCCGCTCTCGTACAGATGCGCTCGGGCCTTTCGCCCAAGGCCAACCTCGAGGCGGCGATCACTCTCATCGGGGAGGCCAAGGAGCGCGGTGCCGACTACGTGCTCACGCCCGAGATGACCAATATCTTGGAGGTCAAGCGCGAGCGGCTGTTCGCGACCATCGCGCCGGAGGAGAGCGACGCGAGCCTCGCCGCCTTTTGCGAGCTTGCGCGCAAGCTCGGGATTTTCGTCCATATCGGCTCGCTCGCGATCAAGCTGTCGGGGGAAAAAGCGGCGAACCGTTCCTTCCTGATCGACGGCAAGGGCGACATCGTCGCGCGCTACGACAAGATCCACATGTTCGACGTCGATCTCGCCAATGGCGAGAGCTATCGCGAGTCACGCAGCTACCGCCCGGGCGACATTGCTGTTGCGGTCGACCTGCCTTGGGGGCGGCTCGGCCTCACAGTCTGCTACGATCTGCGCTTTCCCGCGCTCTATCGCGCGCTGGCCGAGGCCGGCTGCTCGTTTCTCGCCATCCCCTCGGCCTTTACCAAGCAGACCGGCGAGGCGCACTGGCACGTGCTCAACCGCGCGCGCGCGATCGAGAACGGCGCGTTCGTGCTCGCGGCCGCCCAGGGCGGCACGCACGAGAACGGCCGCGAAACCTTCGGCCATTCGCTTGTCGTCGACCCCTGGGGCCGCATTCTGGCCGAAGCCGGAACCGAGCCCGGCGTGATCCTGGCGCGCATCGATCCCGCCGAAGTCACGGCGGCGCGCGCACGCATCCCATCGCTGCAGCACGGGCGCCGCTTCGAGGTGGCGGGGCCGATGGCGGAGCCGGCGCATCTCCATGCGGTGCGAGGCCTGTCATGATCCGCTACGCGCTTACTTGCGATAAGGGCCACGCCTTCGAGAGCTGGTTCCAGAGCTCGGCGGCCTACGACAAGCAGGCCAAGCATGGCCTCGTCACCTGCCCGGTCTGCGGCTCGAGCAAGGTCGAAAAGACCATCATGGCGCCGCGGCTGTCGGGAGCAAAGAAACGCGCCGACGCGCCCGCGCCCAGCGCGCCTGCACCTACCACCCCGACCGAGGCGCCCGGTCCGGTGGCCATGGTGTCACCGCAGGAGCGCGAGTTCCGCAAGAAGCTGAAAGAGCTGCGCGAGCACCTCGTCAAGAACGCCGATTACGTCGGACAACGCTTCCCGGAAGAGGCGCGCAAGATGCACTACGGCGAGACCGAGCATCGCTCGATCTACGGTGAAGCCTCTGCCGAGCAGGCCAAGGAGCTGCACGAGGAAGGCATCGAGTTTCACCCGCTGCCGACGCTGCCCGACGAGCGCAACTAGAGCATGATCCCGAAAAGTGGATACCGGTTTTCGGAAAAGATCATGCTCCACCAATAAGCTTGAGCGGATGAGGATTCGAAGAAACGTCATCCCGCTCTAGGCGCGCTCTCGCTGCTCAAGGCCCCCACAGCAACAGCACGACACCGATGACGATCAGCGCGATCCCTAAGCCTTCGCGCGGCGTGGTGGCCTGCTTGAACACGAAGCGCGAGATCGCCTGCGCGAACAGTACCTCGACTAGCGCAAGCGTGCGCACGCTTGCGGCGGTGGCGAGCGCGAAGGCGAGGAACCAGAACTGCGAAGCCAACGCGCCCATGAAGCCCGCGAACAGCGACGGCCGCCACGACCGCACGATCGCGACGAGCACATCGGAATTGCGCAGCCACAGGTAAACGGAGAGCAGCAGTGACTGCAGCAGCAGGCCCATGACGACCGTGAAGGTCGCGGCCATGACATAGCTGGGCAGTGCCAGGTTCAAAATCGCCCCGCGAAATCCGACCGCGGACAGTGCGAACATCGCGCCCGCGGCCAGTCCGAGCAGCGTGGCTCGCAGATCCGACGAGGTGCCGGGCTTGAGCGCCATGGTCACGACACCGGCGGTGGCGATCAGGATCGCTGCCGCCATCCAGGGCGTCACGACGTCGCCGAGAAAGATGAGGCCGAAGAGGGCGGCCTGCACCGGCTCGGTCTTGATATAGGCATAGACCACTACGAAGGAGCGGTCGTTCATGGCCGCGAGCATCAATGCGGTGGCGGCGATCTGCGTCAATGCGCCGCCGATCACCCACAGCCAATAGATCGGCAGCGGCCGCGGCAGGCCGTGCCCGAGCGCGATCATCACGCCGCACAGGAAGACGAGCGCGAAGGGAAAGCCGAACAGAAAGCGCACATGGGTGGCACCCACGGTGCCGAGCTTGGCGGTGAGCTCGCGTTGCGTCGCGTTGCGCACGGTTTGCGCGGCCGCCGCGATGATCGTGAACAGCGCCCAAAGCCACGAGGGATCGAACATCGGAACGGCCGGCCGACTTGCGGAACTACGCTACCGAATGCGCTTCGCCGCTTGCGGTCCATTCGGTGACGCTGTCGCTGGCGTTATCCACCACCATCAGCAAATCGAAATAGCGGATCACGGGTTCGGAACCGGTGCGCTTCCTCACGCTCTCCCGCCACGCCGCGTCGTGCCCCTTCTGCGCTGCCTCCTTCGAGGGCCAGATGTAGACGCCACCGCCGTAACCGTCGTCGCTCAGGATGTAGTCCTTGCGGATGAGGTCGGTGTTGGCGCGCCAGCGCGGGATGGTGTGCTTGGCATCCTCCAGTACGGCGGCGCGATCCATGCCGGGCGGCGACTTGAACAGGACAAGCTCGAGGATCATGACAAATGGGTCCTTGCGAGTAGACCTGGAAAGCGGGCTCAGGCGGGCGCACGCTCCGCGACCACCATGTAGTTCACATCCATGTCGGTCGAAAGCTGCCAGCGGTCGGCGATGGGATTGTAGATCACGCCGGTCTCGTCGATCGCGGCGAGCCCGTGCCGCTCCAGCGTCGCCTCGAGCTCGTTCGGGGTGACGAACTTGTCCCACTGGTGGGTGCCGCGTGGCAGCCAGCGCAGCACGTAT
>JBKPUA010000451.1:0-3520 GCA_046735815.1 Pseudomonadota bacterium
CGCCAAGGTCGATGCGGCTGACGTGATGCTGGCGAAAGGAAAATGACAACGCCTTCGCTATCATCGCCGAGCCGATCCCGCGGCGGCGATGGTCGGGCGCAACCAGGACCCGAGACAACCGGCTCGATAGATACGGCCATACTTGGCTGATCTCGACGTGGCCCACCGGGTCGCCATCGCTCGTCTCGGCGACCCAGATGACGCGCGCATTGGGCTGCTTGCTGCTCTCCAGATATCGATCAAGTTGGGCGTCATCGAGTGGATGGCGGAAGAAGCCGGCGCACCATTCAACGAGCGCTGCCTCTGATCGCACCCAGGAAATCAGTCGCCCGAAGTCCTCGCGGACGAAAGGACGCAAGGTCGGCAATCCTGCGATCTTCTTCATTGTCGGATAGTGCAGGAAGCGCGTCCGCGCCGCAAACACGATCGGCACCTGCGCCGACGCAGATCCGCGGCCTGCCGGGCAAGACAGGTCGACGGCGGCGTATTCACTCCTCCAGCACCGGCGGCCTGGCGATTCCAAGCTGCGTGAGCATGGCGACGAACGCCGCGAGCCGGTCGCGGCGATAGGCGTCGATGTCGAGTTTCTCGTAATCGAGAAAGCCCCGCCCGGTGCGCAGCCCGATGTGCCCGTCCTGCATGTTGCGCTCGACGATCGTCGGGGCGGCGTAGCGCTCGCTGCCGAGCGCGTTGGTGAGATAGCGGCTGGCGTAATAGAGAATATCGCCACCGCCCCAGTCGATGAATTCCAGCATGCCGAGCACGGCGAAGCGAAAGCCGAAGCCGTATTTGATCGCCTTGTCGATCTCCTCCGGCGTCGCCACGCCCTCCTCCACCATCCGCGCCGCCTCATTCATCGCCAGCGCCTGGATGCGCGGCACGATGTAGCCGGGCCGCGGCGCGCACACCACCGGAACCTTGCCGATCCCCTCGAGCAATGCCTTGAGCCGCGCCGTGACTTCTGCGTCAGTGCGCGCACCCCGCGAAAGCTCGACCAGCGGCACGAGGTAGGCCGGATTGAGCCAATGGGCGTTGAGGAACCGCTCGGGATGGTCGACCGCACCCGCGAGATCGTCGACCAGGATGGTCGAGGTGGTCGAGGCAATAATCGGCTGCGGCCCGGCGAGCGCTGCGGCGCGCGCAAGCGCTTCGCGCTTCAATTCGAGCACTTCCGGCACGCCTTCGAAGATGACGAGCGCGGCGGACAGGGCTGCGGCCGCGTCGGGCTCGGGCACAACGGTCACGCGCTCGACAAGCGCGTCAACCTTGCCTTCGTCGAACAGCCCGCAGTGCGCGAGGCTCGTCAGCGTGGCGCGCACCTCGTCTATGGCCTCGGCTGCAAGCTTGGCAAAGGCACTAGCGCCGCGCGGCTTGAAGTCGACGATCGTCACGGGATGGCCGGCATAGGCGAACACGACGGCAATGCCGCGGCCCATGCGCCCGGCCCCGAGGCAGGCAATACGCTCGCGCGGCATCACTTGAATCCTTCGCGCAAGAACTGCTGCAGCCCCGCCCGATCTAGATGGCCGAGCCCCAGGCTCTGCAGGGTCCGTCCCGTAGCCATGAAATCCTCGCCGCAGATGGCGCCGCCGATGGCGGAGAAGGCGCGGGCGAGCGGCGTCGCCACGCCGGCGAGCTCGGCAACGGAGATCAGGAACGAGAGGCCGATGCGGGTGTCCTCCAGCATATAGCGGTGAGCGGTGAGCACGATACGTTCGCGCCAGTCGCCGGAATCGGTCAGCCGATCGTGCGCGCCGCGGCCGTACATCCACTCCTCGCCCGCCTTGGCATAATGGTTGGCGAGCGGGAAGTGCGGCGCGCCATAGCCGAGCGCCGCGCGCACCGCAATGCGCTCGGCATCGAGTGCATCGGTGACGCGGCGGATCGCGGGCTGCGTGCCCTCGCGGTGGATATCCCAGCGCTCGAAATGCTCGAGCGGGGCCGCATTCATGACGATCAGCGGCGGGTGGATGATCGGCCCGGCATTCATCAGCGCGCCGGAGAGCGCATCGCCGCAGTCCTCGATCGCGCCCGGAAACGCTTTCGAAATCACGGCCAGCGCGTGCTCCTTGCGCGTGAGCGGAAACACCCCGGTGGGCAGACGCTTGGCGCGCACCGTGATCGCCACCTCGAACGACCCATGCTTGCGGGCGAGCCACGGCAGCGTTCCGGTTTCGGCAAAGGCAACGTCGGCGCGCTGGCCCTGCTCCCACGCGGCCCTCGCGAACAACACCGAGCCGAACGTCCCGGGCGGCAGGAATACGACTTGTCCGTCGGCGAGGTGGGGGGCGAGTGCCGCCGCGATATCGGCCTGCGCGGTGGCGACCGCGGGACACAGAACGAGCTCAGCGCCACGCACCGCCTCGGCGATCTGGGCCGTCACCAGCGCGGGCGTAACTTCGTGGCGGCCTTTGAAGTCCTTCACGACGATTTTGTTGCCGGCCGCGCAGTGGGCCGCGATCGCGTTGCGGTCGCGCCGCCACAGCCGAACCTCGTGGCCAGCCAGGGTCATGTCGCCTGCGGCAGCGAACGACCCGTTTCCTCCCCCGAGCACCGCGATACGCATCTCGGCCCCCTTCCCTCGGCCTCACGCCGGGGGCTTGGCTTGTTCCTTCAGTCGGAAGTGCTGGACCTTGCCGAGCGCATTGCGCGGCAGGTCGTCGACGAAGATGATCTCGCGCGGGATCTTGAAGCGCGCGAGCTGCTCGCCCACGTGGCGGGTCAATGCCTCGGCGTCGACCGCGACCCCCGCGTGCCGCACCACGTAGGCGACCGGCACCTCCTGCCATTTCGGATCGGGGCGACCGATCACCGCCGCCTCGGCCACCGCCGGATGCTCGCTCAACACGCGCTCGACCTCGGCCGGATAGATGTTCTCGCCGCCCGAGATGATCATGTTCTTCTTGCGATCGTGGATCATGAAATAGCCGTCGGCGTCGCGCGTGGCGATATCGCCGGTATAGTACCAGCCGTTGCGCAACGCCTCGGTGGTGGCAGCATCGTTGCCCCAGTACTCGAAGAACACGCTGGGGCCGCGCACGACCAACTCGCCGGCAGTGCCGTGCGGCACTTCGCGTCCGCGCTCGTCGACCACACGCGCCTCGCAATAGAGCCCTGGCAGACCGGTCGAGTTGCCGCGGGAGAGATCGCCGCCGAGGCGGGTGTAGATCGCGATCGGACAGGTTTCGGTCGAGCCGTAGACCTGCAGCACCGGCACGCCGCGCGCCGTCACCGCATCGATGAGGGGCTGCGGCACTATGGTTGAACCTGTGGTGACCGCGCGCAGGCTCGACAACTCGGCGTCGTTCCAGCGCGGATGCTGGATCAGCGCGGCGATTGTCGCCGGCACCAGCACGGTGAGCGTGGGCTTGTCCGCGGCGAAGGCTGCAAGCGTCGCGTCGGGGGCAAAGCGCGGGTGGATCGTCACCGTCGCGCCGATCTGCAGCGCCGGCGTGGTCTGGATGTTGAGCCCGCCGACATGAAACAGCGGTAGCACTGTGAGCACGTGGTCGTCCGCGGT
>JBKPUA010000452.1:0-5643 GCA_046735815.1 Pseudomonadota bacterium
TCGACATGGCCGAATCCGACCCCAGCGACAGACAAAGACCGAGCTCCAGCATCTCCGGCGTCTTGCCGTGGCTGATGTTGCCCATGGCCTGATGCATGGATGCGCTCGGCGCGAGCGAAATCTTCACATCCCGCTTCTGCAGCATGTGCAGCTCCTTCGCATCCACCCAGCCCATGTGGAGCAGCAGCATGTTCGGCCCGAGCAGCCCCAATTTTTCGAGCCGAGCGATATCTCCCATGCCGTACTTCAAATGCGAGGCGACGGTTTCGTCGCGATTTTCACAGGCGTGGCCGATGATGCCGACACCACGCTTCTGTGCAAGCTTGCCCATTCGGCGCAGCAAGTCGTCCGACATTGCGACCGGCACGCGGATCGAGAACCAGGCCTTCAGGCGGCCGTCCAGGGCGCCTTCGAATTCGGCGACCATGTCGTCGGCGCGACCGAGCGCCTCATCGGTCGGCTCGAAGAAGCCCTTCGGAAGATTACCCATGGTCGTTTGACCCATGTCGAATACCGTGCGGGCGATCATCCCACGCATGCCGCTCTCCTTGACGGCCTGCGCCGTCTCGGCGCTGAAGTAGCTGCCCGGATCGGCAAAGCACGTGGTGCCGGCACGGATCATCTCGAGCTGGGCAAGCCGCGCCGCGCAAAGCGCATCGCCTTTATCCATGTGGGCCTCGACCGGCCACAGGCGGCGGAATAGCCGTTCCGGTCCGGAATAGGCTTCATCGCCGCAGCTGCGCCCGAGCTGCTGAGCATTGTGAACATGGGTATCGAACACCCCCGGCAATGCGAGCTTGCCGCGTCCGTCGATCACATCGTCGCTTGGGCTCGCCGGAAATTCAGCCGTCTTGCCGACCGCGACGATGCGGCCATCCTGGATGACCAGCGCACCGTCGCGGATGATCCGGCGGCTCGGATCGACGGTGACGAGATAGTCGATGTTGGAAATGACGAGGCGAGGCATAGCGCGACACATCTCCTGGTTACTTTTTTGGCAATCGCCGTGGAATTGATCTCAACAGACCGGTGATCTTCATGCAATGCTGTTCGCCCGCCACAACTTGAGCGTCCCTCGCGCACAAGGACGCTGGGAGACATCCATGAAACTTCCCCGTCGTCGGTTTCTGCAATTAGCGGCGAGTGCTCCCGCACTCCCGGCGCTCGGTCGCGTTGCAAGTGCGCAGGCCTACCCGTCCCGGCCGGTGCTTCTGCTCGTCGGCTACGCCCCAGGCGGGGTGAACGACATTGTGGCCCGGCTCACCGGGCAAATGGTCGCCGAGCGACTCGGGCAGCAATTCATTATCGAAAACCGCCCCGGCGCCGGAAGCAACATCGCTACCGAAGCGGTCGCACGGGCAAATCCCGACGGTTACACCCTGCTCGAAGCCTCCACTTCGAACGGGTGGAACGCAACGCTTTATCAGAATCTCAAGTTCGACTTCATCCGCGACATCGCGCCGGTCGCGAGCTCGGTGAAGACCTACAATGTGCTGATCGTCAATCTCGCATTTCCGGTGAGGACCGTTCCCGAGCTCATCGCCTATGCGAAGGCCAACCCCGGCAAGATCAACATGGGGTCGGCCGGTCCGGGCAGCTCCCCGCACCTTTACGGCGAGCTTTTCAAGGCGATGACCGGCGTCGATATGGTGACGGTGCACTATCGCGGCGACGGCCCTGCCATACCCGAGCTCATCGCCGGGCGCATCGAGGTCATGTTCGGCTCCGTTGTCACCTGGGCTGAACAAATCAAGGCGGGCACGGTGCGGGCATTGGCGGTGACGAGCGCGACCCGGACGCAACTGTTTCCAGACCTTCCGCCCGTAGCCGATTTCGTGCCCGGCTACGAGGGCATCGGCTGGCAAGGGATCGGCGCGCCAAGAGGCACGCCGGCGGACATCGTCGACAAGCTCAACGGCGCGATCAATGCCGGGCTTGCCGATCCCAAATTCAAGTCCCGGTTCAACGAGCTGGGCGCGGAGACGTTTGCAGGCTCGCCAACCGATTTCGGCAAGTTCATCGTCGACTACACCGAGAAATGGGCAAAGATAATCCGTGCGGCCGGCGTCAAGGCCGAATAGTCCAGTTGTGATAGTTTCGGTTCGAAGATTGGCAGCACGCGAAGGAGCGATCATGAAATTCGATATCGGGACAGGTGTTCCGCGTGTGCTCAGCAAGGGACGACTGCGAATTCCGGTGTTCATCGACTTCGATGACGCCCCTATTGAAACCGTGCACATCACGGTGGTGATCAATGATCAGGGAGACAAGGCGGCGAACGAGGCGGCCGCGATAGATAGGGCCAAGATGTTGGCGCGGCAGCTCGAAGGGCATGAACCGGGCTAGGTTCGCACTCTTCAGTAGGTCTGCAGGTATTTGGTGATGTCGATCTTCTCCGGCAGCGTGCCCACGGCCGTCGAGAAGTCGATGAATTTCTGGAATTCCGCCTTGTGCTTGTCGGTCAGCTCGCCGGCCATGAAGTAACGCACCATCGGCACCGTATCGACGACGTCCTCCGGGGTGAGCGTATTCTTGGCGAGGTATTTGCGCGCTTCCTGCGGGTTTTCGTTGACGAATCCGATCGCCTTCTTCCAGACGGCGGCAAAGCGCCTGGCGACGTCAGGACGGTTCTTGATGAAGTCACTGGTGACGGCGCAGCCGGCCGCGAACGCGTTACCCTCCTCATCGCCCAGGATGTACTTGGTGATCACGCCAGCCTCGAGCGTGCGAGCGACGCCGAGCTTGCGCATGGTCGAGGCTTGCGGCTCGAGCGTGTAGCCGGCATCAAAAGTTCCGGACGTCATGGCGTTGACGTGCTGGGCCATGTCGAGTTGGTCGATCGTGTAGTCGCGCTCGCTGAGGCCGACCTTGGCGAGCACCGCTTTGGCGGCGACGACGTTGGCGGGGCCAGGCGCCGACATGATCCGTGCGCCCCTCAGGTCCTTGAGCGTTTCCGCCGCATTGCCTTTGCGGACGACGAACTGTTCCATCTGGTAGGTCTTGTTCTGACTGTGTACGCCGATATACATGGCGACGCCGGGCTTCTTGAGGTTGGCGTTCATGCCTTCGATCGTCACGAGCACGATCGCCGCCTCGATCTGATTGCTGATCATCGCCGCGACATTCGGCGGACCGCCGATCAGCCGGATGGTCTCAGGCTCGATGCCCTGTTCCTTGAAAAACCCGCGCTCGATCGCGGCGAAGTACGGCACTGAGGACGCGGTCGGGAACACGCCGACCTTCACCTTGTCCTGCGCGGCCGCCGGCTCGCCAATACCGGCCATTACGGCGACGATCGCGCCCAAGCCAAGCGCCATCAATCCGATCTTGCGCATTGCGACACTCCGTTAGGCCTCTTATAGCCTCTGCACTTTCTCGAGCGTGACGATGCTCATTTCACCGCAGGCTTACAAGAGGAAGCCAGTGTCCTGATTCCGAAGTTCGCACACCCTCGCGGCAAACCTCTGATGCGAACTTCGGAATCAAAGGGACACTAGCAACTCTATGATTCTAGTGCCCCTTTTTGAACCCGAAGTTCGCAACCGATCTTGCAGCACGATGCGTGCGAACTTCGGGTTCGAGGCACTGGAGCGCGACGGCACATCACTCGGCCGCCGCTCGAAGCTCTTCCATGGGTGGACATGAGCACATGAGATTTCGGTCGCCATATACGTGGTCGACCCGATTCACCGGGCACCAATACTTGTCCGTTCGCAGGCTCTGCAGAGGGAAGCAGGCTTCGGCGCGACTGTAGGGACGTTCCCATTTTTCGTCCGCCAAGTCGAACATGGTATGCGGCGCATTCTTGAGCATGTTGTTGTCACGCGCCATCCGCCCTTCCTGGATTGCGCGAATTTCACCGCGTATCGCGATCATGGCTTCACAGAACCGATCAAGCTCGGCCTTCGATTCGGATTCTGTCGGTTCGATCATCAGGGTGCCGGCGACTGGAAAGCTCATCGTCGGAGCGTGAAAGCCATAGTCGATAAGCCGTTTCGCGATGTCGTCGACCGAGATGCCGGCGGCTTCCTTCAGGGGGCGCGTCTCGAGAATGCACTCGTGTGCGACTCGCCCATTCCGGCCCTTGAACAGGAGCGGGTAATGCCCTGCGAGCCGCGCGGCGATGTAGTTCGCATTCAGGATTGCCGTCTTGGTCGCTGCGGTCAGACCTTCGCCGCCCATCAGCACGATGTACACCCAGGAGATGGTGAGGATCGACGCCGACCCGAACGGCGCCGCCGAGACCGGGCCAACTTCCGACGGCCCATCCGGCCGCTCCGGATGGCCCGGCAGGAACGGCGCGAGGTGCGCCTTCACGCCGATCGGGCCCATTCCCGGTCCACCTCCGCCGTGCGGGATACAAAACGTCTTGTGCAGGTTCAGATGGCCGACGTCGGCGCCATAATCACCCGGTCGCGCCAAACCGACCTGGGCGTTGAGATTGGCGCCGTCGAGATAAACTTGGCCGCCGCAGGCATGCACGATGTCGCAGATCGATTGGATCTGCGCCTCGAACACACCATGCGTGGAGGGATACGTGATCATGATCGCGGCCAAATCGTCGGCATGAGCCGCCGCCTTGGCCCGCACGTCCGAACAGTCGACGTTGCCGTCTGCGTCGCAATTCACCACCACGACGTTCATGCCGGCCAAGTGAGCGGAGGCCGGATTCGTCCCGTGAGCAGACGATGGGATAAGGCATACGTTGCGATGTCCATGCCCTCTGTGGCGGTGATAGGCGCGAATGGCGAGCAGACCCGCATACTCGCCTTGCGCGCCGGAATTGGGCTGCATTGAAATGGCGTCAAAACCCGTGATGGCGCAAAGCTTGGCTGCGAGATCGGAGATCATCTCCGTGTAGCCTGAGACCTGATGGATCGGCGAGAAGGGGTGGATGTTGGAAAATTCCGGCCACGTGAGAGGAATCATCTCGGTCGTGGCGTTGAGCTTCATCGTGCACGAGCCAAGTGGAATCATACATCGGTCCAGCGCCAGATCGCGATCCGCCAGCCGGCGCATGTAGCGCAGCATTTCGGTTTCGGAATGATATCGGTGGAAAACGGGATGCGTGAGGAAGCCGCTCTCGCGACGCAGTGAGGCGGGCAGGGTGTCCGCCGCCTGTACCGAAACCGCGGCAAATGAAATTTCGGCCGACGAGCGAGCTTCGTCCAACGTTCCAAATGACCGCCAGACGGCTTGGACGATCGTCGGTGTCGTCGTCTCGTCGCAGCTGATGCCGATGCGGCGCGTGCCATCCTCTCCAACAATTCTGCGAAGGTTGATACCGCTTTCGGTCGCCCGCCGAAGGATATCTTGCTGGCGATCGTCGACATCGACGGTGATGGTATCGAAGAAATTCCTCGGGGCGACGTTCCACCCGAGCTTGCGCAGCCCTGCGGCAAGCGTCGCTGCGCTGCGCCGCACCTTTTCGGCGATCAGCTTGAGCCCATTCGGGCCATGGTAGACCGCGTACATGGACGCGAGCACCGCGGGCAGAACCTGGGCGGTACATATGTTCGAAGTCGCCCTCTCGCGTCGAATATGCTGCTCGCGGGTTTGCAGCGCGAGGCGGTAGGCAACTTGCCCGCGACTATCGAGTGACACGCCCACGAGGCGGCCCGGAAGCGCGCGTTGGTGTGCCTC
>JBKPUA010000453.1:0-6555 GCA_046735815.1 Pseudomonadota bacterium
GATGCACGAGACCAGGAGGCCGATCAGCATGCTGGCGATCGCCTTCACCGGCGAGGATCGCGCCACCATGGTGGCGCACATGAGGCCGAGGAAGGCGAGCCAGAAATATTCGTAGGTCGAGAAGTTGAGCGCCATTTCGGCCAGCGGCGGCGCCAGCGCCATCAGCGAGATCGTGCCGGCGATGCCGCCGAGCGCGCTGAACCACACGCAGATCCCCAGCGCCATCTCCGGCTGGCCCTTGCGGGTCATTGCGTAGGCTTCGTCGGTGTAGGCGGCGGAGGCCGGGGTGCCCGGGATGCGCAGGAGGGCGCCGGGGATGTCGCCGGAGAAGATTGCCATTGCGGAGGCCGCGATGATGGTGGCGACTGCCGCGATCGGCGAGAGATAGAAGGTGACGGGCACCAGCAGCGCCGTTGCCATCGTCGCCGACAGGCCGGGCAGCGAGCCGACCACCAACCCGTAGATGGACGACAGGAGAATGGCGATGAGAACGTCCGTCTGCAGCACCAGCGAGAACGCTTCGATCACCGTGCTCATGGCAGGCCGAGCCATGGCAATGGCAGAAATCCCGACGGCAGGGGCACGCGCAGGAGCTTCGCAAATACGAGATTGACGACGATCGGCGCGCCGATCGCCATCGCGACGGCGAGGCGCAGCCGCGCACCCAAGGCCAGCGCGGTGATCAGCACGATCGCGGCAGCCGTTGGCAGGAAACCCAGCCGCTCGACGACAAGGACATAGAACAGGAGCAACGCCGGCGGCACGAGCGCTTTCAGGCCGCGCCACCAGGCGCGCGGCTGATCCACCTCGTCGGTCTCCGTCGCGAACTGGCCGGTGATCTTGGCGAGGTCGGCTTCGGCTTCCTCCTCGTAGTGGCGACCGATGCCGACCGCGATCATCGCGCCACAGATCACGAGACCGCTGCCGACCACGAGCGGAAACACCTCGGGTCCGATCTGCTGACCCGGGACCGGCGGCAGGCGCGAGCCGCCATAGGCCGCGAGCGCGCCGAGGGCGACCATGAACAGGCCAGTTGTGCGATCGGAAAGCCGCATCGAACCGCGCGTCAAGGAAAGGGCAGGGCGAGCCCAGCGAATTCGGGGCCCGCGATCGTGCCCGGCTCAGCTCTTGGCGAGGCCGGCCGCCTTCATGGCCACACCCATCGCCTTGTCACCCTCGTCCATGAACTTGGCGAAGCCAGCGCCATCGGCCCACCGCACGCCGAACCCGCGATTGGCCATGAACTCGCGAAACTCGGCGGCCTCGTTGACCTTCTTCAGCGCGGCCGTCATGGCGTTGGCGATGTCCGCCGGCAATCCCTTGGGCGCCGCAAAGCCGCGCCAGGCGCCGGTGGTATAATCGATGCCCATGGCTTCCTTGAGCGTCGGTACGTCCTTGAAGGCGGGGTTGCGCTCCGCCGCCATCACGGCGAGGCTTCGCGCCTTGCCGGCTTCGATGATGGCGCGAGCTTCCGGCAACGAGCAGGTCACGACGTCGAGCCCGCCGGCCGCGAGATCCTGCATGGCCGGCGCCGCGCCGTTCGATGGCACCCACGCCACGTGATTGGGCTTGAGACCCATGGCGGTGAGCCAGCCGACCAGCGCCAGATGCCAGATGCCGCCTTGGCCAGTGCCCGACGCTTTGAGCTTGCCTGGAGGCGCCGCCTTGATGGCATCGGACAGCTCTTTCACCGTCTTGTACGGGCTCGTGCTCGAAACCTGGACGCCGGGCGGGTCCTCGTTCATGAGCGCGAGCGGCGCGAAGCTCCCGGGGGTGAGCTCGGTGAGGCCCTGCCAATGCATCATCGAGATTTCGACCGTGATGATGCCGAGGGTGTAGCCGTCAGCCGCGGCCGTCGCGATCGCCGAATGACCCACCACGCCCGAGCCGCCGGTGCGGTTGATGACGTTGAAGGGCTGTCTCTGCTCCTTTTCGAGCACGGCCGCCACGATGCGCGCCGTCGCATCCGTGCCGCCGCCGGCGGCCCACGGGCAAATGATGGTGACCGGACGGTTGGGCCAGGTTTGCGCGCGCGCCGGCTTGAGCCCCAGCGTTGCGACGGCGCCGGCCGTCCCGCTACCGATCAAGAAGTCGCGGCGGGTGGATTTCATGATGGTGTCCTCCCTGAGTGACTTTTGGCCACGAGGATACCGCAACTGGGGAGAAGCACCACATCGAACGCATCGCGCGATAGCCTTTGCGCCTGCCCATCGGCGCGCCGCCGACTCGGGCGCGGGCACCGGTGCGTTCCCCCCCGGAGATTTATTGGCCGGCCTTTTCCGATTCGAGCAGGTTCTTGATCTCTTTCGCTCGCTCGGCCGTCGTCGTCAGAATGCAGGAGCTCGCGGAGAGGCGAGCCGCCGATCCACCGTTTGGATCGAAGTAGAAGTCACAATTGGCGTCCCGAAAAGCAACCCAAGCCCGCTGCGCCTTGACCAGCTGCTGGCGCCGTTGCGGCGTCAGCTTCGCCAGCAGCGCGCGGTAGGATTTGTTGAGGCTGTCGTCGTGCTGCTTTAGCTCGATTGCATTGCATTCGATCATGTTCGCGGTGTTGCCGCCGGATTTATCGAGGCATTCGCCATATTGTCGTGACGTAAGATCGTCCTTTGCGTAAGCCGTCGAGAGCGTGCACCACACCCCAAGAACTACGCCCGCGGCTTCCAGTGCGCGCCGAATGGCCCTCACGTTGAACGCCTTCAAGGTCTCATGACTGTCCATGTTTGCCTCCGGGCAGGGGGACGAAGCGGCAGGATGAGCCGCACGCGCGCTGCGGATAGTCCCGCGCGGCGGCGGGCGGCGCAACGTGGGTCAAGCCTCCTTGCACCCGCTGCTGGCTCCCGCCGCCGGAATAGCGGCGCGTCTCGGGGCCCTCCTCACCTCGGATGATCACCCCAGCACATCCACCTTCATACCCCGGCGCGCGAACAACGCATCGCGCGATCGCTGCACCCGCGCGCGGAAACCGAGCAGGTCGACGTCGACCAGTTTGCCGCCCCACTTGCGCGCCAAGCCGGCGATGAACACCGCGTCGACGTTGCCGGCGTGGGCATAGGAGACCACCGTCGCCACCGCGTTGGTCAGCGGCATGGTGTTGATGTCGGTCGCGCGGATGAGGACGATGTCGGCCTCCTTGCCCGGGGTGAGCGTGCCGATCTTCCCCGCAAGCGCCGCGTTCTGCGCGCCGCGCACGGTCGCGAATTCCAGCATGTCGCGGACGGTCAGGCGCGCCGGCGCGGCTTCGCCGCGCGTCTTCGCCCCGTGTACCGCCCAGCGCTGCAGATTGAGCGCCGCGTGCATTTCGGCGAACAGGTCGGTGCTGTAGGCGGTGTCGTTGTCGACGCTCAGCCCCGGCCTGATCCCGCGGTTCAACGCCGCCTGCAGCCCCATCTCGGCAGTGCCCAGCGCCCATTGCGCATCCGAGCGCGGGCAGGCGTTGACGGAAATGCCCGCGTCGCGGATGAGCGCCCAGCTTTCGTCGGCAAGGCCGTAGCCGTGATTGAAGGTGCGGCGCTCGTCGAGCAGCCCATCCTTCTTGAAGTCCTGCAGCGTCTGCGCGTTGTTGGGCGCGCCCGCGCCGTCGACGGAGAGCCACAGGCCCATGCGTTGCGCGAGCTGCCAGTCGTCTTTCACCAGGCCGCGGGAGAAAATCCGCAGCGTGACGAGCTGGTCCTCGGATGAGAAATACTGCCGTCGCAGCCGCTCGAGGTCGCCCGGCCACTGCTTGTCCCAGTCGGCGAACGTCGGCGCGCCGGAGGCGTGCACGGCGCGGATGCCCGAATCGATGAGCGCCTTGACCGCGGCGTCCGAATGCGCCGCCGAGCGCGAGTTGTGCGAGTTGTCGATGACGCAGGTGATGCCGGCGTCGATGCAGCCGAGCGCGGTCGAGAGATTGCCGACATACATATCCTCCGGCTGGTAGAAGGGGGCAAAGCCGCGATGGGTGGCGGCCATGTAGTCGCCGATCGATGAACTGTCGGGGATGATGCCGCGGATCTGGCCCTCCCAGGAATGGCGGTGGCAATCGATCAAGCCCGGGATGACGACCATGCCGGCGGCATCGACCACGATGGCACCCCCCTGCGCCGCGCCGGCGAGGTCGGGCCCGACGGCGGCAATCTTCTGGCCCTCGATCAACACATCGCCGACGGCAAAGTCGCCGACGGCCGCGTCCATCGAGATGATCGTCCCGCCGCGGATCAGAATTCGGCGACCGCCGTCGCCGGCGGCGCGCTTGAGCCGCTCCAACGTGGCGTCGGTGCCCGCGCCGCCTTGCGCCGCTGCGGTAGTCGCGATCAGCGGAGACGCGGCCGCGGCAGCGGCCATGGCCGTGCCCGCCGAGATCAGCTCGCGTCGCGACAGGTCGTTCCCGGTGCGCCAGCCGTCGTCAGCACCGGTGCGAGAATGGGATTTCTTCATTGTGTCCTCCCTTGCGTCTGCGGCTTGCGCTCTTTGCATTCGTCGGCGATCGGATCAATCCGGCTCGGTCCGTTGATGATATCATCGCTCGCTTGAGCGGCGAGGAGGGTGCGGAAGAACCGACGACGCGACGCCTTGGACCAACAAGCCGTATTTGTATCTGGAGAAAACTTGGCATACTGGCCGCTCTGCCGGTCGTGCCGGCTGCGAAGCTCGAGCTGGTCATCAATCCCCTCGTCGTGCCGCTGACCGGAGGACAGCAATGATCCACGCATCGCCCGCGTCCGCAAATCCGACCTATGATCCCGCCTATACCGTGACCGCGCGCGTGCTGCATTGGCTCGTGGCCGCGTTGGTCCTGTTCCAGATTCCGGCCGGCATCGTCATCGCCAACGAGTGGGGTGGCCCGGTGCAGGAGCGGCTCTACGACCTGCACAAGTCGGTGGGCGCGGTGCTGCTCCCGCTCGTGCTCGCGCGCTTGATCTATCGCCTGACCCATCCGCCATTGCCGCTTCCCGACGACATCCATCCGCTCCAGCAAGCGGCGGCGCACACGACGCACTGGGTGCTCTACGGCCTGTTGATCGTGCAGCCGGCGGTCGGCCTGATCGCCACTTCTGCCTACCCGGCGCCGATCCCGATCTTCGGCCTGTTCGAGCTGCCGCCGGTCTGGCCCGCGGATCGTGCGCTCTCGGAGCGGCTGTTCGTCCTGCACCGCTGGCTGGGGATCATCATCGGCGTGGTTGCGGCAATGCATATCGCCGCGGCGCTGCACCACCATTTCGTGCGCAGAGATCGCGTTCTCATGCGCATGGTCACGGGCTGACCGGCGGCCCAATCCGAACGCCCGCTCTGACGAACAGGTCCATCGGAGCAAGCCGCGGCCGATCGCCTTCGGACGCGCTAGCGCATGTTCCGGAAAAAGCCTGCCCCGGACTTGATCCGGGGTGGGCACCGGTTTTCCGAATAGAACATGCGCAAACTCAAAGAATCTAAGAGCGCGTCCCGATTCCGCAGGAACGGGACGCGCTCTAAGCCTGGCATGATCGTTGCAGCGTCGCGCGCGCTTGCCCGCAAATGCCGATTGGTCGCCGAGGAGACCGAGGATGAAGAAGAAAATCCATCTCGCCTTCGATCTGTCCTGGACGGCGGTGGAGACGCACTGGCGGCTGCCCGGCTCCTGGGTCGACCGGCAGCATCCCAACATCGGCATGTTCGAGGAGGTCGCGCGCACCGCCGAGCGCGGCGGCTTCGACATGATCTTCTTCGGCGACAGCACCGGCATTCCCGACACCTGGAAAGGCACGATCGAAGACGCGGTGCGCACCGGCGTGGCATGGCCGCGCTTCGAGATGAGCCCCTGGATCGCCATGATGTCGCGCGTGACCAGCCACCTGGGCTTCGGGCTGACCTACGCCTCGACCTTCATGCATCCGTTCTACACCGCGCGCCTGCTCAACTCGCTCGATCACGTCACTAACGGCCGCATCGCCTTCAACGTCATCACCTCGCAGCGCCGCGCCGACTATGCCAACTACGGCTATGACGAGCTCCTCGACCACAACGAGCGCTATGAGCGGCTGGAGGAGTTCATCGACGTCTGCCGCGCGCTGTGGAAGAGCGTCGACGCCGATGCCTTCGTATGGGATCGCACGGCGGGCATGGTGGCGGATCCGCGCAAGGTTCGCGCGATCAATCACGTCGGCAAGTTCTTCAAGGTCAAGGGACCGCTCAGCGTGGTCCCTTCGCCGCAAGGCCAGCCCGTCATCATCCAGGCCGGCGGCTCGCCGCGCGGGACGCGGGCGGCGGCGCATGTCGCCGATCATGTCTTTGGCTTGACCAAGTCGATCCCGTTGATGGTGAAGCAACGCTCCGATCTCGACCAGGCGCTCCGCGACGAGGGCCGCGACCCCGACACGGTCGGCATACTCTGGTCGAGCCGCGCCATGGTGGGCGCGACTGCGGCGGAAGCGCAGGCCATGCGCGAGAGCATGATTACCGACGTGCCGCTCGAGGCGGTCGGCGTCTGGCTCTCGCACAACACCGGCTATGACATGTCACAGCTTCCGTCCCGCTTCTCGCTCAAGGAGCTGCAGCAGCGCATCGTCGCCGCCAACGCCTCGCCGGTCGGCTTCGTGC
>JBKPUA010000454.1:0-2380 GCA_046735815.1 Pseudomonadota bacterium
CAGGCTCTTGAGCAGATCGGGACGGCGCAGGAACGGGCTGTCGGCGGCGGTCGGCCCGCCGAGCACGATGTGATTGCCGCCGCCGGTGCCGGTGTGGCGGCCATCGATCATGAACTTGTTGGTGCCGAGCCGGGTGAGGCGCGCTTCCTCGTAGAGCGCGGTCGTGAGCTCGACGGCGTCGCGCCAATTCGCGGCAGGATGAACATTGACCTCGATCACGCCGGGATCGGGCGTCACCTTGATCACGTTCAGGCGCGGGTCCGCCGGAGGCTCGTAACCTTCCACATGGATCGGCAAGTTGAGCTCGCCGGCTGCCGTTTCGATGGCGGCGAGGAGCTCGAGATAGTCCTCCAGGCGCTCAAGCGGCGGCATGAACACGCAAAGCCGTCCGTCGCGCGGCTCGACGGTGAGCGCCGTGCGTACGGGAACGCCCGATTGAGGCGGAAAGGCAACCGCGCGCGCGGGCACGGCTTGCGCCCGGCGAAACTCCAGCACCTTGGAGCGGGCGGCCACATCTTCGTTGCGGTGGACGACCGCCTGCGCGATCAGCTCGGGATCGGGCAATTCGCCGCGCTCGGCCAGCGGATCGGCGGGCACGAGATGGGGATAGTCCACCGACCGCAGATGCGGCAAGGAGCTCAGGGGCAGGCGGAATCCGATCGACGAGTCCCCCGGCACCAGCAGCAGGCGTCGCCGCCGCGTTTGCCACAGCTCGCTGATCCATCCCGGCGCCGCCTGCGCGGTCCAGCGCTGCACCGGCAGCACATAGCCGACCGGCGCGCCCAAGTTTCGTTCGAACGCGCGCATGATGCGGTCGCGCTCGATAGGGTCGTCGATCTTGGGATCGGCGGGATCGACATTCTCCGGCAGTTCGCCCTCGCTGAGCATGCGTTGGGCGGGATCTTCGAAGGCGGGCTGCACGTAGTCGGCGTCGAGGCCGAGGCGGTCGGCGATGGCTTGCGCGAAGCGCTGGGCGTCATCCGCGAGCGGCCGATAAGCCCCGGCCTCGGTGGCGATGAGCTCGGCGTTGCGCCAGATCGGTTTGCCGTCGCGCCGCCAATAGAGCGAGAAGGCCCAGCGCGGCAGCGGCTCGCCCGGATACCACTTGCCCTGGCCATAATGCAGCAGCCCGCCGGGTGCGAACCGCTGACGCAGGCGCCGAATGAGATCGTCGGCGCGGATGCGCTTGGTCGGACCGAGCGCGGCGGTGTTCCATTGCGCCGACTGATAGTCGTCGATCGAGACGAAGGTCGGCTCGCCGCCCATGGTCAGGCGGACATCGTTCGCCAACAGGTCGCGGTCGACTTTTTCGCCCAGCGCGTCGAGCTCGGCCCAGGCCTGGTCGGAGAACGGATACGTGACGCGCGGCTTTTCCGCGATGCGCGCAACAGCCATGTCGAAGGAGAAGGATACTTCCGCCGGCTCGACGGCGCCGCTGATCGGCGCGGCGGCACGGAAATGCGGCGTGGCCGCGAGCGGAAGATGACCCTCGGCGCACAACAAGCCGGAGGTGGCGTCGAGTCCGATCCAGCCGGCGCCCGGCACGTAGACCTCGGCCCAGGCGTGCAGGTCGGTAAAGTCCTGCGTTGCGCCCGCCGGCCCGTCGAGCGCGGTCACGTCGGGGCGCAACTGGATGAGGTAGCCTGACACGAATCGGGCGGCGAGGCCGAGGTGCCGCAGGATCTGCACCAGCAGCCAGGCACTGTCGCGACACGAGCCCGAGGCCGCCGCCAGCGTGTCTTCCGTCGTCTGCACGCCCGTTTCCATCCGGATCACGTAACGGATCTCGCGTTGCAGGCGTTGGTTGAGTTCGACCAGGAAATCGACCGTGCTGCGGCCGTTGCGCGGGATCGAGGCGAGGAACGCGGACAGATGGGGGCCGGCAGGCTCGGCATAGAGATAGGGCGCAAGCTCCTCCGCGAATTCGGCCGGATAGGCGAACGGGAAGGTTTCCGCGAACGGCTCGATGAAGAAATCGAAGGGATTGACCACCGACATATCGGCGGTGAGATCGACCGTGACGGTGAATTCGCGCGTCTTCTCGGGAAAGACGAAGCGCGCGAGCCAGTTTCCGTTGGGGTCCTGCTGCCAGTTCACGAAATGCTGAGCCGGCGTCACCTTGAGCGAGTAGCTCGGGACGCGGGTGCGGCAATGCGGCGCCGGCCGCAGCCTGACGACCTGCGGACCAAGCCCGACCAACCGATCGTAGTTATACCGTGTGACGTGGTGGAGACTGACTAGGATCGACATACGCGGCTCTGATGCGGCTAGTGTCCCGATTCCGAAGTTCGCATCGTTGTGCGGCACTCCCGTTTGCGAACTTCGGAATCGAAGGACACTAGCAACTTATTGATCTAGTGTGGCTTTGGTTCAGAAGTCC
>JBKPUA010000455.1:0-9690 GCA_046735815.1 Pseudomonadota bacterium
TCCATGTGGAGGATGCTGACGTTGGGCACGTCCGTAGATCCCGGCAGGAGATAGTCGGCAAGCGTCGATGCGAGCGGCTGTCCCTGCGTGTCGAACGGCATTTCCTCGAACAGGGCCGAGCCGATGCCCTGTGCGGTTCCACCCTGGATTTGCCCGTCGACGACCATGGGATTGACCAGCACACCGGCATCTTCCGCGACCACATAGTCGAGGATCTCGACGCCCCCGGTTTCCGGATCGACGGCGACGACGGCGGCATGAACCGAGCCGGTGTGAACGCCCGTGAGCCGCTTGGGCGCATAGCCTTGAGTCACCTCGAGTCCATGCGGATCGATGTCGCCGGGCAGATCGGCGGGAGCGAGATAGAACGCGCGCGCAATGTCGGCGAGCGAGACGCTTCCGTGCGGCCCGAACACACCGCCGTCGCGCACCTCGACCGAATCGACGTTCGTTTGCAGCAGCGCTGCGCCGATCTCGGCGACGCGATTCGCAAGCTCCTTGCAGGCGCGCGCGGTCGCACCCCCGGCCCAGACGATGCCGCGCGAGCCCCAGGCGCCGCTCGAATAGGGCGAGAGCTCGGTGTCGCCCAGCTTGACGTGGATGTCGGCGTGATCGACGCCGAGATATTCATGCGCGATCTGCGCCAGGGTCGTTTCCAGCCCCTGGCCGATGCTCTGGATACCCAGCCTCAGGTCGAGGCGCCCATCCGGTGTGAGGCGGGCGAAGGCCTGCTCGTAGAGCGCGCGCCGCTTGCCGTCGGCGGTCGTGCCGTGCGCGGTCTGCTCGGAGAACGCGGCGAGGCCCAGTCCGATCAGGCGGCCATCGGGCTCACCGCGCTTCTGCCGCGCCCGCACTGCCGGAAGGTCGATCGCGTCAATCGCCATGCGCAGGAGTTGCGGATAGTCGCCACTGTCGAAATGCTTGTCGGTGATGTTGTCGAACGGCATCTGCTCGGGGCGCACCAGATTGGCGAGCCGCACCTCGTAAGGCTCCTTGCCGATCTGCCGTGCGATCGCATCGATCACCAGCTCCATGGCGTAGCAGACATTCGGCCGGGCGACGCCGCGGTAGGGGAGTTGCGGACACTTGTTGGTCACGACCGCGGCCGTCTTGCAGCGGTAGGCGGGAATGACGTACGGGCCGGGCAGGATGGCGCTGACCTGCGACGGCTCGATCGCCGCCGTGAACGGGTAGGCGGAATAGGCACCCGAGTCGACCGCCGCCCTGGCTTCGAAGGCGAGGAGCTTTCCCGTCTCGTCGGCGTAAGCCGAGATCTGGTAGTGATGCTCGCGACAGTTCGCGTTCGCAACCAGCTGCTCGCGCCGGTCCTCGAGCCAGCGCGCCGGATGGCCGCAACGCATGGCGAGCCAGCACAGACAGACCTCTTCCGACGCCAATATCGCCTTGTAGCCGAAGCCGCCGCCGACATCGGTCGAGACCACGCGAATCTGGATTTCGGGAAGCTGAAGAACTTGTGCCAGCCCGGTGCGGACCACGTGCGGAAACTGTGTTGCACCGTGCAGGATCAATTGATTGAGCCGCGTGTCCCACTGCGCGATGAAGCCGCGGCATTCGATCGGGGACATCACCTGGCGCGCGGTGCGCAGCTCGCGGGTGACTTTCACCGGCGCCGTCCGCGCGATCGCCTCGATCGGGCCGTCGAAGCCGACCTCGAGAAAGACATTGCGCTTGACCGTGTCGTGCACAAGGGTTGAGCCGGGCTCTTGCGCCTTGAGCATGTCGACGACCGCCGGCAGCTCCTCGTATTCGATCGCGACCCCGGCCGCGATGTCCTCGGCCTCCGCGCGGGTGTCGGCGACGCACATGGCGATCAACTCGCCGACGTGGCGGATCTTGTCCGTTACCAGGACAGGTTGCTCCGAGAACTGAAATCCGGGCAGCGACGACACGGCCCGGATCGGAAGCACCCCGGTGAGATCCTTGGCGGTGAAGACAGAGCCTCGGACATGTTCTGGAATTCGGATCGCGGTCAACCGCGCGTGCGCCACCGGGCTGCGCACGAAGGCGACCTCGCGCATGCCCGCAAACCCGATGTCGCCGATATATTGCCCGCGGCCGCGCAGGAACCGGTCGTCCTCCTTGCGCCATAGCCGCCCACCCACTCCGCTCGCATTCCTAGTCAAGGTCAGGTCCGCCTTCCGCCGCTGCAAACGAATAGAGCATCTTAGCCTTGGTCCCTGCGTCTGGTATCCGTTCCATTGACAATTCTGCACTCTTCACAGGCAGAATGGTCAAAGACGAACGGGCGGTCGAGGCCTATCTTGGCGAGAAGGTCGTCGCCGCGCCGCAATGGAGGCTGTGAGTGCCTGACGTCATCCTTGAGCTCGAGGACCTGAGCGCCGGTTATGGCGACGTGCGGGTGCTTTGGGGCATCAGCTTCGCCATTGAAGCCGGCGAGATCACCTGCATCGTCGGCTCGAACGGCGCCGGCAAGACCACGCTGCTGCGCACGATGTCTGGCCTGTTGCGGGCGAGTGCGGGACGCATCCGGTTCGCGGGCGCGGAGCTGACCGCGCTTACGCCCGACGAAATTCTCGCCCGCGGCGTCGCCCATGTTCCCGAAGGCCGCCGGCTATTCCGCGGGTTGAACGTGAAAGACAACCTGCTGCTCGGCGCCTATCTGCGGCGCGACGACGCGGAGGTTCGGCGGGATCTCGACTACGTGTTTTCGCTCTTCCCCATCTTGCGCGAGCGCCAGCGGCAGGATGCGCTCACGCTGTCCGGCGGCGAGCAGCAGATGTGCGCCATCGGACGCGGAATCATGTCGCGGCCGAAGCTGCTCATGATCGACGAGCTGTCGCTCGGGCTCGCGCCCCGATTGGTGGAACGGCTGAGCGAGGCACTGCTCGAGATCAACCGGACCGGCGTCACTATTCTGCTCGTCGAGCAGGATGTCATGACCGCGCTCGAGCTCGCGCGCCATGGCCTGGTCATCGAGACCGGACGCGTCGCCATGCGCGGCACGACCGAGCAGCTGGCGCGCGACCCCGCCATTCGCCAAGCCTATCTCGGTATGTGAAACAACGAGGTTATACTGTGATCCGATCTGCGAGTCCGAACGGGGGTCCCATGCCGAGCACCGCGTCCAATTTCGACAATCAAAGCTTGCGCAGCTTCCTCGACATGGTCGAGACCGAGCACCCCGACGAGCTTCTGCGCGTCCGTCAGCCCGTAGACACGCGGATCGACATGACCGCCATCGTATTCGAGCTCGAACGCGGCGGGAAAAGCCCGGTCATCATCTTCGAAAAGCCCGGCACAAATGCCATGAAGGTCGTCACCAATGTGGCGGCCAACCGCAAGCTGCTCGCGGCTTGCCTCGCGGTCGAGCCGGAGAACCTCCCGACAGCATTCCGCGAACGGTGCCAGAAATACATCCCCTGCGAGCTCGTCAAGGACGCGGCATGGAACGACGTGGTGCTCGAAGGCGACGATGTGGATCTCTCCGCCCTTCCGATTCCGCTGCAGTTTTCGATCGACGGGGGACCCTACATCACCGCCGGGCAGCTCTCGGCGCGCGACCCCGTCAGCGGGGTCGATACCACTGGTTTTCACCGGTTCATGCTCAAGGGCAAAAATAGACTCGGCGTCTCGCTCCATTCGCGCCGCCGCATGTATGAATTCCAACGCCGCGCCGAGCAGCAGGGCAAGTCTCTTCCCGCGGCGATCACCATCGGAACGCATCCGCTGCACTATATGGGCTCGATGGTCTACGCCTATCCGCCGCATGTGCGGAAATACGAGATCATCGGCGGACTGTTCGGCGAACCGTATCGGCTTGCGCGCTGTGGCAGCGGCGAGCTTGAGGTCCCCGCGGGCGCCGAGATCGTCATCGAAGGGGAGATCCTGGCGGAGGTCCGCGAGCCCGAAGGGCCCTTCGGTGAGTTCACGGGCTATGCCTCCTATCGCAGCACACAGCACGTGTTCGTCGCTCATCGGATCCGTATGCGGCGTGACGCCATGTTTCAGAGCGTCACCTCCGGGATGTCGAAGGACCACATCCTGGTGTCCTGCATCACCCGTGAAGGCGAAATTCTCAACGCGCTGCGGCGCAATTTGCCCAACGTGCGCGCCGTCCACGTGCCGCATACGTCGTGCGGCGCGTTCGCCGCCTACATCTCGATGAAGAAGGTCGCGGATGGCGAGCCGCAGACCGCGATCATGGCCGCGTTCGGCACCGAGTTCTACACCAAGCACGTCATCGTCGTGGATGACGATGTCGATATTTTCGACACCAACGATGTGATGTGGGCGGTCGCAACCCGCGTGCGTCCCGACAAGGATATTTTCTTCGTTCCTGGTGCGAAAGGCGCGATCCTCGATCCCACGTCCGACCCGGACAACTTCACTGTCACGAAAATGGGCATCGATGCGACGCGCCCAGCGGGCCGGGACTTTGCCGCGCGGCTCGTGATCTCCGATGACGAGCGCGCGCGAGCGCGCTCGATCTTGCAGGCGGCGGGGGTGAATATCTAGAGCAGGTCTTCCAGCCTCTCACATCGTGTCTTGCACTTCCTCGACATCGCAGCGGCAAAGTGGTCGGTCGACATTGCGCGGCTCGCGTCGCTATGATGCGAAGAATCACAAGTGAACGTGTTGGATCGTGTCATGTCGCAGCGTCCCGAAGCAGTCATCGAAGGCAAAAAGCGCCCGTTCACAGGCAAGGAGTTCCTCGAGTCGCTGCGCGACGGGCGTGAAGTCTATATCTACGGCGAGCGCGTCAAGGATGTCGCGACTCACCCGGCCTTTCGGAATGCGGCTGTTTCGGTTGCGCAGCTTTACGACGCGCTGCATGATTCGAGTACCAAAGACGTCCTCACCGCGCAGACCGATACGGGCTCCGGCGGGTACACGCACAAATTCTTCAAAGCGGCGCGCTCGCGCGATGATGTGATCGCACAGCGCGACGCCATCGCAGCTTGGGCGCGCATCAGCTACGGCTGGATGGGTCGTAGCCCCGACTATAAGGCCGCCTTCCTCAACACGCTCGGTGCCAACGCGGAGTTCTACGGCAAGTTCGCCGCCAACGCCCGTGCCTGGCACAAGCGAGCGCAGGAGGCGGTGCTCTATCTCAACCATGCTCTGGTCAATCCGCCCATCGACCGCAACAAGCCGCTTGAGCAGGTCAAGGACGTCTACATCACCATTCAAAAGGAAACCGACGCCGGCATCGTCGTGTCGGGCGCCAAGGTCGTGGCCACGAATTCGGCGCTCACCCACTACAACTTCCTCGGCCAGAACATGGGTCAGGAGATCAACGATCCGAGCATGGTGGTGATGTTCATCGCACCCATGGACACCGCCGGGATCAAGCTCATCTGCCGGCCGTCTTACGAGCTCGCAGCCGCCACTACCGGCTCGCCCTGGGACTATCCGCTTACGTCACGCTTCGACGAGAACGACGCCATCTTCGTGTTCGATAACGCGTTCATTCCATGGGAGAACGTTTTCATCCATCGCGATGTGGAGCGTCTCAAGAACTTCTATTCGCGCTCGGGATTCTTCAACGGCTTCACCCTGCAGGGCTGCACTCGGCTCGCGGTGAAGCTCGATTTCATCGTGGGCCTGCTCTACAAGGCGGCGCGCGCAACCGGCGTGGAGGCGTTCCGGGGCGTGCAGGCGCAGATCGGAGAGGTGATCGGCTGGCGGAACCTGTTCTGGTCCCTCTCCGATGCCATGGCATTCAACCCCGAGCCATGGGTCAATGGCGCGGTGCTGCCGAATGTCAGGGCGTCGAGCACCTACCGCTTGTTCATGACCGAGGCCTATCCCGCAGTGCGCGCAATCGTCGAGAAGGTGATCGCGTCGGGCCTCATCTATCTGCCTTCCCATGTCCGCGACTTCAAGAATCCGGACATCGACAAGTACCTTGCGCGTTACGTGCGCGGCTCCAACGGCATCGACTACAAGGAGCGAATCAAGACGATGAAGCTGCTTTGGGATGCGATTGGAACGGAATTCGGCGCGCGACACGAGCTGTATGAGATGAACTACGCAGGCAGCCACGAGCTCGTACGCATTTTCCCGCTGCAGCAGGCGCAGGCCTCCGGCGCCCTCAAAGAGATGGAGGCGTTCGCCGAGCGATGCATGGCCGACTACGACGAAGATGGTTGGCGGCACCCGGCCTATCGAGACGGCGCCGATATCTCTGTCGTTGGCAAGCTTTAGCGAATCGGCTCGAACACGTCGGTGACGATCGCGTCGTCGGAGATGCCGCCGCCGGCCGCGTTGGGCTGTTGCGCGCCCGATTTCGGCAGGCCGTACATCGCTTCGATCGTGCGCAGGATGTTGACGTGGGTGATGCCTTTGCCCTCGGCATATCGTCCCGGTTTGATGTTCGCCCCGGCGAAGATGGTGACGGTCCGATTCTGGATATCGAGCAGGAGCTGGTTGTATCGCGGGGAATTCGCCGGGCTGAGTAGGATGAACGGATTGGTGAGCCCGGTATAGCCGACCTTATCGTCGTTCTCGTCGAACGTGATGATCAGCAGACTGTTGTGAGTCTTCGCCCATTGATAGTAGCCGTCGAGGTTCCGTCGCAGCCAGGCGTCCCCAGCCGGAATGCTCTGCGCCGGCTTCCCATTGTGCATGTCGTTGTCGAGGTTGGGAATGACGAAGGCCACGGTCGGCAGCTTGGAATAGTCGCTGGGAAAATCGGTGAAGCGCAGGTTCGATGACGTCTCGACCGTCGCCCCATTGGGAACGTTGGCGAAGCTGATCCACGGCACGTGCTTGCGGGCATAGACGCACGCGTCCCGCACGCAATTCGGCGGGTCGACGACCGCCGTCGAGCCGATGGCCGGCAGGTCCTCCGCATAGCCCTTGAACGAGAGCCCCTTCTTGATCAGCTGCTCGCCGAGGCTGCTGGCCTTGAACGGATAGTCGGGATGGTTCTCCTTGCTCGGTACCCGATCGAAAAAGCCGACGTTCTGGTTGCTGCCTGAAAACAGCCAGAAATAGTTGCCCTGGCTGAAGTGCTCCTCGCCGAACATGCGCTCGAAGACGGCTCCTTCCGTCGCCAGTTTTCGAATGTAAGGCGCATCGAACCTGCCACCGAGGATTTGCTCGAAGTCCTTGTTCTCCTCGACCACGATGACGATGTGGTCGTAGACCGGGAGGTTCGAAGGCCACGCCAGGCGGTCGGCTGCTGCTGCGACGCTCGCAGCCGATAGCAACAGAGCAATCGCGCACGCCGTCCAAATTCTCGACATTTGTCTTCCCGTCTGCTCGACCCGCATTGCAAATAGCCCGGCGCACCGCCATGGATCAATATCGATGTCCTGGCGCGCGCGAGTTGGGCGCGGTGTCAACGGCAGGTTCGAGCCGCCGCAGGCGCTCAACGGATTCCGCTCGCGACCGGGACGTGGCGCTCGCTCGCGGCGATCTCGGTGATGAGCTTCTTCAGGATTGCCTCGCCGAAGGTCTCGTAGCTCTGCGCGGCGATGACGAAGGCACCGGGGCCGCCGATGACGCTGTCGTAGTAGTAGCGGTCGAGATCGGGCTCGAGCGCCAGGATCGGCAAGCCGTTGATGCCGATGCCCCCGGTCACCGCCTCGTCGCGCGCGAGCGTCACTGGCCGGCCGCGATTGTTGGAGCCGTCACCGGAGACGTCGATGACGCGCCGTAAGGCACGATAGGGGCTGCGCGGAAACAGCGTGGCGGCGTAGTCGATGGCGCCGCTGATCGAGGTGCCGCCGCCGAACAGCTGGCGCGGTACGCGGTCGATCTCGGTCGCGAAGGCGTTGGCGCTCTCCTCGTCGCCGACGAGCCGCCATCCCACCACCGGAACCTGCAGCATGGGGCCGGTCCACTGCACCATGGTGACGGCAATCGCCTGGTTCGGCCCGGAGCGGATGGCCTGCAGCACGCGCGCGTGCCGGAAGGCCGCGACGTAGCCGCGCTTCTGCAGCTCGAAGCGGACCTGGTCGACGCTCCCGGAGGCGTCGACGGCGAGCACGAGCTGCAGGTCGACCGCCGGCTGCGCGCCCGCACCCACCGAGACAGCGAGCGCCAGCAGCAGCGCCGTCACAGCGGCGAACGGGAGGCTGCCGCGCACGGGACGGGCCCTAGATACGCTGCAGCGTGCACTCGGTCTCAATGGGAATCTTCGCGTCGGCGTTGGGTGAACGCATGCGCCGCAGCGTCTTGATCTGCTTGTAGCCTTGCTTGTCGCACGCGATTTCGACGTCCTGGGGATCGACCTCCTTGCCGAAGCCGGGCACCTTGTAGGCGCCGAGCGCGTCGGTGCGCGTGACCACGCCGCCGCGGCCCTTCACGCCCACCATCACCTTGGCATCGGGGAGGGTGGCGCCGTTGGTGTCCTTGACGAAGCCGAAATAGGACGGCCCTTCCTCTTCGCTGTTGTCGTCGTCATCGCCGAACCCTGCGCCGCCCGCCCATAGGGCGGTCGACAGGATGCAGGTCGCGGCAACGACCAAGCTTGCGACCGACCCGCGCCGACCCACGAACCTCATTCCGGACCTCCCTGCTGCTGCCGGTGTCGAGACCGGCGACCGGCCGCTGGATCGCACCGGTCGGTCGACGCCTTGTTCAGTTGCGCGCCATTACGGAGTAAATCCTACCGCATCAGCGGTAGCCATTGCTACGTGGTCGCAAGGGGCACCGATCCGGTCGAACCGAGCACGCCGGCATCGGCAGCGACGTCCTTCCCTTTGTTTCCAGCTTCTTTATTCTTATTGTCGTTCACTCGAGCCGGACTGTGCCTAGTGGCAATTTGCGACATCGATATCCGGATTGAGCAAGCTTCAAGATGCGAAGAAACGTTTCGCAAGAACGGGGAGGACGGAGCTTCGAGTGGCTCCGGAAGCAAGCCAGGAGCAGGCGATGAACTACCATGGTGCTTGGTTGGCCGCCGCAATCGCGGGCCTGACGCCGTTCGGGCCGTCGTCCGCTGACGCCGAGACAATCGGCATCTTCACCAAGAGCGCGGGCAATCCGATCTCCCGCGCCGTACGCGCCGGCGCCGAAGCGGTGGCCAAGGAGCATGGGGTCACTCTCTTCCACTACATTCCGACCTCGCCCGACAACGTGGCGCAACAGACCGCGCTGGTCGACGAGGCATTGAGCGCCAAACGCGACGCGATCGTGTTCACGCCAGTAGACGTCAAGGCGATGGTCCCGGCGGCGCAGAAGATCAACGCGGCCAACATTCCGCTGGTCAATGTCAGCGATCGGCTGGCGGGCGGCTCCGCCGTCGCCTTCATCGGCACAGACGATTACGGCATTGCGCTCGAGACCGCCCGCACGCTGCTCAAGGCGATGGGTGGCAAGGGCAGCGTGGTGGTGCTCGAAGGTCCGGACACCATCCCCTCGGCCGCGGCCCGGCTGCGCGGCTTCAAGGATGCGCTCAAGGAATTTCCGGACGTGAAGGTCGCGCTTTCGAAGAACGCGATGTATGCCCGTCCGGCGGCCGCCGACCTGCTCAAGACGATGCTAAAATTGAATCCGCCCCCGCAGGTCGACGGCGTTCTCGCCGCCAACGATGCCATGGCGCTGGGCGCGGTCGAGGCGTTCAAGGAGGCAAAGAAGAAGCCGCCGCTGATCGTCGGCATCAACGCCAGCAAGGAAGCCATCGAGCTGATCAAGACCGGCGAGATGCTCGCGAGCGGCGACTACAACGGCTTGATCGAAGGCTGCCTCGGGACCGAG
>JBKPUA010000456.1:0-19737 GCA_046735815.1 Pseudomonadota bacterium
TGGTTGAGGCGATCGATCGCCTCCTTGTCCACCACCAGCACGCCGGCGGTCTCGGCGAATAGGTTGGCGCGGCCGGTGAAGGCGCGATCGACGCGCACCCCCTCGCCGGCCACCGTGGCTGCGATGTCGGCGGCGGCTACATCCTCCGAGACGTCGCCCGGCTCAATGCGCGCCACCACGATCTCGGCGATGCCGGCCGCTTCAAGGGCGGCGATCTCAGCACGGCCGATGACGGTGCCTTTCTTGAGCACCAAGCCAGCCTTGCGGATCGAATGCACCGCCACGCCGCCCTCGGCCTGCGCCACCGCAACCGCGCCGAACTTCATGCCGCCTTCTCCGGGGACTGGCGTAGCCGCGCCGTGATCTCGCCCATGATCGCGACCGCGATCTCGGGCGGCGACACTGCACCGATGTCGAGACCGATCGGCGCATGGATACGCGCGAGCGCGGCCTCGGACAGGCCCTGCGCCTTGAGCCGATCGAGACGGCGGCCATGGGTTTTCTTCGAGCCGAGCGCGCCGATATAGAAACACTCGCGCGCGAGCGCGTGGGTGAGCGCGGGATCGTCGATCTTGGGATCGTGGGTGAGCGCCACGAAGGCGGTGTAGCGGTCGATGCCGAGCGGCGGCAGCGCCACGTCCGGCCATTCCGCGATCACCTTTACGTCGGGGAAGCGCTCGATCGAGGCGAAGGCGGTACGCGGATCGACGATGGTCACATCGTAGCCCAGGATCTTGGCAATCGGTGCCAGCGCCTGGCTGATGTGGACCGCCCCCGTGATGACGAGTTGCGTGGGCGGAACGTGCGCGGTGAGGAAGACCTTGCCCGCCGCCGTCTCCTCCATCCCGCTCTTGCCGCTGCGCAGATGCTTCTCGATGACGTCATTCAGCGGATCGCGCGCGACGTCAGCCGCCTTCACCAGCCGCTGCTCGCCGCTGGCAACGTCGGTGACCACGACCGCGGCGCGGCGCGCGGCGCGTTCGGTGTTGAGGGCTTTCAGGATGTCGAGTTTCATGAGTTCACAAGCGAATAGCGAGTAGCGATGCGAGCGAAACTATTCGCTACTCACTATTCGCTTCTTCCCTTCCCCTACTCCACCTTCTCCACATACACCCGAATCGTGCCGCCGCAGGAGAGGCCGACCTTCCACGCCGTCTCGTCGGCGACGCCGAACTCGAGCGTCTTCGGTTTACCGCTCTCGATCACGTCGAGCGCCTCGGTCACCACCGCGCCCTCGACGCAGCCGCCCGAGACGCTTCCGAGGAAATTGCCCTCGCTGTCGATGACCAGATTGGACCCCACCGGCCGCGGCGCCGAACCCCAGGTCTCAACCACGGTCGCCAGCGCCACCCCGCGTCCCTGCTGCCGCCAGTCCTCCGCCGCCTTCAGGATCTCCTCGTCGCGCGCGAACATGTCCACCTCCGTCGCCGTTGCTTGGCCGTCGCCCCTTGCTTGACACGGCAGCCATCACCGCAAGAAAACGATCCCCCCTAAGATGGTCTGCCGGGCCAAGCCCGGCAATGACCATCACGCCACCTTGTCCAACCAGGCCTTGGGATCGCCGGCGCGCACGCCGCCGCCCGAGAGCGCGCGCACCAGCTCCACCATGGAATCGAGATTGTGGATCGGCCGCAACTCGTCGACGTGCGGCACGATGGTGCGGATGCCCTTGGCCTTGGCCTCGAAGCCGGAAAACCGCAGCAGCGGATTGAGCCAGATCAGCCGCCGGCACGAGCGATGCAACCGGTCGATCTCGAACGCCAGCCGGTCGTCGGGATCGCGCTCGAGCCCGTCGGTGATAAGCAGCACGATCGCGCCCTGCGTGAGCACGCGCCGCGCCCACAGCTTGTTGAAGGCATGCAACGAGGTGGCGATGCGGGTGCCGCCCGACCAGTCGGCGACATTCGCTCCGACCGCGGCGAGCGCCTCATCCGGGTCCTTGGCCTTGATGGCGCGGGTGACGTTCGTCAACCGCGTGCCGAACAGGAATGTGTGCACGCGCTTTCGCGCATCGGTCACCGCGTGCAGAAAGTGCAGGAACAGCCGCGTGTACTGGCTCATGGAGCCGGAGATATCGAGCAGCGCCACGATCGGCGGCGACTTGACGCGCGGTCCCAGATATTTGAGGTCGATCACCGCCCCGCCGGCCTTGAGGCTGGCGCGCAACGTGCGGCGGATATCGATCAGATGGCCGTGGCGATGGGGCGCGAGCCGCCGTGTCTTGACCTCGTCGAGCGCCAGCACCAGGCGCTTGATGGCGTCCTTGGCGGCCGCGATCTCCGCCGCGGTCATCTGCGCGAAATCCTTCTTCTGCAGCACCTCGCGGTCGGACACGGTGAGGCGCGCGTCGAGCTCGAGCTGCGGCGGCTCGCGCTCGGCCTTCTCGAGGCTCGAGAGCAAGGCCTCCTGGATGCGCTGGGCGCCGGGCGGCGGCTTCTCGTCCTCGCGCCGCGGCGCCTGCGGCAGCATGGCGGCGAGGAGCTTGTCGAGGGTGCCGCGCCGGCGAAAGAAGATACGGAACGCCTGATCGAACAGGAGCGAGTGCTCGTGGCGTTTCACGAACACCGAGTGCAGCGTCCAGTAGAAATCCTCGCGCGTGCCGACGCCGGCCGCCGCGACCGCCGCGAGCGCGTCCATCACCGCGCCGGGTCCGACCGGAATGCCGGCGGCCCGCAGCGCACGCGCGAAGTGGACGATGTTCTCAGCGAGACGACCGGCCTCTCGCCCGAGCTGGTCGGCTGCGCCGTTGCGGGATGAGTCAGCGCGCGGACCGCGGGAGGAAGGTAAATCCGGGCTCATCGGCGATCGCGCGACATTCACTCCGCCGCGCGCAACTCTGCGCGCACCCCCTCGATCAGCTCCCTGGCCTTGCTGCCTTCAATGCGGGCGATGTCGTCCTGGTATTTGAGCAGTGCGCCGAACGTGTCGGACACGGTCGCGGGGTCGAGCGCCAGCACATCAAGCTCGGCGAGCGCCGCCGCCCAGTCGAGGGTCTCGGCCACCCCCGGCGCCTTGAACAGGTCCTCCTTGCGCAGCGCCTGCACGAAGTGCACGACCTGCTCGGAGAGCGTCTTCCCGATGCCCGGCACCTTGGCGCGCACGATCGTGAGCTCGCGCTCGGCCACCGGATAGCCGACCCAGTGATAGAGGCAGCGGCGCTTGAGCGCGTCGTGAATTTCGCGGGTGCGGTTCGACGTGATCACCACGATCGGCGGATGCTCGGCTTTGACCGTGCCGAGCTCGGGGATGGTGACCTGAAAATCGGCGAGCACTTCCAGCAGGAAAGCCTCGAACGCTTCGTCGGCGCGGTCGAGCTCGTCGATCAGCAGCACCGGCGCTCCCGCCGGATCGGGCTCGAGTGCCTGTAACAGCGGCCGCTTGATCAGGAAGCGCTCGGAGAACACGTCGTGCTCGAGCCGCTCGCGGTCGTGCGCGCCCTCCGCCTCGGCCACGCGGATGGCGATCATCTGCGCGGCATAGTTCCACTCGTAGACCGCGGCCGCGACGTCGAGGCCCTCGTAGCATTGCAGCCGGATGAGGCGGCGCCCCAAGGTCGCGGACAGCACCTTGGCGATTTCGGTCTTGCCGACGCCGGCCTCGCCCTCCAAGAACAGCGGCCGGCCCATCTTGAGCGCGAGGAACAGCACGGTCGCCAGCGACCGGTCGGCGAGATAGTCCGCCGCCGCGAGCAGGTCGAGGGTGGCGTCGATGGAGGTGGGCAGCGGACGTGGCGTCGGCGTCGGTTTCATGCGCCCGTGCTTATAGCGCCTTGGCGGCGGCTTTGTCCCTGCCAAGAACGCATTCCAGCCCGCCGTGGGTTGGGTTCGCCAACCTTAGACGTGGTCCGCCTACCCCGCCGCCGCAACCGCGCGCCGCGCCAGCACCCCGATGAGGTGCGCGCGATACTCGGCGCTGCCGTGGATATCGCTCGCCATCCCGTCGGCGGGCACGGTCATGCCCTCGAGCGATTTCGGACCGAAGCGCTTCTTGAGCGCCTCCTCGAACGCGGTCACGCGGAACACGCCGTTGGCGCCAGCACCGGTCACCGCCACGCGGATTTCCGAGCTGCGCTTCGACACGAACACCCCGACCAGCGCGTAGCGCGAGGCGGGATTGGGGAATTTCACGTAGGCCGCCTTGTTGACCTTGGGGAACTGCAACTTGGTGATGATCTCGTCGGGCTCGAGCGCGGTCTCGAACAGGCCCTTGAAGAAGTCGTCGGCCGCGATGCGGCGCTTGTTGGTGATGATGGTGGCGCCGAGCCCCAGCACGCCCGCCGGATAGTCGGCGTTGGGATCGTTATTGGCGATCGAGCCGCCGATGGTGCCGCGATGACGCACGGCGGGATCGCCGATCTTGGAGGCGAGATCGGCGAGCGCGGGAATGCTCTCCTTCACCACCGCCGAGGTCGCGACCTCGACGTGCGGCGTCATCGCCCCGATGGTGAGCGAACGTCCCTTCAGCTCGATCCCGGTCAAGCCCTCGACCTTGGACAAGTCGACGAGATGCTTAGGCCCGGCGAGCCGCAGCTTCATGGTCGGGATCAAGGTGTGGCCGCCGGCGAGGAGCTTGGCCTCCTCTTGCTTCGCCAAGAGGCTTGCCGCCTGCCGCACCGTCGTGGGCCGATGTTGGTTGAATGCATACATCGATTGTTCTCCTGTCGAGCTTGGCGCTTTATGCCGCCTTCCGGCTCATGTTGGCTTTCTGCAATGCCTGCCATACCGACTGTGGCGTTGCCGGCATTGCCAAATCCTCGGTACCGATCGCGTCGGTGATCGCATTGATGACTGCCACCGGCGCCGCAATCGCGCCAGCCTCGCCGCAACCCTTGATGCCAAGCGGATTCGACGGCGATTTCGTCGTGGTCATGTCGACCTTCAAAGTCGGCAGGTCCTGGGCGCGTGGCATGCAATAGTCCATGAGCGAGCCGGTGACGAGCTGACCATCCTTGTCGTAGACCGCATGCTCGAGCAGCGCCTGCCCTACGCCCTGCGCGATGCCGCCGTGAACCTGGCCCTCGACGATCATGGGATTGACCACGGTGCCGAAGTCATCGACCGCGGTCCACGCCACGATCTCGCTTTCACCGGTCTGCGGGTCGACCTCCACCTCGCAGACGTGACAGCCGGCGGGGAAGGTGAAGTTGGTGGGATCGTAGAACGCTCCCTCCTTCAATCCCGGCTCCAGCTCTTGGCCGGCAAATTTGTGCGCGATATAGGCGTTGAGCGCGACCTCGCCCCACGCCGCCGACTTGTCGGTGCCGGCGACGGTGAACTTCCCGTCCTCGAACACGATGTCGCCTTCGGCCGCTTCCAGCATGTAGGCCGCGACCTTCTTCGCCTTGGTCTCGATCTTGTCGAGCGCCTTCACGATGGCCGAGATGCCGACCGCGCCGGAGCGCGAGCCGTAGGTGCCCATGCCGAACTGCACCTTGTCGGTGTCGCCGTGCACGATGCTGACATTGTCGAGCGGGATGCCGAGGCGCTCCGAGACCACTTGCGCGAAGGTGGTCTCGTGGCCCTGGCCGTGCTGGTGGCAGCCGGTCAGCACTTCGACCGAGCCGGTGGGATTGACGCGGACCTCGGCCGATTCCCACAGGCCGACGCCGCAGCCGAGCGAGCCCACGGCTTGGCTCGGCGCGATGCCGCAAGCCTCGATATAGGCCGAGAAGCCGATGCCGCGCAGCTTATCGCGGCGGGCCGATTCGCGTTTGCGCTTGCCGAAGCCGTCATAGTCGGCGATCTCCAGCGCCTTCTTGAGGGAGGCGTGATAGTCGCCTGCGTCATAGGTCATGATCACCGGGGTCTGGTGCGGGAAGGTCTTGATGAAGTTCTTCTTGCGCAGATCGACGGGATGCAAGCCCATCTCGCGCGCGCCGACCTCGACCAGCCGCTCGACCACGAAGGTCGCCTCCGGGCGGCCAGCGCCGCGATAGGCATCGACCGGCACGGTGTTGGTATAGACCGCGTCGACCTCGCAATAGATCGCCGGGATTTCATACTGGCCGGACAGCAGCGTGGCGTAGAGATAGGTCGGTATCGACGACGAGAACGTCGACATATAGGCGCCGAGATTAGCGATGGTCTTGACGCGCAGAGCCGTGATCTTGCCGTCGCCGTCGAACGCCATCTCCGCGTGGGTGACGTGGTCGCGACCATGGGCGTCGGTGAGGAAGGCCTCAGAGCGCTCCGCCACCCATTTCACCGGACGGCCGACCCTGCGCGCGGCCCAGAGGCAGACGACCTCCTCGGGATAGATGAAAATCTTGGAGCCGAAGCCGCCGCCCACGTCGGGCGCGATCACGCGCAACTTGTTCTCGGGCGCAATGCCGATGAAGGCGGAAATCACCAGGCGGGCGACGTGCGGGTTCTGGGTGGTGTTCCAGAGCGTCAGGCTGTCCGAGCCGGCATCGTACTCGCCGATCGCCGCGCGCGGCTCGATCGCGTTCGGCACGAGGCGGTTGTTGGTGAAGTCGAGGCTGGTCACGTGCTTGGCGGCCTTGAAGGCGGCTTCGACCGCCTTCGGATCGCCGAGATGCCACTGGTAGATGGTGTTGCGCGCGGCAATCTCGTGGATCTGCGGCGCGGCGTCCGCCTGCGCCTTGGCGGGATCGACCACAGTCGGCAGCGGCTCGTAGTCGGCCACGACCTTCTCGGCGGCATCTTTCGCCTGCGCCAGGGTCTCGGCGACAACGACCGCGACGGCGTCGCCGACGTAGTTGGCCGTACCGTGGGCGAGCGCCGGGTGCGGCGCCATCTTCATCTGCGAGCCGTCCTTGGACATGATCGTCCAGCCGCAGATGAGGTTGCCGACCTTGTCGGCAGCGAGCTCGGAGCCGGTGAGCACCGCGAGCACGCCCGGCATGGCGGCGGCGGCTTTGGCGTCGATGCCCTTGATCTTGGCGTGAGCGTGCGGCGAGCGCAGGAAGTAGGCGTGGCATTGGCCGGGACGGTTGACGTCGTCGGTGTAGTGGCCCTTGCCGGTAATGAACCGTTGGTCCTCTCTGCGGCGCACCGCGGCGCCGATTCCGGTTGCGCTCATGGCGGTCTCCTCCCTGGATGACGCCTTCTGACGCTTTGCTAGCTCTGCTGTGGCGCCGCTCCCTTTTCCATGGCCTTGGCGCCGGCTGCGATTGCTTTGACGATGTTGTGATAGCCGGTGCAGCGGCAGAGATTGCCTTCGAGCTCGTGACGAATGGTGGGATCGTCGAGGTCGTGACCCTTGCGGTTCACCATGTCGACCGCGGTCATGATCATGCCGGGGGTGCAATAGCCGCACTGCAGCCCGTGATGCTCGCGGAAGGCCTCCTGCATGGGATGCAATGGCCCGTTCGGGTCGGCGAGGCCCTCGATGGTGGTGATGTTGGCGCCTTCGACCTGCCAGACGAAGACGGTGCAGGATTTGACCGCCTTGCCGTCCACATGCACCACGCAGGCGCCGCACTGCGAGGTGTCGCAGCCCACGTGGGTGCCGGTGAGCCGCAGGTGCTCGCGCAGGAATTGCACCAGCAGGGTGCGCGGATCGACGTCACCGGTGACGGCTTTGCCGTTCACCGTCAATGCGACGGCGGACATGGCTTCCTCCTCGAAATCCGGCCAAAGGCCTCGTTTTTCCTGCCGGCGGGCAGAGCCGACAACGAATGGGGTCAAAATCGGGCCGATTTTGCCCCGCGGCGTGGATTGGAACAAGTCAACTCTGGACCTGCCGCGCCGGCCCGGTCAAGGGTCATCGCCAGGTTGCGGCGGCCCCTGGCCCTCATCCCGGTTGCGTCACGGCGGCCGCGAATTTGGCAAAGAAATCGTCGGCCGTCTTCTTCGCCGCACTGTTGATCAGGCGCTGGCCGAGCTGGGCGAGCTTGCCGCCGATCTGCGCCTCCACGTCATAGGTGAGAAGCGTGCCGCCGTCCTTGTCGGAGAGCGACACCTTGGCGCCGCCTTTGGCAAAGCCCGCGACACCTCCCTCGCCTTCGCCGGAAATGCGGTAGCTGTTCGGGGGATCGAGGTCGGAGAGCCGCACCTTGCCTTTCCAACGCGCCTTCACCGGTCCGACCTTGACGGTAGCGATGGCCTGAAACTCGTTGTCGGAAATCTTGTCGAGCTGCTCGCTGCCAGGGATGCAGCTCTTGAGCACCTCGGGATCGTTGAGCTTCGCCCACACCACCTCGCGGCTCGCGGAGAGCTGCACCTGCCCATTCATGGTCATCGCCATCGCCGGCCTCCATTCTCTACCCGGAGTTATTAGGCGCTGGCGGCCAGAGGGAAAAGGGCTTTTCACGCCGATCCGGGCTGCGGCGGCAGGGATTGGTGGAGCGATTGCGCGTCGCTACTAAAGACAGTCATCGCGCGAAGGGAGGCATCATGCCAGTGATCAATGCCGACGGCTGCCCGATCCACGTCGAGGTCGAGGGTCCGGAGCGTGCGCCCGTGCTGATGCTGTCGAATTCGCTCGGCACGACGCTTGATATGTGGGAGCCGCAGGTCGCGCCGTTCACTCGGCATTTTCGTGTCGTGCGCTATGACCGGCGCGGCCACGGGCGCTCTGGTTGCCCCAAAGGCCCGTACACGATGGAGCGGCTGGGACGCGACGTGCTCGCCGTGCTCGACGGCCTCGGTATCCAGAAGATCAACTGGTGCGGGCTATCCATGGGCGGCATGGTCGGCCAATGGCTCGGCGCCAATGCGCCCGAGCGCATTGAGCGCATGGTCCTCACCAATACGTCGAGCTATTTCGCCGACAAGGCGGCGTGGAACGATCGCCTCAAGCTGGTGCAGGAGAAAGGCATTGCCGCCTTCGCCGCACCCAATATGGCGCGCTGGTTCACCAAGGGCTTCATTGAGCGCGCCCCGCAAACGGTAGCGCGCGTCCAGGAGATGTTCGCCGCAACCCCGCTCGAGGGCTATCTCGCCTGCGGCGCGGCGGTGCGCGACATGGACCACCGCGAGCTCCTCCCCAGGATCAAGGCCCCGACCCTGGTGATCGCCGGCAAGCAAGACGGCGCGACACCACCGGAAGCCAACGAGTACATCAGCAAGCATATCCCGGGCGCGAAGTTCGCGCTCGTCGATGCCGCGCACCTCTCCAATGTGGAGCAATCGGAGGCCTACACCGACGCCGTGCTGAGATTTCTGCTGGCCAGGTGACAGTTGCTGTCCCTGTCATCCTCTCGCCGCCCTGAACTCGTGCGGCGTGGTGCCGGTCTGCTTGCGGAAGAAGCGGGCGAAGTGAGATGGATCGGAGAAGGCAAGATCGTATGCGATCTCGTGGATCGGCAGGCTAGTGAACACAAGCTGGCGTTTGGCCTCGGTGAGCACGCGCTGGCGAATGAGGTGACCGGCGGTCACGCCGGTGGCGCGCCGTACGTGATCGTTGAGGCGATCGACCGTCATCGCCAGCTTGTCGGCATAGAACGCCAACTGCCGCTCCTTGTGAAAGTGCTCCTCAACCAGCTTGCGCAGCGCATCGACGGTGGCGCCGGTGGGCTCGAGCGCGACCACGTCGGCGCCGCTGCGCCCGCGGGCGGCGGCGAGCCGCGCCACCTCGACCGCGATCAGCGCCAGCAGTCCGCGCATGGCGATGCGGAAGCCCGCGCGGGCGAGGAAGCGCTCCTCGTGCAGCTCGACCGCGCGCTGCGCAAGCCGGTCGCGCTCGTGCTCGCCGAGCGGAACGACCGGCTCGGCAGCGAGCGCCTTGAGCCGCGCGAGCGCCTCGCCGCGGCGATCACCCATGGCCTCGGCCACGTCCTCGGTGAAGGTCATCACCCAACCGTCGGTCACGCCCTGCTGAAAGCGAAAGCCGTGCGCGATGGTCGCTGGTACCAGAATTGCGCACGGCGCGGCGAAGGCGATGGTGGCGGCTTCGAAGGTCATCTCGCCGCCGCCGCGCTCGATCAGCAGGATCTGGAACAGATTGCGATGGCGGTGCGCGCGGATCGTCCAGTCGTGGACGGAGGAGCGCGATGCGATGGTCTCGATATGGATGAAATCGAAGGCCTGGTCGTCCGGCGGATCGCCGTAGAGGTGGAACAGCGGGAGCGCAGCGGTCGCCATCGCAAGATTTCGTCCCGCGCGAGTTACACGCGCTTGTAGGCTCGCTCGTGGTACACCAGCGCCGGGCCGCCCGGCCCGAGCTGCACCGTTTCGACCGCACCGAAGAACACGTTGTGGCTTCCGACCGACCTCACCTCGATGATGCGGCAGTCGAACGCGATCACCGCCGGAACGAGCACGGGGCTGCCGGTCGAGAGCGTGGTCCATTCTCCGACCGTGAAGCGATCGCTGCCGGTGACGCCGGTGCGGCCGGCGAAGATGTCGGCCATCTCGGCTCCGCCGTCGCCGAGCGTGTTGACGCAGAACACGCCGTTTTCCACCACCGCCGGGTTGGTCTGGCTGCGGCGGTTGAGGCACATCAGCAGCGTCGGCGGCGCGTCCGATACCGAGCAGACGGCGGTTGCGGTCGCCCCGGCCTTGCCACCCGGACCGGCGGTGGTGATGACGTGAACGGCGGCACCGAGACGGCTCATGGCCTCGCGGAACGCCGCGGGCTCGACCGTGCGCACGATGTCCGGCCCGACCGCCGTGAAGGCGCCGTCCATCGCGTCGTCGGGGCGTTGGTCGATCCAGCTCATCGCTCACTCCGCCGCGCGCGTAACCCTGCTCACTCCCGGATAGGCGACATCGTCGGGGTCGAGCCAAGCCGCGTCGCACCAGCCGTTCTCGTCGTAATCGGACAGGCACTGCTCCGCGAGCGCGATCATGCCGTCGAGCGTGCCGGTGGTGCGCGCGTTCCACATCGCCTGGATGCGGATGTCCTCGTGATTGCCGGCGTAGTTCATCTCGTAGAGCTCGTGGCGGCCGCCGAACTCGGTGCCGATCGCGTCCCACAGAAGCTTCATGACCTTGATGCGCTCCTTGTAGCCGATGCCGTAGGAGCCGCGCACGTATCTGGCGAGATATTTGTCGACCGCCGGATTCTTGAAATCCTTGGCCGACGACGGCAGGTAGATGAGCGCCGAAGCGAGGATCTTCTCCACGATCACCTTGACGCGACCATAAGCCTCGCCAGCGAACACCCGATAGCTCGAGCCCGACTGCACGTTGGGGAGCACGGCGCCGTCGACCCAGGGCGTGGGATTCGCCGCCATCGCCTCGGTGAGCGCCCAGAAAAGATTGCGCCAGGCGATCACCTCGCCCAGCATCGCCTGGTTGCCGCGGAACTCGTCGGCGCCGGTGGTACGCAGCGCCTTGGCAATGATGCCGACCAGGAAGTCGAGCTTGACCGCGAGCCGCGTGCAACCCTGGAACTGGTAGCCGGCGAGGAAGCCCGATTGCGGGAAAAAGGTCTTGAGCTTCTCGAGGTCGCGGTGCAGCAGCACGTCCTCCCACGGCACGAACGCGTTGTCGAACACGAAGATCGCGTCGTTCTCGTCGAAGCGCGACGACAGCGGATAGTCGAACGGCGTGCCCATCACGCTCGCCATCATCTCGTAGGAGGTGCGGCAGATGAGCTTCACGCCCGGCGCGTTCATCGGCGCGATGAACATGACGGCGAGATCGGTATCATGCGTCGGCACCGCAGCGTTCTGACCGAGGAAGTTGTAGTGGGTGAGCGCGGACGAGGTCGCCACCACCTTGGCGCCGGACACGTAGATGCCCGCGTCGGTCTCTTTCTGGATGGTGATGAACACGTCCTTGACCTGATCTGCCGCCTTGGCGCGGTCGACCGGCGGATTGACAATGGCGTGGTTCATGAACAGCACGCATTCCTGCGCGCGCCGGTACCACGCCTGCGCATTGGCGGAGAACTTTCCGTAGAAGCGATGGTTGGCCCCGAGCGTGTTCATCAGCGAGGCCTTGTAGTCGGGCGAACGCCCCATCCAGCCGTAGGACAGGCGCGCCCACAAGGCGATGGCGTCTCTTTGTGCAATGAGTTCCTCGCGGCTGTGGGCGGCGCGGAAGAATTTGTGGGTAAAGCCGCCCGACCCGGTATCGGTCGGCGAGGTGAGAAGCTCCTTGTTCTTGGGATCGTGCAGCGCGTCGTAGAGGCGGGCGATCGAGCGCGCAGCGTTGCGGAAGGCGGGATGCGTGGTGACATCGTCCACGCGCTCGCCGTAGACATAGATTTCGCGCCCGTCGCGCAGGCTGGCGAGATATTCCGAGCCCGTGAACGGCCGCCCCTTCGCGCCGATAGCGTCCTCGGACCGCATGGGACTCATGGCGCCTCCTTGCCCACCGATAGAGTGGGAGCAAGGCACTCGCGGCGACGAGTGTCAATGCGCTCGCCGAATCTCGGGCCAGTCGAGATCGCCGCGCGCTGCGTGGGCTAGCGCTGATGGCGTACGCATTCGTCGACCATTTGCGTGGCGGAGTGCGACGCCACCAATAGCTTTCCCGGGTGGCGCGAATCGCGCCAGCCCTGTTGGCGGACCACCGACTTGCGGCACTTTCGATACACTTCCTCCGGCGTGAGCGGAGCGGCCTGGGCTGCCGAAAGGCCCCCGTTGAGCCACGCGCTGCAGGGGACGCACGCGAGAACGGGCAGGAGCAAGGTCAGGCACAAAGCAAGTGATCGCATTCCCATGCTGCACCTCGATGGGACCCGTGGCTCCGTTTGGCCGATGAACTCCGCTCGCAAGCTTAGTATACCTATGGTTGCTTTGCGAGACGCCCGCAGCCGGGATCAACAGGTTGCTCCGTCCGCAATCTCACTTCGGTGGACCGGGCTCCCGCAGGTCGGCGTTGTCGCGGTTCCGATCGCCCCCCTGCCAGGCTCGTGTCGGCGAGATCGTATGGGGCTCGCCTGCTTCCTCGGGACGCGGTCCAGCAAGGCTGCCGCCGTTGCTGGCCCTGCCGCCCCCTGATAGAGCTTCAGCGCCGAATCGTGGGGACGCCTCGATAGGGGGCGCGCGGGCATGGAAGTTTTCATCCAGCAGCTCATCAACGGCATCACGCTCGGTTCAATCTACGGCCTGATCGCCATCGGCTACACGATGGTGTTCGGCATCCTCGGCATGGTGAATTTCGCCCATGGCGACGTGTTCATGGTGTCGGCCTTCATCGCCCTCGTCACCTTCCTCCTGCTCACGACCTGGCTCGGCATCGGTTCGATCGTGCTGGCGCTGCTGATCGTGCTCATCGTCGCCATGCTGCTGACGTCGCTCGTCAACTGGACCGTCGAGCGCCTTGCCTATCGACCGCTGCGCGGCTCGTCCCGTCTCGCGCCGCTCATCTCGGCGATCGGCATGTCGATCTTTCTCTCCAACTTCGTGCAGGTCGCCCAAGGTCCCCGCGTCAAGTCGCTCCCACCGTTCTTCAACGAGGTGATCGTGCTGATGACGGCGAGCGACGGCTACGACGTCGCCATATCCTACAAGCAGATCGTGGTCTGGCTGGTGACGGCAGTGCTGCTCGTCGCGTTCTGGTTCGTCGTGACCAAGACCGCGCTCGGGCGCGCGCAACGCGCCTGCGAGCAGGATCAGAAGATGGCGGCGCTGTTGGGCATCAACGTCGACCGTACGATCTCGATCACATTCGTGATCGCGGCCGCGCTCGCTGCGGTCGCCGGCACCATGTATCTCGTGTATTACGGCGTGGTGAGCTTCGCCGACGGTTTCGTGCCCGGAGTCAAGGCGTTCACCGCCGCGGTGCTGGGCGGTATCGGATCGCTTCCGGGCGCCGTGCTCGGCGGTCTGCTCATCGGTCTCATCGAGACGTTATGGTCGGCGTATTTCTCGACCGATTACAAGGACGTGGCCGCGTTCTCGATTCTCGCCATTACCATGATCTTCCTGCCGCAAGGCATCCTCGGCCGCCCGGATGTGGAGAAAGTCTGAGATGGCGACGCCGGACGCTCCGTCCGCCGCGCGCATCGATTTCGCCCGCGCGCTGCGCGAGAGCGCGGTCACCGGCCTGATTGCATTCGGCCTGTTCCTGCCGCTGATCGGCTTCAACACCGTCCAGAACATCCATAACGAGCTCATCCTTCAGACGCGCTGGCCGTTGCTCGCCGCGCTGGTCGCTATCGTCGCCGGCGGGCGCTTCCTCCATGCGCTCGTGATCGCACCCTGGCTCGCACGCCGGGCCATGCAACCGAAGCCGGTGGAGCACGCCGCTCGGCGCGGTGCGCTCGCGCGCTGGCTGGGTCCGTTCACGCTGGGCTTTGCCATCATCTATCCCGCGCTCGTGCTGTCCCTCGTCGGCTTCCAGGGAGCGGCGAAATGGATCGACAATTTCGGCGTTCAGATCCTGATCTACGTAATGCTCGGCTGGGGCCTCAACATCGTGGTCGGCCTCGCCGGCCTGCTCGATCTCGGCTACGTCGCCTTCTATGCGGTCGGCGCCTATTCCTACGCCCTGCTGGCGACCAACTTCGGCTTCTCGTTCTGGATCCTGCTGCCGCTCGCCGGCTGCCTCGCGGCGTTCTGGGGCATCCTGCTGGGATTTCCGGTGCTGCGGCTGCGCGGCGATTATCTCGCCATCGTCACCCTCGCCTTCGGCGAGATCATCCGGCTCGTGCTCATCAACTGGGTGCCGGTGACCAACGGTTATGCCGGCATCACCAGCATTCCGCGGCCGACCTTTTTCGGCATTCCCTTCAACGCCTCTGACGAGGGCTTCGCGGCCCGCTTTGGACTCGAATTCAGTCCGATCTACCGAACGATCTTTCTCTATTACCTGATCCTCGCGCTGGCCCTGGTCACCGCCGCCGTTACGCTACGGCTGCGGCGGTTGCCGATCGGACGAGCGTGGGAAGCCTTGCGCGAGGACGAGATCGCCTGCCGCTCGCTCGGCATCAACACCACGAACACCAAGCTCACCGCCTTTGCCATGGGCGCGATGTTCGGCGGCTTTGCCGGCTCGTTCTTCGCGGCGCGGCAGGGCTTCATCTCGCCCGAGAGCTTCACCTTCATGGAATCGGCGGTGATCGTCGCCATTGTCGTGCTCGGCGGGATGGGCAGCCTGATCGGGGTGGCGATCGCGGCGGTGGTCATGATCGGCGGCACCGAGATCATGCGCGACCTCGACGTGCTCAAGGCCATCTTCGGCAGCGGTTTCGACCCGACGCAATACCGAATGCTGCTGTTCGGCTTCGCCATGGTGTTGATCATGGTGTGGCGGCCGCGCGGATTGATCACAACTCGCGATCCATCAGTCCTCCTCGATCCACGCCGCGGTGCGCAGCCCGCGCGCGGGCCGACCGCGGAACCGGCGCAGGCGCCGCTGGCGCGGGAGCGCCGAGGATGAGCGTCGCGATGGAATCGGCGTCGCTGCGCGGGGCCGCCCCTCCCGCGGCGGCGCTCTCGAATGTCGCGCCGATTCTGAGCGTCGAGCACCTGAGCATGCGTTTCGGCGGCCTTGTCGCGATCAACGATCTCTCTTTCACCGCGCGGCGCGGCGACATCACCGCGCTGATCGGGCCGAACGGCGCCGGCAAGACCACCGTGTTCAACTGCGTCACCGGGTTCTACAAGCCGACCGAGGGCCGCATCGCGCTGCAATTCGGCGATCCTGGCGTGTGGGAAGAGTTGGACACCCTGACCGAGGGCGGCAGGCGCAGGGCCGTGCGCGGCGACGGCGTGCTGTTCCTGCTTGAGCGCATGCCGGACTATCTGGTAGCCCGCAAGGCCCGGGTGGCGCGCACGTTTCAGAACATCCGTCTGTTCCAGGGCATGACGGTGCTGGAAAATCTTCTCGTCGCTCAGCACAATCCGCTGATGTGGGCATCCGGCTTCACCGCGCTCGGCGCGCTCGGATTGCCCTCCTATGAGCGCGCCGAGCGCGCAGCGATAGAGAAGGCGCGCTACTGGCTCGAGCGTACCGGCCTCACCGCGCGTGCCGACGATCTGGCCGGCGAGCTGCCCTATGGCGGCCAGCGCCGGCTCGAGATCGCGCGCGCCATGTGCACCGATCCGGTGCTGCTGTGCCTCGACGAGCCAGCCGCCGGGCTCAATCCGAACGAGAGCGCCGAGCTCGGCCGTTATCTCCACACCATCCTCGAGCAGCACGCGACCTCGATCCTCTTGATCGAGCACGACATGACCGTGGTGATGGAAATTTCCGACCACATCGTCGTGCTCGACCACGGCCAAAAGATCGCCGACGGTACCCCGGCGGAGATTCGCAGCGACCCCAAGGTGATCGCCGCCTATCTCGGCGTGGAGGAGGAAGAGATGCCGGACGGCGAGATCGGAACCGCGTGATGAGCATCGCCACGCGCCTCACATCGATCGCGACCGCGCTGATGGCCCGGTGCTTGCTGGCGCTGGCATCCGTCGCGCCGCTGAGCATGAGCGCCCAAGCGCAGCCCTATCCGGCGCGGCCGATCACCCTCGTCGTGCCCTTCGCCCCTGGCGGCGGCACCGAATTGCTGGCGCGCCTGCTGGCGCAGCGGCTGGAGCAACGGCTCGGCAAGCCGGTCGTGATCGAGAACCGCCCGGGCGGCGGCGGCGTAACCGGCGCGGTCTCGGTCGCACGCGCCACGGCCGATGGCCATACATTGCTCATGGCGCCCGCGCCGGTGATGGCCATCAATGCCACCCTGCACAAGAAGCTGCCCTACGATCCGCTCGCCGACTTCGTCCCGCTCGCGCTCCTCGTCGCCAGCCCCTACGTGCTCGTCGTCACGCCGTCACTGCCGGTGCAATCGGTGTCGGACCTCGTCAAGCTCGCCAAGGATAAACCGGGCGCGCTCGCATTTGCCTCCGCCGGCCCCGGCACGCCTCACCATCTGTTTCCACAGATGCTCAAGGGCATGGCCGCGATCGAGATGACGCATGTGCCTTACCGCGGTTCGGTGCCCGCCCTGACCGACGTCGCCGCTGGACACGTGCAGCTCATGTTCAGCGATATCCCGCCGGCGCTCGCACTGATCAATGAGGGCAAGGTGCGTGCGCTCGGCGTCTCCACCAAGGAGCGCGTCGCCGTGCTGCCGCAGATTGCGCCGATCGCCGAGCAAGGAGTCGAGGGCTTCGACGCGGCGTCGTGGCAAATGATCGTGGCGCCGGTGCGCACGCCCGATGATGTGATCGAACGCCTGCATACCGAGATCAAGGGCTTCATGGTGCAGCCCGAGACCAAGGAGCACGTGGCCAAGATGGGCCTGCTCCCGGTCAACACGCCCTCGGTCTCCGCCCTTCAGATCTTCGTCGAGACCGAGATCGCGCGATGGGGCAAGGTCGTGGAACAAGCCGGCATTGCCGGCTCGCAATGACGCGTATGGCACATCGGCTCTGGCGCCTGAGCTCGGATACACGTCGCGCCGGTCGGAGGATGCGGTGAGCTCAGCCCTCCTCTCCATCCGCGGCGTCAAGGCCTATTACGGCCATATCGCCGCACTGCGGGGCATCGACCTCGATGTCGCGGACGGCGAGATCGTAGCGCTGATCGGCGCCAATGGCGCCGGCAAGTCCACACTGATGATGACGATCTTCGGCAATCCGCGCGCCCGCGAGGGACACATCACCTTTGCCGGCCGCGACATCACCCATCTGCCGACCCACGAGATCGCACGGCTCAACATAGCGCAGGCGCCGGAAGGCCGCCGCATCTTCGTGCGCATGACGGTGCTGGAGAATCTGCAGATGGGCGCCGCGGTGGCTCACTCGCAGCATTTTCATTCCGACCTCGAGCGGGTGTTCGCGCTGTTTCCCCGCCTCAAGGAGCGCATCGATCAGCGCGGCGGTACATTATCGGGCGGCGAGCAGCAGATGCTCGCGATCGCGCGCGCGCTGATGAGCCGCCCGCGGCTGCTTCTGCTCGACGAGCCTTCGCTCGGACTCGCGCCGCTGATCGTGCGCCAGATCTTCGGCGCGATCAGGACGCTCAACACGCAGGAGAAGCTCACCGTGTTCCTGGTGGAGCAGAATGCGTTTCACGCCTTGAAGCTTGCTCACCGCGGATATGTCATGGTCAACGGCCGGATCACGCTGACCGGAACCGGGCGCGAGCTGTTGGCGAAGCCGGAGGTCAAGGCTGCCTACCTCGAAGGCGGCCGCCACTGAACATTCTGACCAGAATTTAATCAATGCGATTCTCGATCCCCGATTTTCTATCCGACGAGCACTCGCTCGGCGTATTCTTCCTGGTCAGCGTGCTGATGGGCGGCAGCGCCGCCTGGCTGGCCGGCCGCGCCATCGCGAGCACTTGGCGGCTGTGGTGGCATCTCGCCCTCTACATGCTGCCGCTCGCCCTTGCGGTGCGCTTCATCCACTTTGCCTTGTTCGACAGCAAGTTCTTGTCGCTCCACTATTATCTCGTCGACTACGCGGTCTGCCTGATGTTCGGGATGCTCGGCTTCCGGCTGCGGCGGGTGACGCAGATGGTCACCCGCTACGGCTGGATCAACGAGCGGGCCGGCCTGCTGCGCTGGCGCCGCCGCGACGATAGGACAGCCACGGGCGGGTAAAATCCGGGTGACAATCGCTGCGTTTACGGATTGAATCGCGCGCAAGTGGCGGCTCGCACAAAGCCGAGATCGCCGGACTCTTTGAATTCCATCCAGAGGTAACCCCTATGAAACCATGGCTTACGCTTGGCCTCGCCTTCGGTCTTGCCCTTGCCGCCGCCGACACCGCTTCGGCGCAAGTCAAGCTCGGCGTCGGCGGCCCGCTCACCGGCGGCAGCGCCGCCTTCGGCGCGCAGCTCAAGAACGGCGTCGAGCAGGCGGTCGAGGATATCAACGCCGCCGGCGGCATTCTCGGACAGAAGATCCAACTCTACGTCGGTGACGACCGCGCCGACCCGAAGGAAGGCGTGTCGGTGGCCAACAAGTTTGTCGGCGACGGCGTGAAATTCGTCGTCGGCCATTTCAACTCGGGCGTCACCATTCCCGCCTCCGAGGTCTATCAGGAGAACGGCATCCTCGAGATTACGCCGGCGGCCACCAATCCCAAGGTCACCGAGCGCAACATGTGGAACATCTTCCGCACCTGCGGTCGCGACGACCAGCAGGGCGCGGTCGCGGGCGATTACATCGTCAAAAATTTCAAGGGCAAGAAGATCGCGATCGTGCACGACAAGACGACCTATGGCCAAGGGCTCGCCGAGGAGACGCGCAAGACCATCAACGGCAAAGGTCTCAAGGAATCGCTGTTTGAAGGTGTCAACAAGGACGACAAGGACTTCTCTGCCCTGGTCTCCAAGGTCAAGGCGGCCAACGCCGACCTCGTCTATTGGGGCGGGTTGCACGACACCGGCGGCTTGATCCTGCGCCAGCTGCGCGCCCAGGGCGTCAAGGCGACCTTCATGGGAGCCGACGGTATCACCGACGACGAGTTCGCAGCCATCGCCGGCCCAGGCGCGGAAGGCACGCTGATGACCTACGGCCCCGACCCGCGTAAGCGCCCCGAGGCGAAGGACGTGGTGGCGAAATTCCGCGCTAAGAATTTCGAGCCGCAGGCCTATACGCTCTACAGCTATGCCGCGGTCCAGATCATCAAGCAGGCGGCCGAAGCGGCGAAATCCCTCGACCCCAAGAAGGTGGCCGCGCAGATCAAGTCCGGCCAGAAGTTCAAGACCGTGATCGGGGACGTGTCCTACGACAAGAAGGGCGACGTCACCCGCATCGACTACGTGGTCTACGTCTGGAAGAAGGACCCCAACGGCAAGATCACCTACACCGAGCTCGAATAAGCGATCTGGCAGCTTCGCTCGAAGCAGGCCCGCCCCCTCACGGGGCGGGTTTGCTTTTGCAGCATCAGCCGATGCTCTGCAGCACGGGAAATGTCTCGATCAGCCAGCTGTT
>JBKPUA010000457.1:0-11417 GCA_046735815.1 Pseudomonadota bacterium
TTTGCTGCCGGAGAGCCGCTGATGGCCGGTGCCGGCGGGCAAGACCACGACGTCGCCGGCTCTGACCTCTAGCTTGCGGCCCTTGCCGCCGCCGAACTGCACGCGTGCGCGACCTCTGGCAATTCCCAGCACCTCGTGCGTGCGGGGATGATAATGCACGTAGTCGTAAATGCCGTTGCGCCAGGCATCGCCCCAGCCATGGCGCGCGAACAGCTCCTCGAAAATCGCCGCCGGATCGAGCGACTCCGCGAGCCGCACGGGGCTGCGATAGACGATCAGCGGCCATTTGGGATGATTGGGCACCAGGCCGTCGTCCTTGAACCGAAGGGCGCGGGCTTTGCGCGGCCGCACCAGCGCATCGAGCTCGCGACGCCCGGGTCTGCCGCGGCCGGTCACCCGTTCGATAGTCTTCTTAAGGGTTTCGACTAAGGACATGCCCTACTTTCGGTGCGCATCCATCGGACAACCGCGCCGCCGTCGCTGCGGTTCCCGGCCGCGGCAGCTACCGCAAAGTCGATCCGCCGTCACGCCGCCTCGGTTATCAGCGGCCCAGGCCAGGGTTTTGGCCTCGCTTTGAACCGAAACGCCCGCTCGCGCGACCAATGCTCTGGGTGCTGGAGGGTGACATGAGTGAGCGACGGATTACGCAGCTGTTTGGACTGATCCTGGGTGGAATTTTCACCTGCACGCTGGTTTTGAGCGCCTTCGCCTACTAAGGCGCGGCGTCCGGCAGGCCCAATCGGGTTCCTGCCTTGTTCTCTTGCCGGCGGCCAAAGGCCGTTCGCAGACCGCAGTCCCGACATTGGATTGGCCGCCCTGCCCGGGCGGCCGATGCTTTTCTGGCTGAACCGCTTGCGCCTGCTCAGGCGACCTTGACGTCTTCCCAGAAGCCGAAGCGCTCGGCCACCTGCTGCATCTTCGGGCGCGGTGCCTCGTAGGACCAGGCGGCGCGCGCGTGGCGCTCGCCGTCGATCACCACGTCATAGAATTGGACGCCGTGGGGGCAGGCGCGGTCCGATTCCGTCTTCGGCGCCTTCTCGAGCCATTGCAGCCGCACCGTAGAACTCGGGAAGTAGTGGTAGCCGTCGCACTCGACGATGTCGTCGCTTTCAGCGATGACGTGACCGTTCAAGACTGCCTTCATGTTCGGATCCTCCAACGTGAGACCAATGGCTCTCTTGCACGAGCGAACTGCCCTCTAGATTTGGCTCACTGGAATTTAGGTGCGGCCACCGTCGGCGACCAGATGGCTGTCTCACATCGGGGCTGCTAAAATCGTGATGTCTGAGAATAACCAATCTTCAACAATCGGGAGGATAACGCCATGAAACGCTGGGCCGCTCTTGCTATCGGGCTGTGCTTTATTGGGTTGACCGCCGTCTGGCACGCGCAGCAGGCGTCCAGCCAGAGCGACGCCGGATGGGTGACGCTGTTCGACGGCAAGAACCTGGACAACTGGGAGCAGGTCGGCGACGCGAACTGGAAGGTCGTGGACGGCGTCGTGGAGGCCGACAAGGGCAACGGCTTCCTGGTCTCGAAGAACTCCTACAAAGATTTTCAGATCAGGGCCGAGTTCTGGGTCGATACCCCCGCCAACAGCGGCATCTTCATTCGCTGCGAGGACCCCAAGAAGCCCGGCGCCAAGACCTGCTACGAGTGCAACATCTTCGACACGCGGCCCGACCCGACCTACGGCACCGGCTCCATCGTCTATCATGCCGAGGTCAATCCAATGCCCAAGGCCGGTGGCAAGTGGAGCACCATGGAGATTACGGCCAAGGGCCGCGACCTTGCCATCATGTTCGATGGCCAGAAAACCTCCAGCGTCCGCAGCGGTATGCACACCGAAGGACCATTCGCGCTGCAATACGGCGCGGGCGTCGTGAAATTCCGCAAGGTGCAGATCAAGCCGCTCTGACCACGTGCGCGCGCTTCCTCGTCACGCCGACGAGAGTGAAGCCGCCATTACACTGTTGGATGTCAGGCGCCGATCTCGGGCTTAAGTCCGAGGTCGGCAGATCGCAATGCGCGCCACACGCCAAGCCATTGCCCGTTGCGCCCTTCCTCTAGCAGAATCCAGACGCCATCTCGTGTCGGAAGAGATTGAAATTCTCGCGCCTGGTCCGCGGCGCGCCGCCGCTTCACGAACATTGCCGCGCGCCTATATAGAAGATCGTTACTGAACGCCGGCCGGGCGCAACAGGGGTCATTCCATGGCGGCATCGCGTCAACTGCGGCTGAGCGCGTTCATGCGCCCGGCCACCATCCACACCGGCGCCTGGCGCTATCCCGGCGCCGTTCCCGACGCCAATTTCAACTTCGCGCACATCAAGCGCTTCGCGCAGACGCTCGAGCGCGGCAAGTTCGACGCCTTCTTCATGGCCGATCATCTCGCCGTGCTGAACCTGCCGATCGATGCGCTCAAGCGCAGTCACACCGCGACGTCGTTCGAGCCGTTCACGCTCCTCTCAGCGCTCGCCGGCGCGACCGAGCATCTCGGCCTCGTCGCCACCGGCTCGACCACGTTCGACGCGCCCTATCACGTCGCACGCCGCTTCGCCTCGCTCGACCATCTCAGCGGCGGCCGCGCCGGCTGGAATATCGTCACCACCTCCAATCCGGATGCGGCGCTCAATTTCGGCCTCACCGAGCACATGGAGCACGGCGAGCGCTACGCCCGCGCGCGCGAGTTCTACGACGTGGTCACCGGCCTGTGGGACAGCTGGGCGGACGACGCGTTCATCCGCGACGTCGAGAATGGAATCTTCTTCGACCCCGACAAGCTGCACGTGCTCGACCACAAGGGCAAATATCTGTCGGTACACGGCCCGCTCAACATCGCGCGTCCGATCCAGGGCTGGCCGGTGATTGTGCAGGCCGGCGCCTCCAACGACGGCCGCCAGCTCGCGGCCGAGACCGCGGAGATGGTGTTCACCGCGCTGCCCGACCTCGCCGCCGGGCGCGCGTTCTATGCCGACGTGAAAGGTCGGGCGGAAAAGGCCGGCCGTTCGCGCGATCATCTCAAGATCATGCCGGCCTGCTTCGTCGTGGTCGGCGACAGCGTAGAGGAGGCGCGCGCCAAGCGTGCGCGGCTCGACAGTCTCGTGCACTACGCCAACGCCATCGGCTCGCTGTCGATCGCGCTCGGCCACGATGCCTCGAAGTTCGATCCGGATGGACCGCTGCCGGAAATCCCCGAGAGCAATGCCAGCAAGAGCGGACGCCAGCGCGCCATCGACCTCGCACGGCGCGAGGGGCTTACCGTGCGGCAGCTGGCGCAGCGGCTGGGCGGCTATTCCGGGCTAGCGATGGTCGGCACGCCGAAGACCATCGCCGACGAGATGGAGGAATGGCTCGCCAACGAAAGCTCCGATGGTTTCACCATCATGTTTCCCTACCTGCCCGGCGGGCTCGACGATTTCGTCGACCGCGTCGTGCCGGAGCTGCAGCGCCGCGGCCTCTTTCGCCGCGAATACGAAGGCAAGACGCTGCGCGAGAATCTCGGCCTGCCGCGCCCGCCGAATCGATTCTTCCAAGGCAGCGCCTCAAGCAGGTAGGTTGAAAAGCGACAGCGTGTTTCGCGGCTGGCGTCCGGCACAGCGATGTGATGCGATACGCCGCGCTATCGCACCCACGAGCCGAGGACGCCGTATCGCATGAACCGAATTCTCGAAATTCCCCAGGAGAAGCTCAGCCCCGAGCAGACAGAAATCTTCGACCAGCTCACCGCCGGCCGCGGACGCATTCTCGGTCCGTACAAGATCTGGATTCACAGCCCGCCCGTCGCGCGCGGCATGGAGCAGATCGGGACGTTTCTCAACAAGCGCTCGTCGTTGTCGAAGCGGGAGGTGGAGATCGTAATCCTGGTGATCGCGCAGCATTGGCAAGGCGATTACGTCCGGCAGGCGCATATTCGCGAAGGCAAGGCCGCCGGCCTCACGCAGGAGGCGATCGATATGATCCTCGCCGGCGATAAGCCCGAGCTCGCGGATGCCCATGAGCGCGCCGTGCACCGATTCGCCGCGGCGCTCGTTGCCGGCACGAAACTGTCGGACGCGGATTTCGCCGAAATCGAATCTGCGTTGGGCCGCAACGGCGTCGCCGAGGTGCTTGTTCTGTTGGGCTATTACACGTCGGTGGCGCTGGCGATGAAGGTGCACGAGGTACCGATTCCACCGCAACGATGAGATTGGTGGTCTCTCAGGGTGCAACGGCCATGACGCCCGAGATCGCGCCGGCGTGATATCGCGGTGCAACACCCTTCGCTAGTGCACCATAGCAATCGTAAATGAACGCGGAGCCGGCCGGGCGCGACAAAATCGTGGCGGCATTCTGTCAGGGGCTGTTCAGCCCCCATTCAGATTCGCCATGGAACATTCCAATCAAGGGTCACGTTAACCGTTACCCCGTTCAAATCATTGAGGTGACGCCATGAGAAAATCTCTGACCGCGCTGGCTGCAGCGGCGACGATCGGGGCTGCGGCCATTGCCGCACCCACTTCTGCGGAAGCCCGTTGGGGCTGGTGGGGCCCGGCGCTCGGCGGCTTGGCCGTCGGCGCGATCATCGGAAGCGCGCTCGCAGGCCCGGCTTACGGGTATGGGTACGGCTATCCGGCTTACAGCTACGGCTATGGATACCCCGCTTACGGGTACAGCTACGCCCCCGCCTACTACGGCGGCTATTCCCCGGGATATTACGGCTACGCCTATGCACCGCGGCCGTATTACAGCTGCTGGCGCGGGCGCTACGGATACCGCTCTTCCGTGTGCTGAACGCGCGGCAGCGCGGACTCGCTCCCGACATCCAAGCCGGCGCTCCCCCGCGGGAGCGCCGGCTTCTGTTACCTCCCGACGCTCCACCGTTGCGCCCCGCACGCACCAAAATTCCGTCAAATTAACCGGGATGATGCGACGCTAGCTGTATCGGGGGATATGGCTCATTCGGGGCTATTCGCACATCGCAACCCGTTCCCCGCGCTCGGCGCGAGCCGACGCCTAACGTTCGGCGCGAGCCGACGCTCAAGGAGACTCTGATGACGAAGACTCTCACTGCTCTAGTTGCGGCCGCGACTCTCGCCGCCGCCACCGCGGCCGTGCCGACGACGGCGGATGCGCGCTGCTTCGGCTGCGCAGTCGGCGCCGGCGTGGTCGGCGGCCTGGTCGCGGGCGCCATCATCGGCAGCGCCGTCGCTGCTCCGCCGCCGCCGGCCGTCGTTGTCGCGCCTGGCCCGGGCTACGTGGCCTATCCGGCTTACGCCGCCGCTCTGCCCGGCCCCAACTGCTACTGGACCCGCATGCCGGTCTATGACGCGTACGGCAACGTGGTCGGTTGGCGCGGCCGTCCGGTGGCGGTCTGCCAGTAAATCACGTCGATCGCACGATCCGACGCTGTTGCGAGATCACGACCCGGCGGGCGCAACGCCCGCCGGGTTTTTCGTTTGCAGCTTTCAATCCTTGGCAGCGCGCCGCTGCATGTCCTCGAGCACCGCCGCGGTCGGCCAGCAATCGACCTTGAGGTGATTGGCCTTCTGATAAGCGCCGAGCGCCGAGCGCGTGAGCATTCCGGCCTTGCCGTCGATCTTGTCCTTGTAGAGCCCGAGCTTGGTCAGCGTGCGCTGCATGGTCTCGACCTGCGCGGTGCGCAGCTGCGTGTTCTTGCTCCACGGCGTCTCGAACGGCCGCGGATCGCTGATGCGGTCGCTCAGATGCCCGACGAACAGCACGTAGAGATCGGAGAAATTGTATTCCTTGATGACGTAATAGTTCTTGAGCGTGAGGAAGGCGGGCCCGTAGGTGCCTTCCGGCAAAAGGAGCGAAGCCGGCTCGTTGAGCTCGGCTGCGGCAGGCTTGCGCCCGTAAGCGAGGACAAATCCCTGCTTGAGCCATTCGCCGAGCGGACGCGTCACCTCCGGCACGCCGATGGTGCAGTCGACGCTTTGCGGTGCGCGCACCTCGTAGGCCCAGTGCAGGCCGCGTTGCCAGCCTTTGCCGACCAGTTGCTGCGCGGCGGAGGCGAGCGCGTCGGACACCGAGGTCCAGATGTTCTTCTTGCCGTCGCCGTCGAAATCGACGGCGTATTTGTAGAACTCGGTCGGCAGGAACTGGGTGAGCCCCATGGCGCCGCCCCAGGAGCTGCGCATGTCGGCGAGCTTGATCTCGCCGTCCTCCAGCATCTTGAGCGCGTAGAGGAGCTCCTGGCGGAACATGTCCTTGCGGCGCCCGTAATAGCCCTGGGTGGCAAGCACGGCGATGGCGTTCTTCGGCAGCTTGTAGCCGCCGAACGCGGTCTCGCGGCCCCAGATCGCGAGCAGCACGTTGCCGGGCACGCCGTACTTGTCCTCGATCGCGGCGAGCGTGCGCGCGTGCTGGGCGGCGAGCTTCTTCGCCTGTCCGGCGAGGTTGGCGATGTTGGCTTCCTTGATGTAATCGGCCGGCGTCTGCACGAACTCGGCCTGCCCACGCGGCGGCGCGCCCTCGCGGCCGGGCAGATCGAGATCGGGCAGCGTGAGATCGGGCTCGAGCCCGCGCGTTGCAGCGTCGAAGGTCTGGCGCGACACTCCGAGCGCCTGCGCCTGCGGCCACAGCCCCTCCAGCCATTTCTGGAACGCCGGATCGGCCGCTACCGCAGAAGAGGCGCTTGCAACTGCAAGCCACAAGCCCAGCACGGCCGCTGTACACTTTCCAAATCGCACCATGATCCGCTCGTCCTTTCGCTATCTCACGAAAGCCCTGATCTCACGAAAGCCCCGGGCGCAGATGCGCCGCCGCGCGCCCTTGCAACGATTCGACCTCGCAAGGCGTTAACAAAAATGGCAAAAAGCGTCCAAGATATGGAGCTGTCGAATGCTGCAAGTGCCGTTGGAGATCGCCTTTCATAATATCGAAAGCTCGCCGCGCGCGGAGCAGGAAATCCGCGCCCGGGTCGCCGATCTCGAGCGCCTTTATGACCGGCTGGTCTCGTGCCGGGTGCGCATCGACCAGCGCGCCAAGGATCGCACCGGCACCATCCCTCCGGTCGTGCATATCGAGCTCGGCATTCCCGGCCGCAGCGATCTCGTGGTCAGCCACGAGCCCGAGCATCTGCTGCGCAAGTACCGGCATCCCGATCTCCACAAGGCGATCAATGAGGCGTTCCGCATCGCCGAGCGCCAGCTGCTCGACCTCAAAGAGCAACGCGACGGCCGCACCAAGGTCGGCGGCCACGACGCCGAGAACCAATTCCTCGGCCAGATCGCCGAGATCACGCCGGAGCAAGATTTCGGATTCCTCATGACCAAGGAGGGCGGCCTGCTCTACTTCCACCGCAACGCGCTGCTCATCGGCGATTTCGACGCGCTCGAGCGCGGCGACCAAGTCTACTACAACGAGGATGTGGGCGACACCGGCCCGATCGCTACCAAGGTGCGGGTGAAGGTGAGAAACTCGGGCGCGGAGTAAGCCACTCACCGGATGTCGTTCCCGCGCAAGCCCCCGACTAGATCGGGGGCAAGCGGGAACCTATAATCACCGGCCTCTGGAATATGGGTCCCCGCTTTCGCGGGGACGACACAGATTTCGTTGCCGCTAAGGTCACCTCATCGCGAGGATGAACAACCGCGGAAAGCGCAGCAGCACCTTGCCGTCGAAGCGTCGCGGGTAAGCGGCGGCGACGCGCGCGGTGTAGTCGGCGAGGAAGCCGCCGCGCATGTCGTCGTCGAGGGGGGAGAGAAAGGGCCGCAGCGCCGAGCCGCGGAACCATTCGACGATCGCCTCGGGTCCCGCCATGACGTGGTTGTACACAGTGTGCCAGATGTCGAGGTGCGACGCGAGCGGCCGCAACAGGTCGTAATAATCAGCCGTCGTCGGCAGATCGTCGCGCGCCGCCGCGGCCTGTGCGACCTTTGCCGCCCACGGGCCGCTCTGGCCCACTTGACGCATCAGCGCGAGCGCCGGCTCCTCCGTGTTGTCGGGCATCTGCACCGCCAGCACGCCACCCTGCGGCAATGCTTCGAGTAGCCGCCGCAACACGGCGGGATGGTCGGGCACCCATTGGAACACCGCATTGCCGAAAAGGAGATCGGTGCGTTCCGGCGGCAGCCAGGTGGCGAGATCGGCCGCCGTGAACGTGCATTCAGGAAGCCGCTCGCGCGCCTGGCGCAGCATGTCGGGCGAGGAATCGAGGCCAACCACTTCGGCCTGCGGATAGCGCTTGATCAGGAGCTCGGTGGAATTGCCGGGACCGCAACCGAGATCGAAGATGCGGCGCGGAGATTGCAACGGCACCTGCGCCAACAGATCGCGTGGCGGACGCGTGCGCTCGTCCTCGAATTTCAGGTATTGGCGCGCGCTCCAATCCTCGGCCATACAGCTCTCCGACAAAATAAGAAACGGTTCGCCGACAAGGAGGCGAGCAAGAGCTAGCGCGAAAATTTCTTGTACTTGATGCGGTGAGGGATGGCGGAGTCGGTGCCGAGGCGACGCATCTTGTCCTGCTCGTAGTCCTGGAAATTGCCCTCGAACCATTCGACGTGGCTGTCGCCTTCGAACGCCAGGATGTGGGTGGCGATGCGGTCGAGAAACCAGCGATCGTGGCTGATGATGACGGCGCAGCCGGCGAAATCCTCGAGCGCCTCCTCGAGCGCGCGCAGCGTGTCGACGTCGAGATCGTTGGTGGGCTCGTCGAGCAGGAGCAGGTTGGCGCCCGAGCGCAGCATCTTCGCGAGATGCACCCGGTTCCTCTCGCCGCCCGAGAGCGAGGCGACCTTCTTCTGCTGGTCGGCGCCCTTGAAATTGAAGTTGGAGCAATAGGCGCGTGAGTTCACTTCGCGCTTACCGAGCAGGATGATGTCCTGCCCGGCGGAGATCTCCTCCCACACGTTCTTTTTGCCATCGAGGGTGTCGCGCGACTGATCGACGTAGCCGAGATGCACCGACTCGCCGATCTTGATCGTGCCGTTGTCGGGCTTCTCCTGGCCCACGATCATACGGAACAGCGTGGTCTTGCCGGCGCCGTTCGGGCCGATCACCCCGACGATGCCGCCCGGCGGCAGCTTGAAAGTGAGATCGTCGATCAGGAGATTGTCGCCGAAGCCCTTGGTCAGCCCCTCGAAATCGACGACGTTCTGGCCGAGCCGCTCCACCACCGGGATGATGATCTGGGCAGTCTGGGTGGTCTTCTCTGCCGCCTGCTTCACCAAATCCTCGTAGCGCTGATAACGGGCCTTGGATTTGGCTTGGCGCGCGCGCGGCGAGGCCGCAATCCATTCACGCTCGCGCGCGAGCGTGCGCTGGCGGGCCTCTTCCTCGCGGCCCTCCTGCTCGAGCCGCTTCTGCTTCTGCGCGAGCCAAGCCGAGTAGTTGCCCTCATAGGGGATGCCGCGGCCGCGGTCGAGCTCGAGGATCCAGCCGGTGACGTTGTCGAGGAAGTAGCGGTCGTGGGTGACGATCAGGATGGCGCCGGGATAGTTGCGCAGATGGCCTTCGAGCCAATTGACGGACTCGGCGTCGAGATGGTTGGTGGGCTCGTCGAGCAGCAGGAGCTCGGGCTGCTCGAGCAGCAGCCGGCAGAGCGCGACGCGACGGCGCTCGCCGCCGGAGAGTTTCTCGACGTCGGCGTCATCAGGCGGGCAGCGCAGCGCATCCATGGCTTGATCGACCTTGGAGTCGAGGTCCCATAGCCCCTTGGCCTCGATCTCGTCCTGCAGCTTGGTCATCTCGTCCGCGGTCTCGTCCGAGTAGTTCACGGCGAGCTCGTTGTAGCGGTCGAGAATGGCCTTCTGCGGCGCCACGCCCTCCATCACGTTCTCGCGAACGGTCTTCGCGGCATCGAGCTGCGGCTCCTGCTCGAGGTAGCCCACGTTCGCGCCCTCGGCCACCCAGGCCTCGCCGGAAAACTCCTTGTCGATGCCGGCCATGATGCGCAGCAGGGTGGATTTGCCCGAGCCGTTGACACCGAGCACGCCGATCTTGGCGTCGGGATAGAACGACAAGTTGATGTTCTCCAGGATCTTCCGGTTCCCCGGATAGCTCTTGGACAGGCCTTGCATGTGATAGATGAACTGACGGGCCATCGACGCCCTGCTCGCGTGGTTGGGCACCCATCGGCGCCGGATGTCGGGAAGTCGGCGCTGATGTAGCGAGCGGCGCCGCGAAGAGCAAGCACCACCCCGCCGATCATGCGCACGTGATGCGGAAAATGTGAGCTCCCTTACATCCGCCACGCCGCCGCGCGCGTATCTTCATCGCAAGCAAGCCCCTTCGTCGCGCAACGGCGCGCGTGGGACGTTACTAAGGTTTAATACGTATTGCCCGAACCGACGCGCGTGTCGCATCACCAATATGCGAGGGCAGTGACTACGGCGATAGCCGCTTGGAGAACGTCATGACCAGGGCTCGGAACATAAGCTCGACGCGCGCCGCTTACGGCGGGGCCTCGAGCTTCGCCGCCGACCTCGCCGGCCTGTTCCACGACCTCTTCAAGGCGACGTTCGATCGCTACCAGCCCGAGCTGCACTACATGCGCGGACCCGGCCCGAAGTGGCGCGCCAAGCATGCCCCGGTGTCAGCCGAGGCTCATCCGGGTTTGCTTCTGGCGTTGATTCGCCTGCCTGGCTGCGCGCGGCGCGGCAGCCGCTAAGCCGAGCCCCAAGTCGCTCCAACACTCCCGAGGGCTGCCCCAGGGCGCCAATCGCGGCCGCTTTGCGCCCACACTGTGACATTCCCGCCTCAGTCCTTAACCCTAATAGTGCTTTTTCGGCAACTCCCGTCACAAAACTGAAATCACAGGCAAATTCCTACTGGTTTTTAACAAATTTGCCCGGACAATGGCTCCGGTAATGGGGCGCTCCAGAGAGCAACAGCCACGGAGCGAAGGCGGGACCGGTTAGCAATCGACCGGAGGGGGTCATGGCAAAGGCAGTTCGAAGCTTCCATCGCAAGACGCCGAGCGTGCTGGCGGATGTCGCCGCGTTCGTGCAGGACCTGGCGCGGAGCCTGTTCGACCCGTATCGGCCGGAGCTGCACTACATGCGCGGCCCAGGACCGAAATGGCACGCCAAGCACGACCGGGTGCCGGTCGCTTATCAGGCGATCCCGGCGCTCGTCCCGGTGCGCGTGAGGCGGTTCCCGCGTTAGTACCGCTTGGGCGTTGCGTTCCCGACCCGGTTTGTCCTCGGGCGAGCCAACAGCTGACGTCAAATCCCTGACACCTCTCCTTCAGCATGGGTGAGAGCCGCGTCTCAAGTTAGTTGAGACCGCCATCCCCTTGCGTCCGGCGCGGGCTCCGCCTGTGCTATAGGAAAATCCGTCCCTCTCCCCTCCGCCAGGCTTTCGGCCAACCACGGACATTCGCCATGCCCCGCCGCCGCTGCGCGATCCTCGATGACTACCAAGACGTTGCCCTCAAAGTCGCCGATTGGTCGAAGGTCGCGGGCGACCTC
>JBKPUA010000458.1:0-9849 GCA_046735815.1 Pseudomonadota bacterium
CTGGCGGCGGGCGAGCGCCAGCAGGTCGGTGAGCTCGGCGACCTGGCCGCGTACGGTTCCCGGACAGGCGGCGCCGGTGCCCGGGCTCGGGCACTCGCGCGCCCGCTGGTTGCCGAGAAATCCGGCATTGATGGTGGCGCCGGTGCAGCCGAGCGGAAGGAAGGTCACCGCGATGTGCGGGTTTTCGATGGCGAGCGCGAGCGCGGTGCGCATCTGATAGCTGTAGAGCGAGCGATGACAGGCGCCGCTGAGCCAGCGCGCGCTCTGCCGCGCCCAATCGCTCGCGCCGGCATCGTCGCCTGCCACCGTGTTGCAGGATTTGTTGCCGCTGAAGCCGGCGCGGCCGGGGCGATAGTATTCGCGGCCGTCGAAACGCTTGAAGCAGAAGCCTTCGTCCGACATGCGCACGGCCCGGTCGGGATTGCCTTCGCCCGCGGCGATCGAATCGCCCATGCCGGCGATGAGAAGGTCGTGCACCTGGATGTCGCTGACCACCCGCAGCGCGGTGCCGTCGGTCAAGACGATATCGACGCTCACGGTGGTCGGACGGCCGTAGAGCAGGTGGGCGGTCACCTCCTCGTTGCAGGCGGCGTTGATCTGGCGGGCGGGGCCGTCGCCGTCGTCGAACGTCCAGGCGCAGCCGTCGTTGGCCGGCACCGTTCCGCCGAGCGTGATGACGACGCGGTGATCGCGCGGCGCCAGATAGTTCTCGCGCACGCCGTCGCGCTCGCACGTCTCCAGCAGCCTGCCGGCGCGGTCGACGCACAGCCGGTCGATCACGTCGCGCGCCCAGCCGCGGCCGTCGGTCTCGAGCGCCAGGCGCCGTTCGGCGCCGAGGATGCCGTCCTCGCGCATCGCGGCGGCGTGGCGCTGGAAGTCGGCCTCGCTGCGGAACAGCCGGAACCGGTGCTTCACTTCCCACTCGAGATGCGGCGCAGTGCCGCCCCGCACCTGGGCGTGGGCGGCCGGTCCGAGCCCGGTCGTCGACAATAAAAGGGCGAGTAGGTTGATGATCCAGAACCGGCGCATAGGGCCCACCGGCGGCATGATTAGCACCCCGGATGCGGCGGAAATGTGAGGTCGCGGCGGCCGCGCAGGGCGCTCGCTTCGTGCATCGCCGGCTCGGGGCGCCGCTGCGCAATGCCGCACCGCGCGCGACCGATTGCCCATGCGATCTTCCGGCGGGTGGGGCTGCGCCCAACATTGCCTGCGTCGCGCCCGCGCGATATCGATTCGACCGCGGAACCTTTCGCAAGTACAATTTTCGGCAACGTTCCGAAGCGAACACTCTGGAAGCGAACACTCTGGGAGGATGGCAATGAATCGAATGGTTGCGGGGCTCGGCTGCGCGCTCGTCTTGCTCGGCAGCGGCGCGTCCGCGAACGCGCAGGGCACGGTCAAGATCGGGCTGATCAACGTCCTGTCCGGCCAATTCGCCGACGCCGGCATCCAGCTCGACAACGGCGTCAAGACCTACATGAAGCAGCACGGTGACACCGTCGCCGGCAAGAAGATCGAGATCATCCGCCGCGACGTCGGCGGCCCGGCGCCGGACGTGGCCAAGCGCTTCGCGCAGGAGCTGATCGTGCGCGACGGGGTCGATCTTCTGGCCGGCTTCCTGCTGACGCCGAACGCGCTCGCCGCGGCCGACGTCTCCGCCCAGGCCAAGAAGTTCATGGTGGTGATGAATGCCGCCACCTCGATCATCATCACCAAGTCGCCCTACATGATCCGCAGCTCGGTGACCCTGCCGCAGGTGATGGAGACGTTCGGCACCTGGGCCACCAAGAACGGAATCAAGAAGTGCTACACCATGGTGACCGACTACGGCCCGGGTCACGATTCCGAGGCGGCGTTCCAGCGCGCGTTCAAGGAAGGTGGTGGCGAGATCATCGGCGCGGTGCGCTTCCCGGTTGCCAATCCCGACTTCTCCGCGTTCGTCCAGCGCGCCAAGGACGTCAATCCTGAATGCATCTATGTGTTCATCCCTGGCGGTGCGCAGCCCGCGGCGCTGGGCAAGGCCTTTGCCGAGCGCGGCATTGACCTGAACAAGACCAAGGTGCTGGGCTCGGGCGAGGCCACCTCGGAGCAAGCGCTCAAGAGCATGGGCGATGCGGGGCTCGGCATCATCTCGGCGTGGCACTACGACTACAAGAGCAAGTCCCCGCTCAACGTCGAGTTCGTGAAGGTGTTCAACGAAATGCACGGGCGCAACCCGGACTTCTTCTCGATCGGCGGCTATGACGGCATGCACGCCATCTACGAGACGCTGAAGAAGGCCGGCGGCAAGACCGACGGCGATTCCCTCATCGCCGCCGCCAAGGGTTTGAAGTGGGAGAGCCCGCGCGGCCCGATGTCGATCGATCCCGACACCCGCGACGTGGTGCAGACGATCTATATCCGGCGGGTGCAGAAGGTCGGCGACGAGCTCGTCAACGTTCCCTTCGACAAGATCGAGAACGTCAAGGACCCGACGCGAGCGCGCGGCGGCTAGTTGATCACCCGCAAGGGGCGACGATCCGCGTTTCGCTGCCATGGTAAGGCGCGGTCGCGGCCCTGATTCCGTGGCGCATGCGGCGGCGGGGCGCGACAGGGCGGCCGTGCCCTGCCGCGCGGACGTATGCTAGATGTCGAGCTTCACGCGCGGGGAGAACGGCATGCGAAAGTTCATCATTGCACTCGTGGCCATGCTCTCGGTCTCGCCGGTCAAGGCGCAGCAGACGATCAAGATCGGTCTGATCCTGCCGTATTCGGGCCAATTTGCCGATCCGGGCGCGCAGGCGGACAACGGCATCAAGCTCTACATGCAGCAGCACGGCGACACGGTCGCCGGCAAGAAGATCGAGATCATTCGCCGCGATACCGGCGGCATCGCGCCCGACGTGGCCAAGCGGCTGGCGCAGGAGCTGGTCGTGCGCGAGAAGGTCGATCTCCTCGCCGGTTTCTCGCTCACCCCCAACGCGCTCGCGGCTGCCGACGTCTCGGCGCAGGCGAAGAAGTTCATGGTGGTGATGAACGCCGCGGCCTCGATCGTCACCACCAAGTCGCCCTACATGGCGCGGGTGTCGTTCACGCTGCCGCAGCTCAACGAGCCGCTCGGCATCTGGGCGTACAAGAACGGCGTGCGCAAGGTGTATTCGATGGTGGCGGATTTTGCCGCCGGACACGATGCCGAAGCCGCGTTCCATGGGGCCTTCAAGGCCGCCGGCGGCGAGATCATCGGCGCGGTGCGCTATCCCGTGGCGAACCCGGATTTCTCCGCCTTCGTGCAGCGCGCCAAGGACACGAACCCCGAGGCGATCTTCGTGTTCGTGCCCGGCGGCGCGCAGTCTCCCGCCATCGCCAAGGCGCTGGCCGATCGCGGCATCGACCCGCGCAAGACCAAGGTCATGGCCCAGCTCGAGCTCACCGACGAGCAGGCGTTGCGCAGCATGGGCGACACCGCGCTAGGCATCATCACCTCGGCGCACTACGACTACAATCACGATTCCAAGTTGAACAAGGAGTTCGTGGCGGCGTTCAATGCCGCGTTCAAGCGCAATCCCGATTTCTTCGCGGTGGGCGGCTACGACGGCATGCATCTCATCTATGAGGCGCTGAAAAAGAGCGCCGGCAACAGCGACGGCGAGGCCCTGATCGCCGCTGCCAAGGGCATGGCGTGGGAAAGCCCGCGCGGGGCGATGTCGATCGATCCGGCGACCCGCGACGTGGTGCAGACCGTGTATATGCGCCGGGTCGAGAAGGTCGGCGGGGCGCTCATTAACGTCGAGTTCGACCGGATCGAGAACGTCAAGGATCCGGTCAAGGCGCGCGCGACGAACTAGGACACGTCGTCGATGCCGACCATCGCTCGGGCTGCGCTATGATCGCCTCGGCGTTCGGCGTTCTGTTCGACGGTTTTGCCTACGGCATGCTGCTGTTCCTGCTCTCGGTCGGGCTGTCGGTGACGCTCGGCATGATGAATTTCGTCAACCTGGCGCATTGCAGCTTCGCCATGCTCGGCGGCTATGTCACGGTGACGTTGACCAACGCGCTCGGCTGGCCGTTCCTGGCCAGCCTGCCGCTGGCGTTCGTGTCGGCGGCACTGATGAGCGTGGTGCTCGAGCGCACGCTCTACCGGCGTCTCTACCGCGCGAGCGATCTCGATCAGTGCCTGCTCACCATCGGCATCGTCTTCGTCTCGGTCGCGGTGGCGGCGTATATCTACGGAACCATCCAGCAGCCGGTAAACCTGCCATCCTATCTGCGCGGCAGCGTCTCGGTCCTGGGGCAGAGCCTCGGTGTCTACCGGCTGTTCCTGATCGTCACCTCGCTCGCGGTCACTGTCGTGCTGGTCGCGGCGCTGGAGTATACCCGCTTCGGCGCGCAGGTGCGCGCCGCGGTCGACAACCATCGCATGGCGCGCGGGCTCGGCATCGACGTCGACCGGGTCTTCGCCATCACGTTCGCGCTCGGCGGCGGGCTTGCCGGCCTCGGCGGCGCGCTCGCCATCGAGATCGTCGGGCTCGATCACGCCTTTGCCTTCACCTATCTGGTCTATGTCCTGATCGTGGTGGCGGTCGGCGGGCTCGGCTCGATCGGCGGCTCGTTCGTGGCTGCTAGCCTGCTCGGCATCAGCGACATGGCCGGCAAGTATTATTTTCCCGAGCTCGGTGCCTTCCTCATCTATTTCGTCATGGTGGCGCTGCTGATGTGGCGGCCGCTCGGCCTGTTCGGAAAGCGCTAGCGATGTCCATCGTCGCCGAGCCGCAACATTACCTCGAGGCGCGCATCCGCTGGCGCCCGATCGAGATCGGGTTCTGGCTGGCGACGCTTTTGCCGTTCGTGCTCACACCGAGCTATCTCGTGTTGGCGAGCCAGATCGCCATTACCGCGCTGTTCGCGCTCTCCCTCGATCTCATCCTCGGTTATGCCGGCATCGTCTCGCTCGGGCACGCCGCCTATTTCGGCTTCGCCTCCTACACCGCCGGGCTGATCGCGAAATGGGGCTGGGGAGAGCCGCTGAGCGGGCTCGTCATCGCCGCCGCCGCCGCCGGCGTGCTCGGCTATCTGACCAGCTTCATCATTGCGCGCTTCCGCCATCTCGCGCTGATCATGATCACGCTCGGCCTCGGCCTGCTGCTGGCGGAGGCGGCCAACAGCGCGAGCTGGCTCACCGGCGGCGCCGACGGCCTGCAGGGCGTGCGCATGTGGAAGCTGTTCGGCGTGTTCGACTTCGATCTCTACGGCACCACCGCCTATACCTATTCGCTCGCAGTTCTGTTCCTGGCGTTCCTGATCGCGCGCCGGCTGATCAATTCGCCGTTCGGCCTCGCCTTGCGCGGCATTCGCGAGAACGCGGTCCGCATGCCCGCGATCGGGGCGCCGACCCCGGCGCATATCCGCAAGATCTACACCATTGCGGCGGCGATGGCGGGCGTGGCCGGCGCCCTGCTGGCGCAGACGACCGAGACCGTCTCGCTCGAGACGCTGAGCTTCCAGCGCTCCGCCGACGTGCTGGTGATCCTCATCCTCGGCGGCGCCGGACGGCTCTATGGCGGGCTCGTGGGCGCAATCATCTACATGGTGGCGCGCGATCAGTTCTCCGGCATCAATCCGCAATACTGGTATTTCTGGATCGGAACGCTGCTGGTCGCCGTGGTGATCTTCCTGCCGAACGGCATTCTCGGCGGCTTGGCGCGGCTCGTGCCGTCGCGGTGGAGCCGGGCGTGAGCACGTCGGCGCTGTCGACGCGCGGCTTGGACAAGAGCTTCGGCTCGCTCGTCGTCGCCAAGGACATCGAGCTCGACCTTCCGCCGGGCGAACGCTACGCGCTGATCGGCCCGAACGGCGCCGGCAAGACGACGCTGATCAACCTGATCACCGGCATGCTCAAGCCCGACCGCGGCCACATCCTCCTCGCCGAGGAAGAAATCACTACGCTCGGGCCCGAGCAGCGCGTCAAGCGCGGGCTGGTGCGCACGTTCCAGATCAACACTTTGTTCCCCCACCTCAATGCGCTCGAGGCGGTGACGCTCGCGGTGTGCGAGCGGCGCGGCTACGCCGGCAACTGGTGGCGGAAGCTTCCGGCCTATGTCGACGCCGTGGAGGAGGCCCATGCCATCCTGCTCTCGCTCGGCCTCGCCGCGAGCTGCACCCGGCCGACCCGCGAGCTCGCCTACGGCCAGCAGCGACTGCTCGAGATCGCGCTTGCGCTGGCCACGCGGCCGAAGGTGCTGCTGCTCGACGAGCCCGCGGCCGGCGTGCCGCAGGGCGAGAGCGCCGAGCTGTTCGCGGTGCTTGCCAATCTCTCGCGCGATATCGCGGTGCTGTTCATCGAGCATGACATGAACGTGGTGTTTCGCTTCGCCAGCCGCATCATCGTGATGGTCGGCGGGCGGATATTGACCCAGGGCACGCCGCAGGAGATCGCCGCCGACGCGCGCGTGCGCGAGGTCTATCTCGGTCGGGCGCGTCATGGCTGAGGCCCTGCTCGCGCTCGACGACGTGCGCGCCGGCTACGGCGACGCCGTGGTGCTCGACGGCATCACGCTCACGGTGGCGGAGGGCAGAAGCCTGGCGCTGCTCGGGCGCAACGGCGTGGGCAAGACTACGTTGCTGTTGACCATCATGGGCTTCACGCGGGTGAGCCGCGGCGCCGTCGTCTGGCGCGGCCGCGACATCACGCGGCTTGCGCCGCATTGGCGTGCGCGCCATGGGCTCGGCTGGGTGGCGCAGGAGCGCGACATCTTTCCCTCGCTGAGTGTGGAGGAAAATCTCGTGGTCGCGGCGCGGCCGGGGCGCTGGGATCTGGCGGCGGTCTACAAGCTTTTTCCGCGGCTCAACGAGCGCCGCGCCAGCCGCGGCAATCATCTCTCCGGCGGCGAGCAGCAGATGCTGGCGATCGCGCGCGCGCTGATGACCAATCCGGCGCTGTTGCTGCTCGACGAGCCGCTCGAGGGCCTGGCGCCGATCATCGTCGAGGAGCTTACCGCCGCGATCCGGCGCATGACCGCGGACGAAGGCACCGCTTTCGTGCTGGTGGAGCAGCACGCCGAGGTCGCGCTCGCGCTGACCGACGAGGCGCTGGTGCTTGAGCGCGGCAGCATCGTGCATCGCGCGCGCTCGCAGGACCTGCTGCGGGATCAGGCGATGCTCGATCGCCTGATCGGCCTACGGTTGACGGAAGCGACGGGAGCAGCCGGCGAGGTCGCATCCAGCATCGATTCGAGTCGAGCGGGCTAAAGCTTGTCCGCGATGAACTTCAGGATCTCCGCGCATTGGCGGTTGACATCGCCGGCGCTCGGGTCGGCGTGCTGGGCCTCGGCCTGAATGGCCCGCGATACCGCTTCGTCGAGAATGACCCGCACGGCCTCGTCGCGGCTCAACAAGCCCTTTTTGACGAGAGCGCGATAGAGCGCAATCGTCGCGCTGACTGCCGCCATGGTATACGCCGCATCGTCGAATGGTTTCATTTCAGGCTTTTCGGCAGAGTGGTGATGTCATGGCTTCGCCATCGAGGTCGGTTTCGCTGAGGGATTGGACCGGCTCGCAACTAAAGGTTTCCATTTACCACGAGCGCCGGTGAATGCCTACGCGGGCCGAGCCCTGAACGGCGGAATCCGTGATCTCAATACAACAGTCGAGCGTGAAATTCGGCTGCGGGCGATCATCCGCTTGATTCGTCGTGCTGGCGCATAAATAGTGATGATGTGGCGCGCCTGATCGACGGCATCTGCCGTTGTGCACCGGCGCGCCAGGTGCCGGTATGCGTGAGAGCGTGTGATGTCGTCGTATGCCAGATATTGCAAGGATCAGGCCGCGGAATGTGCGCGGCGGGCCCGCTTGGCGAGCTCGCCAGAGCTCGCGGCCGAGCGTCGCAATCTCGGGCTGCGTTGGCTCAAGCTTGCGGAAAGAGCGCAAGCCTCCGACCAGCCGTTCGGCCGCGCGAGCAAGGACGCGGCCGCGCCGTCGGCTCGCGGTTGAGATCCGCCAAGGCTCGTCCGTGGTGCAGCCGCCAATTGGCGGCTGCGAGTTTGATCTGCAAGAGCATGATCCCGAAAAGTGGATACCGGTTTTCGGGAAAGATCATGCTTGACCAATAAGTCTAGCGCGCCATGCTGATGACGGCTTCCTCGTAGTTGCCTGCGCCCATGCCGCTGTCGGCGAAGATGCCGTGGTCGGCGATCCACTTGAAGGTCTCGTCGTAGACCTCCTTGGTGTAGGGCTCGAACACCAGGCGTTCGCCCGGTCCCCAGCGCCGCGTGTCCATCGTGGCGTGATAGCGCGCCGGGAATTCCTTCTTGTAGTAGTGAGTGAAGCGATCCGGCCGCAGGTCGAGGTCGCGTTGTGCGCGCTTGAGCGCGCGGAAGAACTTGCGCAGCTCTTCCGCATCCGGATCGCCGGTGACCATGGTGGCGATCATGAAGGTGGTATCGATGATCTTGCGGAAGCCGAGCTGCTCCGCGAAGTAGTAAGGGCCGCTGAACAGCGCCGAGGCTTGCGCTTTGCCGTCGATGAGTTGGTCGAGCCGATGGAACAGCATGCCGTCGGCGAAGGTGAGGTTGATCTTGTCGGCCGGCATGTATTGTTCGAGCGCTTGGATGGTCGAGTAGTGGCTGCCCGACTGGTAGCCCACCGCGATCGGAACGCCGGCGAGGTCTTCGGGGCGCCGGATCGGCGAATCCGCGGGAACGAACACGCCGGACGGCGCGACCGAATAGACGTCGGCGTAGAGGCGGCCGTTTCCCTTCGAGGCGGCGACGCCGACGGTCCAATGACAGGCGCAGCTCACATCGGAGCTGCGACCGCGCTCGAACGACTGCATGGCGCCGACCTTGTCGCCCTTGTAGTGGTGCGCGCCGTCGGTCGACTGGATCAACTCCTGAAACACGTAGTCGAGGCCCTCGTCCTTGAAGTAGCCCTTCTCCTCGGCGACCCATTCCTGCAGGCGGAAGTGCGGCTCGATGATGAACTTCTTCTTGGCCATGTCTCTACTCCTCGTTCGTTGTCCGTAATTGATCTTGCTTCGGTTCAGCAGCAGTCAGGATCGGCGGCCCGCCGCGTGCGGTGCTCGGCGATGCGCCGCGCCGCGATCATGCGCACGTGCTCGTCCATCAATTTGCGCGCGCCGGCGGCGTCGCGCATCTCGATCAGCGCCGCCAGCTCCTTGTGGGCGGCCAGAATGCGGCGCGCCACCTTCGGCGTCAGCGTCGGGTTGCGCGCCGGCCACGACACGTGCTGCAGCGAGACGAGCTGCACGACCAGGACGCGGTTGTGCGACGCCTCGGCGACCGCCAGGTGGAATTCGCGGCCCGCGCGGGTATAGGCGCCGACGTCGTCAATCTTGCGCTCGGCGTCGGCGATGAGCGCGTTGAGCCGGGCGTGATCCTCGGCGGTGGAATTGAGCGCGGCGAGCTCGGCCGCGAGGCACTCGATGGCGCGTTGCGCCTCCATGATCTCAGCGACCGTCACGCCGGCGAGATCGAGTTGCACCGCCAACGACTCTGCGAACAGGCGGGCATTGCCCTGCGCGATGCGCGCGCCGCCGCCGGCGCCGACCTTGATCTCGACCACGCCCTGCGCTTCTAGCGTCCGCAGCGCGTCGCGGGCGACGATGCGGCTCACCCCGAAGCGCTCGGCCAGATGCTTCTCGGTGCCGAGAAAATCGCCCGGGCGCAGCTCCTTGGCGAACAGCGCATCGCGCACCTGCGCGACCAGCTGGGTCGACATGGTCGCGGTGCGGAAAGGGATGACCTTCCGTTCGCCGCGCGTCATGGCCGGATGGAGCCGCATGCAAAAGCCTCGGAATTCAAGTCGTCCCAGGGCCACAGGTGGGACCGCAGGGAACGATCATAAAGATGATATCTT
>JBKPUA010000459.1:0-3211 GCA_046735815.1 Pseudomonadota bacterium
GACCCGCAAGGCGGAAACCGCTCCGGAAAAGAGCGGCGACCCGCGCCCGCTGGTCGTGATCGATCCCGGCCATGGCGGCATCGACAATGGCACGCGGGCGGCAAGCGGCGAGATGGAAAAGACCATCGTGCTCGAATTCTCCCGCATCCTGCGCGACAAGATCGAGAAGGCCGGCAAATATCGCGTGCTGATGACGCGCACCGACGACACCTTCGTGCCGCTCGGCGAGCGCGTGCAGTTCGCGCGCTTGCGCCAGGCCGCGCTGTTCATCTCGATTCACGCCGATGCGCTGCGGCGCCGGGAAGGCGACGCGCAAGGAGCGACGATCTACACGCTTTCCGAGCGCCCCTCCGACGCCCGCGCCGCCCGGCTGGCGGCGAGCGAGAACCAAGCGGACGTGATCGCGGGGCTCGATCTCTCCTCCGAGCCCAAGGACGTCGCCGGCATCCTGATCGATCTCGCCCGGCGCGAGACCAAGACCTTCTCGCTGCAGTTCGCGCGGGCGCTGCTGAGCCAGCTCAAGCCGGCGGTCCGGCTGCACCAAAATCCGCTGAAATCCGCGAGCTTTGTGGTGCTCAAGGCGCCCGACGTGCCCTCGGTCCTGGTCGAGCTCGGTTATGTCTCCAACAGGGCCGACCTGAAGTCGCTGATTTCGCCCGAATGGCGGGAGCGCACCGCCGAGACCCTGGTGCAGGCGGTGGACACGTTTTTCACCACCCGTCTCGCGGGGACAGGCCAGAATTGAGCGCCGGTCAGCCTCAGTTTCAACATAAAACAGCGCGACTTAGAGGCTCGAACCGACCATCCGGTGGGCGGCGAGTATTGCGGGGACGCCGTCGGATTGGAACCGTAGCCGGTTGCCGCGAGGGGCCGGCGGACACCGCGGCGGGCGGTTCGGGGCGGGGGGACTGGCAATCATGAGATTGTTGCTGCGCTTCGTCGGCCTGTTGTTCGCCGCGGGAACGATCGTATTCATTGTCGGGGTGGGAGCGGCCGCGGGGCTGCTTTGGCATTACTCCAAGGATCTCCCGGACTACTCCCAGCTGCAGGATTACGAGCCCGCCGTCATGACGCGGGTGCACGCCTCCGACGGCTCGCTGCTCGCCGAATATGCGCGCGAGCGCCGGCTCTATCTCCCGGTGCAGGCCGTGCCCAAGCTCGTCACCAACGCCTTCATCGCGGCCGAAGACAAGAACTACTACGAGCATGGCGGCATCGACTTTTCCGGCATCGCGCGCGCGGCCGTGCTCTACATACAGCAATACGGCAGCGGCCGCCGCCCGCAGGGCGCCTCGACCATCACCCAGCAGGTGGCCAAGAACTTCCTGCTCACCAACGAACTGTCGTTCTCGCGCAAGATCAAGGAAGCGTTGCTGGCGATGAAGATCGAGCGCACCTTCTCCAAGGAGAAGATCCTCGAGCTCTACGTCAACGAGATCTATCTCGGCATGGGGGCCTACGGCGTGGCCGCCGCCTCGCTGCTCTATTTCGACAAGTCGGTACATGAACTGTCGATCGCGGAGGCGGCCTATCTCGCGGCGCTGCCGAAGGCGCCCAACAACTACCATCCCTTCCGCCAGCGCGAGCGCGCGGTCGAGCGGCGCAACTACGTCATCGATCGCATGGCCGAGGACCACTACATTACTGCGCAAGAGGCCGAGAAGGCGAAGAAGGAGCCGCTCAAAATCACGCTGCGGCCGACCGGCGCGCACATCTTCGCGGCCGAGTATTTCGCAGAGGAAGTCCGCCGCTACATCTTCGAGAATTTCACCGAGAAGAAGCTCTACGAGGGCGGCCTCTCGGTGCGCACCACGCTCGACCCCAAGATGCAGGTGTTGGCGCGCAAGGTGCTGGTCGACGGCTTCGTGAGTTTCGACGAGCAGCAGGGCTATCGCGGCACCGCCCAGAAGATCGACGTGGCCGGCGACTGGGGCACCAAGCTCGCCGACGTCAAGGCGCTCTCCGACATCGCGCCGTGGCGGCTCGCAGTGGTGCTGGAGACCGGCGACCAGTCGGCGCAGATCGGGCTGCAGCCGGCGCGCGAGCCCGGCGGCGCCGTCGCGAAGGTGCGTGACAACGGTACGGTTTCGCTCGAAGGCGTGAAATGGGCGAAGCCGACGAGCGGGCCGACCCGCGGCAAGACCCCGACCAAGGTCTCGCAAGTGCTCAACGTGGGCGACGTGGTCTATGTCGAGCCGCTTGCCGGCAAGGATGGCGAGTTCCGTCTGCGCCAGGTGCCCGAGGTCTCCGGCGCCATCGTGGTGATGGATCCGCAGACCGGGCGCGTGCTCGCCATGGTCGGCGGCTTCTCCTACGACCAGAGTCAGTTCAACCGCGCCACCCAGGCGCTGCGCCAGCCGGGCTCCTCGTTCAAGCCCTTGGTCTATGCCACTGCGCTCGACAACGGCTATACGCCCTCGACCATCGTCATGGACGCGCCGATCGAGATCGATACCGGCAGCGGCATCTGGGCGCCGGAGAACTACACCAAGAAATTCTATGGTCCCTCGACCTTGCGCTTCGGCATCGAGCAGTCGCGCAACGTGATGACGGTGCGGCTGGCGCAGGACGTCGGCATGCCGCTGATCAGCGAATACGCCAAGCGCTTCGGCATCTACGACAACCTGCCGCCCTATCTCTCGTTCGCGCTCGGCGCCGGCGAGACCACGCTGCTGCGCATGGTCGGTGCCTATGCCATGTTCGACAACGGCGGCAAGAAGATCCAGCCGACCCTGATCGACCGCATCCAGGATCGCTACGGCCACACCATCTACCGGCACGACGGGCGCGAATGCCGCGGCTGCGATGCCGACAAATGGGCGAACCAGAACGAGCCGATCCTGATCGACAAGCGCGACCGCGTGCTCGATCCCATGACCGCCTATCAGATCACCTCGATCATGGAGGGCGTGGTGCAGCGTGGCACCGCGACCGTGGTCAAGGAGGTGGGCAAGCCGATCGCCGGCAAGACCGGCACCACCAACGACGAGAAGGACGCCTGGTTCATCGGCTTCTCGCCCGACCTCGTGGTCGGCGTCTATCTCGGCTACGACAAGCCGCGCCATCTCGGCCGCGGCGCCACCGGCGGCGTGCTGGCGGCGCCGATCGTGCGCGATTTCATGAAGGTGGCGCTCGCCGACAAGCCGGCGGTGCCGTTCCGCGTGCCGGCCGGCATCAAGCTTATCCGCGTCGATCCGAAGAGCGGCATGCG
>JBKPUA010000460.1:0-9022 GCA_046735815.1 Pseudomonadota bacterium
CACGGCTGGCTCAAACCGACCGAGGGCGCAAGGCAGGCCAGCCCGATTAAGCGTTCAATAGTGCCGCTGGGCAGCGGGTCGGGGCGAAACCGACGGACATCGCGGCGCCAGACGAACAAGTCGCGCAGCTGCGCCCGGAACACCTCGTCGAAGATCGGCGGATCGCTCATCGATCGCGAGCCCTCTCGTCGGTCACGTTTATGCGGCCGCCGCCGCGAGAAGAACGGTGATCTCGCTCACCTGCTCCAGCGCGCCCAACACATCCCCGGTCTGGCCGCCGACCTGCTCGCGCGACAGCCATGCCACGCACGCGACGACAGCGACGAGAAGCAATACAGCCGCGATCGCCGCCCCACGATCCAAGCCAAGCGCGAGTGCGATCACGCCCAGAACCACAGCAGCAGCGACGCTCGCTCCTGGTGGCGGGCCGGCGTCGGCGGACAGGCCGTCGGGGCGCGCGCGCGGAACGAGCCACATCAGCACCGGCATGGTTGCGCGCGCGGAGGCATGGGCCGCGACCAAAGCGCCGGCCACGAGCGCTGCCTCGGCGAGGCTTGCCAGCGCCGATCCGCGCAGCAGCAGCGACAGCATCAACGCGCAGGCGCCGTAGCTCCCGATGCGGCTATCCCGCATGATCTCGAGCTTCCGCTCGCGGGTTGTCCCGCCGCCGAACCCGTCCGCGGTATCGGCGAGTCCGTCCTCATGCAGGCAACCGGTCGCGACCAACGTCGTGGCCAGCGCCAACGCGCCGGCGGGAAGAGGCGGCAGACCCACCGCGTGCGCGAGCCAATACGCAATTGCACCTAGCAGCCCAATAAGCGCGCCGGCGAGCGGGAGGGCCCAACTGGCGCGGGCGATATCGGCCCCCGTAACCGCAAACGAACGGGCGAAGGGAAGGCGGGTAGAGAACAGCACGCTGATCTTGAGATCGGTGGCGGCGCGACGCAGCCCAGCTTCGTACGTCATCGTCTACTCCGGGCTCGCCGTGTGATGAATAGGTGCGCTGCAAATCTGGTAGACATGGCGTCGCGCATGGACAAATGAAGAGGCGCAAATCCGGAGAGTGCGATGGCGTTCGCCTCCTTGGCCACCCTGCGGGCCGCGTGTCTCGATCTGCCGATCGGAAGCTCCTCGGCGGCGGCCGCCGTCGCGAGCCGTGAGGCGCGGCTGACCAAGCCGCCTGGCAGCCTCGGTCGGCTCGAGCGCATCGTCGCCTGGCTTGCTCATTGGCAGGGACGCAGCCCGCCGCGCCTCGACCGCATCGAAGTCCTGGTATTCGCGGGAAATCACGGCGTGACCGCGCAGGGGGTGTCGGCCTATCCGGTTGCCGTGACCGCGGAGATGGTCGCGAACTTTGCCGCCGGCGGTGCCGCCATCAACCAGCTCGCGCGTTTGGCGGGCGCAAGCCTGCGCGTTATTCCGCTGTCTCTCGACGAGCCGACGGCGGATTTCACGCTTGCGCCGGCCATGGATGAAGCGGCGTTTCTCGCCGCCGTATCTGCCGGCTACGACGCAGTTGTGCCCGAAGCCGATCTCGTCTGCCTCGGCGAGATGGGCATCGGCAATACGACGGTCGCGGCCGCGACCGCGGCCGCCTTGTTCGGTGGGGGAGGGGCGCGGTGGGCCGGCCGCGGCACCGGCATCGACGACGCCGGGCTCGCGCGCAAACGCGCGGTTATCGACCGAGCGCTCACCCGTCATGGTGCCACGCTCGACGACCCGCTCATGATTGCCGCTGCCTTGGGTGGGCGCGAGCTTGCCGCCATTCTCGGTGCCACGCTCGCTGCGCGGCGGCAGCGCATTCCGGTGTTGCTCGACGGGTTCGTATGCACGGCTGCGGTCGCACCACTGGCGAGGCTGCGTGCGGATACCCTCGCTCACGCTTTGGCAGCACATGCGTCGGCCGAAGCCGGACATCATGCGTTGCTCGGTGAACTCGGGCTCGAGCCGCTGCTCGATCTCGATATGCGATTGGGCGAGAGCTCGGGCGCGACGCTCGCGACGTTGATCCTGCGCGCGGCGCTCGCCTGCCACACTGGCATGGCCACCTTCGCCGAGGCGGGGGTGTCGGACCGGCCTGCCGAGGACGGGCTGGCGACCGGGACTGCGGCCAAGAGCAGCCAGTGACCATCTACTGCGGCTTCTGCTGAGCGATGACATGAAAGAAACCACCGGTGACGTGGCCGCGCCGCCCGCCCGACGGCCCCAGCGGGCGTCCCTGGCCGTCGTGCAGCTCCACGAACGGCGCTTCGTTTCCCGCCGTGATCAGAGCCGCATAGTGGAACTCGTGGCCGCGCACGACCGTGCCGGCCGATCCGAGCGGGCCGTCGCAGAGCAGCCGCGCTTCGCGGTAGCCGAGGTTGAGCCGGCGCCTGGCGAAGCTCGTTGCATGTCCCAGCAGTCCGGTCATGGCATGACGGACACGCTCCGCATCTTCGAGCCCTTGACCGAGCACCATGTAGCCGCCGCATTCACCGTGAACCGACCGGGTCTTGGCAAAGCGCGCCAGCCCGGAACGGAAACGCTGGGCATCTGCGAGCGGACCTGCGTGGAGCTCCGGATAGCCGCCGGGCAACCAGCAACAATCGCAACTCTCCGGCGGCGGCTCGTCGTTGAGCGGCGAGAAGGTGACGATTTCCGCGCCAGCCCGGCGCCAACCTTGCAGGACATGCGGATAAATGAATGTGAACGCGGCGTCCGAGGCGAGTGCAATCCGTTGGCCCGGTGGCGCAAGCGCCGATGTCGGGTCCACCGCGGGCAATGTTGTTTGCGTTGAGCTGGCGACCACCGCGGCGAGATCGATGTGGCGCTCGGCAAGAGTCGCCAGCTGGTCGAGACGCATGGCGAGGTCGCGGTGTTCGCCGGCCTGAACGAGGCCGAGATGGCGCTCCGGCAATGCGACGGTTTCTTCGCGTGGCACTGCTCCAAGAATGGGAATTCCGAGACCCGCGATGGCGTCGGCGACGAGCACGCGGTGGCGCTCGCTGCCAACTCGGTTGAGGATCACGCCGGCGATCCGCACAGCGGGTTCGTGGGATGCGAACCCCCGCACCACGGCGGCTGCCGATTGCGACTGCCCCGCGACGTCGAGCAGGAGCAGCACCGGAAGGCGAAAGCGTGCGGCAATGTCGGCGGTGGCCCCGATGCGGCCCGGCACTCCTGTAATGCCATCGAACAGTCCCATGACGCCTTCGATAACCAGCAGCTCCGCGTCATTCACAATCTCGGCGACAAGACCGTCGAGCAGCGGCGGCGGCATGGCCCAGCTGTCGAGATTGACGCTGGCTGCGCCGGTCGCAGCGGCGTGAAACGCCGGGTCGATGTAATCCGGTCCGGCCTTGGCGGCCCGCACCGCGATGCCTCGGCGCGCAAGTGCCGCGAGCACGGCGAGCGTGATCGTGGTCTTGCCCACGCCCGATCGCGTCCCGGCGATGATGAGGCCGCGCGCAGTCATTGTATCGGCTTCTCGGCGGCGACCATTGCGCAAAGGCGCTCGCGCACCGCCACGATCTCGCCGACGACGACGATTGCCGGCGGCTCAAAGCCTTGTGCGCGCGCATCATCCGCAATGCGCTCGAGCGTCGAGACCAGGATGCGTTCGTCCGCCGTTGTTGCGGCGGCGATGACGGCGGCCGATGTTTGGGGCGCGAGGCCGCCGCGCATCAGCGACTGCGTGATGCGCTCGAGATTGTGCATTACCATGTAGAGCACGATCGGCTGTCCGGTACGTGCGAGCGGCGTCCAATCGAAGGCGTCGTCTTCGGCGCCGTGGCCGGCCGCAAAGATGACCGCGCGATTGATCCCGCGCAGCGTGGCGGGGATCGATGCGGCGGCAAGCGCGCCCAATCCCGCCGTCACTCCTGGAATGATGCGAAACGGCACGCCGGCCGCGGCCAGCGTGATCGCTTCTTCACCCCCGCGCCCGAACAGGCACGGATCGCCGCCTTTGAGCCGCAGCACCCGTTGCCCGGCGCGAGCAAGCGCGACGAGTCGCTGCGAGATGTCGGCTTGGGTTGGCGAGGGCTTGCCGCCGCGCTTACCCGCGAATTCGAGCCGTGCCTGCGGCCCGGCCAGCGCCAGGATGCGCCGGTCGACGAGCGCGTCATGCACCACGACATCCGCTTGGGCGAGGCCGGTCAAAGCATCGAGCGTCAGCAGGCCGGGGTCGCCAGGCCCTGCGCCAGCCAACCAAACGTGGCCGGGAGCGAGAACGGGGACGCCCTCGCGCTCGGCCGCCAATGCGTTCCAAGCCTTCATGTCACGCTCCTCGCTCGTGACGGCGAGCGGATGCCGCACTATACGCATGGCCATGCACGATCGCCCGCTCCGCCGCGGCTGGACCACCAGCGCTTGCGCCGCCGCCGCGGCCAAGGCCGCCTATGCGGCGCTTGTAACCGGCGAGTTCCCGGATCCCGTGGAGATCACCTTGCCGCGCGGAGAGAACCCAGCCTTCGCCCTGGCGACGACACGGAAGGCCGATGACTGTGCGACTGCCGGCATCGTCAAGGATGCGGGTGATGATCCGGATGTCACCCATGGCGCATTGATCCTGGCGACGGTGCGTCACGCGGCGTCCGGCAGTGGGGTCGTCTTTCGTGCGGGTGAAGGCGTGGGCACGGCGACGCGGCCCGGGCTTCCCATTGCCCCGGGCGAACCCGCAATCAACCCGGTGCCGCGGCGGATGATCCGTGCAGCCGTCGCCGAAGTCGCGGCGGCCGCGAAATGTCCTGGCGACGTCGAGGTCGAAATCGCGATCCCGGGCGGCGAAGCACTCGCGGCCAAGACGCTTAATCCGCGTCTCGGCATTGTCGGCGGCTTGTCGATCCTTGGCACGACCGGCGTCGTGGTGCCCTATTCCTGCTCGGCTTGGATCTACGGGATACGCCAAGGCATCGATGTCGCGCGCGCCGCCGGCATGATGCATGTCGCCGGTGCAACCGGCGCCACCTCCGAAACGGCGGTGCGGAAGCTTCACGACCTGCCGGAGATCGCGCTCATCGACATGGGCGATTTCGTCGGCGGCATGCTCAAATATGTCCGCGCGCATCCGGTGCCGCGTGTCACCATCGCGGGCGGCGTCGCCAAGATCACCAAGCTCGCCCAAGGGCTGCTCGATCTGCACTCCAAGCGCGGGGCGGTGGATCTTGCAGCGCTCGCGCGCTTTGCCGAGGAAGCGGGAGGCTCCGATGCGCTGCGCGCGCGCATCATGGCGGCTAATACGACTGCGGAGGCTTTCTCTCACGCCGAGGCCGAAGGCATAGGGCTTGGCGACGTGGTGGCGCGCGCTGCGCAGGAGACTGCGGCGCAGGTGGTCGAAGGCCGCGACATCGAGATCGAGGTCGTGGTGTTCGATCGCGAGGGACGGCTCGTGGGTCGCGCGGATTTTGCGCCGGCTCATGCTGCGCCTCCGCGGAATCGGCGGCGATAGTCCGGGTCATAGAGCGCGCTGTCGCGGAAGTGTTCGGCGGTAAGGGCCGGTCCGACCAGGACCAAGGCGGTGCGCTCGATCGGCTCGGCGGCAAGCTTGCTCTTGATGGTGCCGAGGGTGGCACAGAGGATGCGTTGGTCGGGCCAGCTCGCGCGCACGACCACGGCGACCGGGCAGTCCGCGCCGTAGAACGGGGTAAGCTCCGCAACAATCGCATCGATCGCCTGGATCGCGAGATGAATGACCAGCGTCGCTCCGGTCGCGGCGAAAGCGGCGAGCCGCTCGCCCTCGGGCATGCGCGAGGCGCGCCCGGGCATGCGCGTCAGCACCACGCTTTGCGCCACCTCGGGGACGGTGAGCTCGCAGCCGATCGCAGCTGCCGCCGCGGCGAAGGCCGGCACGCCCGGCGTGAGCGTGTAGGGAATGTTGTGCCGTTCGAGTCGGCGGATTTGCTCCGCCACGGCGCTGTAGAACGAGAGATCCCCGGAATGAAGCCGCGCCACGTCGAGGCCGGCGTCATGGGCAGCGACGAATTCCGCCTCGATCTGGTCGAGGGTCAGCGGTGCGGTGTCGATCCGCCGGGCGGCGGCCGGACAGTAGGCGAGCAGCTCGGGGGCTACGATCGAACCCGCATAGAGGCAGACCGGGCAGCGGGCAATAAGGTCGCGCCCGCGCACGGTGATGAGATCCGCCGCGCCCGGGCCGGCCCCGATGAAATGCACGGTCATGGCGGCTCTCGCGGGCCGGCGAGCGCGCATGTCGCGGGACCGACGGCGATCCGCGACACGAGCAGGCGCGCGGTGGCGCCGCCAGCGGCGAGAGCCGCCGCCTCCGCCACCGACGGCACGCCCATCATCGCGACGATCCGCTCCGAGCGGGTGATGGCGCGCTCGCCTGCGGCTTCTAGATCCGTTGGCGGAACGAGGATAAGTGGCACGCCGAGCGCCGACGCGGCTGCCGCGATGCCCGCCTCTCCGCCTTTGGCCGCCGCTGTTGCGATGGCACCGAGCGCGTCCTTGGCGAGTCCGGCGCGCGCCAATGCGGCGTCGATGACGGCGGCAATTGCGGCAGCCGGCGTTCCGCGGCGGCATCCGATGCCGGCGACAATCATAGCTTGACCCACACCCATTGCATGACCGGCAGCGCCGGACGCCAGCCGCTCCGGCCGCCGATCGCGCCGGCGCGTTCGATCGCGATGCGGATCAACTCGCCGCCCATCAAGGCATGACGCGCCAGGAGCGGCGCTTCGGTACCGAGCGTGACCGCATTGACCACGAGACGGCCGCCGGCGCCAAGCGCGGCGATGGCCGCGTCGAAGACCCCGGGGTCGCTGGCGCCGCCGCCGACGAAGACGGCATCGGGTGCCGTGAGCCCGTCGAGCGCCGTCGGCGCGATGCCCTCGATGACTTCGAGACCTGGTACGCCGAGCGCGGCCGCGTTGCGCCTGATGCGCGCCGCGCGGTCGGCACGCGCCTCGATTGCGATCGCGCGCAGCGACGGATCGGCCAGCATCCATTCGATCGCAACCGAGCCAGCGCCGGCGCCGATGTCCCACAACAGCTCGCCGCGCCGCGGAGCAAGCGAGGAGAGCGTCACCGCGCGGATCTGGCGCTTCGTGATCTGGCCGTCGTGCTCGAACAACTCATCAGGAAGCCCTGGCGCACGCGCGATCACGCGCGCATCGGATGCTGCCATCACCTCCACCGCGACGGTGTTGAGGTCATCGACCGTGCCCAGATCGAAATGCTTTGCGGTGCTGGTGCGGATGCGCTCGCGCGGCCCGCCCAGCGCCTCCAGCACCGTCAACCGCGATGCGCCGAAGCCGGTTTCGGCGAGCAGCCGCGCGAGCATCGCCGGTCCGTCCCCGTCCGAGGTCAGCGCCAAGACATGCGCACCCGGTTGCAGATGCGGACGCACCAGATCGAGCTCGCGCCCGTGCAGAGACAGGAGCGTGGTCTCCGGCAGCGCCCAGCCGAGCCGCGCGGCTGCAAGGCTGAAGGCAGACGGGGCCGGCACGACCAGCATCTCCTGCGGATCAACGTGACGGCTCAGCACCGAGCCCACGCCGTAAAGGAACGGATCGCCCGAGGCGACAACGCAGACGTCTTGCCCGCGATGGGTCAGCACCTCATCGATCCCGCGCTCGAACGGACTGGGCCATGGGCGCGGCGCGCCGCGAATGAGCGGTGCAGCCAGGGTGAGATGACGCTTGCCGCCGAACACGATTTTGGCCGCGGAGATGAGCCCGCGCGCGACCGGCGTCAGTCCCTCGACGCCGTCCTCGCCGATGCCGACGATGGACAGCCAGCGTCGCGCCGCGGCAGTCTCCAGCGTGAGCCGATCAGGACGAGACATGCGTATTCTCATTCTCGGCGGCACGGCGGAGGCCCGAGGCCTGGCACAAGGCCTTGCCGGTCGTTCCGATCTTGCGGTCACGCTCTCGCTCGCGGGCCGCACCGCCACGCCCGCGGTGCAGCCGGTGCCCGTGCGCGTTGGCGGCTTCGGGGGTGCCGATGGCCTTGCCGATTATCTCTCGGCCGAACGCGTCCATGCGCTTATCGATGCCACCCATCCCTACGCCGCGATCATCTCCGCCAATGCCGCGCGCGCCGCGCAATCCACCGGCGTGCCGTTGCTGGCGCTGCGGCGGCCGCCCTGGATACCAATTGCGGGCGATCGCTGGATCGAAGTCGAGGACATCCCGGCGGCGGTCGCTGCCGTCGGCGCAGCACCGCGTCGCGTGTTTCTCGCCCTCGGGCGCAAGGAACTCGCCCCCTTCACGGCTGCGCCGCAGCACCACTATCTCGTGCGTAGCGTTGATCCCGTCGATCCGCCGCTGGCTGTTCCGTACGCAACCTATGTCACCGCTCGTGGTCCTTTCGCGGAAGCCGCCGAGCGGGCGCTGCTTGGCGTCCACGCCATCGAGGTGGTGATAGCAAAGAATAGTGGCGGCACCGCCACCTACGGCAAGATCGCAGCTGCGCGCAGTCTCGGCCTGCCGGTGATCATGCCGTCCCGGCCGCCGCTGCCCGCAGTTACGGCGGTCGAGACCATCGAGGAAGCGCTGGCGTGGCTCGATCATGTTCGTGCGCCTGGCGCCGATCGCGGCGTGTAGACGAGCGGCAGCCGTCCCGGACGTGCGATCACGCGCGTCTCGGGCGAGCCTACGATGACGAGGGTGGCCATGTCGGCGGCGGCCGGATCGGCGGCCGCGAGCGTCGTCACCGTGACGCGCTCGTCGGGGCGGCCAACCGCGCGGCCGAATACCACGGGTGTCGATGGCGGCAAATGCCGGCGCAGCCGCTCCAAGGCGGTGGCGAGCTGCCAGGGACGCGCCTGCGAGATGGGGTTGTAGAGCGCGAGCGCGAAGCCTGCGCTCGCGGCGGCGTCGAGGCGGCGCTCGATCAGCTCCCATGGCTTGCGATTATCCGACAGCGAGAGCGCACAAAAGTCGTGGCCGAGCGGGGCGCCGATCCGCGCGGCGACCGCGAGCATGGCGGTGACACCGGGGACAATGGCAACGTCGAGCGCGCGCCAGGCATCCGGTCCGGATTCGATCTCTTCGCACACCGCGGCCGCCATCGCGAACACGCC
>JBKPUA010000461.1:0-2941 GCA_046735815.1 Pseudomonadota bacterium
CGCCGCTGGCCTTCCTTGCTCGGCAGGAATCCCTCGAAGAAGAACCGGTCGGTGGGAAGTCCGCTTACCGTCAATGCCGCCAGTGCGGCCGAGGCTCCCGGCAGCGCTGTCACTGGGATGCCCGCGTCGCGCGCGGCACGCACGAGCTTGTAGCCGGGATCGGAGACGAGCGGCGTGCCGGCGTCGCTGACGAGCGCGATGGCGGCGCCGTCTCCCAGGCGGGCAAGCAGCTTCGGACGCGCCTCCGCGGCATTGTGGTCGTGATAGGGGGTGAGGGTCGTGGCGATGCCGTAATGCTCGAGGAGCTTGCGGGTGACGCGGGTGTCCTCGCAGGCGATGAGATCAGCGGCGGCCAAGACTTCCAGCGCCCGCACGGTGATGTCGCGCAGATTGCCGATTGGGGTGGCGACCAGATGGAGTCCAGCCGGGAGCGGCGGCGCCACGATCGACTGTCCGTGCAGCAGGTAGCGCCGCGCGGGCTCGTCGCGCGGGGCGTGGCGGTCGGCGGCTGTGGGTCGGCTCGCTCGCATGCGACCCACTTTAGCGGCGCGGCTTCGGCCCGTCATCGGCGGCGGAAAAAATCGTCATGCTTTTCATTTGGTTAACGACCCGCGGCCAAAATGCGATTGCAGCCATGGCGCGGCGGCGACATGATCCGGCATCGTCGCGGAGATCGGCCCTGATGTTGGCAGTCCTGCAGGCCCTTCGCTCCCGGCCTGCGCGTGCGTTCCCGTGGTTGGCCGCCCTGGCATCGATCGTTCTGCTCGCCGGCTGCTCGGGAATGGGCGATCTCGGCTCCGGCCCGGCACCGAATGCGCCGGCGCAGCCTTCCAGCAACATCGGCGAAGGCAAGGTCAAGGCCGCGCTCATCCTGCCGCTGTCTGCCACCGGCAACGCGGCGGTGGCGGCGCAATCCATGCGCAACGCCGCCGAGATGGCGCTCGCCGAATTCAACAATCCAGACATCCAGCTGTTGGTGAAGGACGACGGCGGCAACGCCCCCGGCGCGCAGCAGGCGACGCAACAGGCGCTCGAGGAAGGCGCCGAGATCGTGCTCGGGCCGCTGTTCGCCCTCACCGTCGGTCCGGTTGGCCGGATCGCGCGTTCGCGCGGCATTCCGGTGATTGCGTTCTCGACCGACACCAATGTGGCGGCGCGCGGCGTCTATCTCCTGAGCTTCCTGCCGGAGTCCGACGTCGAGCGCATCGTCGGCTACGCCGCCGCCCAAGGCCGGCGCTCGTTCGCCGCGCTCGTTCCGGACAACGCCTATGGCAGCGTGGCGGAGGCGGCGTTCAAGCAGGCGGTGGCCAAGCGCGGCGGCCGGGTAGTCGCGCTCGAGCGCTATCCAGCCGACCGCGCCCAGATGCAGGGTCCGGTGCGCACCGTCGCGCAGGCGGCGCGCGGCGCCGACGCCATCTTCATTCCCGACGGCGCCGATGTGGTGCCCAACCTGGTGCAGGTGCTGATCGCCAACGGGGTCGACACCAAGCGGGTGCAACTGCTCGGCACCGGATTGTGGGAGGACGCGCAGATCTTCTCCAATCCGCAGCTCGACGGCGCCTGGTATGCCGGGCCGGATTCGACGGGCTTTCGCAATTTCTCCGGTCGCTACCGCAGCCGCTACGGCCGCGATCCGGTGCGCACCGCCTCGCTCGCCTATGACGCCGTCGCGCTGGTAGCGGCGCTGGCCAAGACCCAGGGCAAGCAGCGCTTCTCGGAGGAGGTGCTCACCAACGGCTCCGGCTTCACCGGCATCGACGGGCTGTTCCGCTTCCGCCCCGACGGCACCAACCAGCGTGGGCTGGCGGTGCTGCGGGTGTCGCCGACCGGCGGCCAGATCATCAGCCCGCCGCCCAAGGATTTCAGCGGCTCGGGGACGTGAGCGACCTTACGCCGCGAGGTCGGCGACCACCGCGTCGAGCACCGGGAAGCCGGCGAGCGTCACCCGCAGCCGTCCGCTTGCCGTCGTCTCCACCGCGCCCTGCTCGCGCAGGCGGGCGATGCGGCCGGCGTCGAGCGGTTTGCCCGCAAGGCGTGCGTAGCGCGTGGGATCGATGCCCTCGGCGAGGCGCAGGCCCATGAGCAGGAACTCGTCCGCCATCTGCTCGCGCGTGAGCGCCTCGTCGGTGATGACGCCGTGGCCGCGCGCTTCCACCCGCATGAGCCAACTCTCCGGCCGCTTCTCGGTCGCGGTGGCGCGGCGCTCGCCGTTGATATCGAGCCGGCCGTGCGCGCCGGGGCCGATGCCGGCATATTCGTGGCCGCGCCAGTACACGAGATTGTGCCGGCACTCGGCGCCGGGCCGTGCGTGGTTGGAAATCTCGTAGGCGGGAAGGCCGGCGCGCGCGCACACCGCCTGCGTCGTGTCGTAAAGCGCGCGCGCGGTGTCGTCGTCGGGCACTACAAGCTTGCCTGCTGCGTGCAGCGAGGCGAACGGCGTGTCCTGCTCGATGGTGAGCTGATAGAGCGAGAGATGCTCGCCGGCTTCTGCAATGGCGCGTTCGAGCTCCGCCGCCCAGGCCTGCGGCGTCTGGCCCGGACGCACGTAGATGAGATCGAAGGAATAGCGCGCGAAGATCGTGCGCGCGAGCGCGACCGCAGCGAGCGCTTCGGCGGTCGAATGCATCCGGCCGAGCTCTTTAAGCGCCACGTCGTCCAATGCTTGCACGCCGAGCGACACTCGGTTGACGCCGGCTGCGCGATAGCCGCGAAAGCGCGCGGCCTCGACGCTGGTGGGATTGGCTTCGAGCGTGACCTCGACGTCCGGCGCGATCGTCCAATGTCGAGCGATGGCATCGAGGATCGCAACGACAGTCGCGGGTTGCATCAGCGAGGGTGTGCCGCCGCCGAAGAAGATGGTCGACACGGTTCGCCCCGGCACGCGCGCGGCGGTGGCGGCAATCTCGGCGGCGAAGGCGCGCACAAAACGCGCCTCGTCGAT
>JBKPUA010000462.1:0-6677 GCA_046735815.1 Pseudomonadota bacterium
TTACATCGAGCGCCGTCGTCCAGCGCGAGGCCGCAGCGCCCGCGTTCCTCTCCTCTGCGGTCGTGGCGGAATTGGTAGACGCACTAGCTTGAGGTGCTAGCGGGGCAACCCGTGGAGGTTCGAGTCCTCTCGACCGCACCATCCCCTCCAAGGCAGGAAGCCGTCGGCCTCGCCCTGGGAAGGGTCTTCGACGCCGTTGCCATAGGCCCGGTCGCGTTCATTGGGGTGACCGCCCGGCAAACATTGCAGCCCGTCAATTTCGGCCGCCAATCTTGCGGGCGAACAGCCTCGGATTCCTGAACGGGACCTGCTTCTGGGCTCAGACCGGCCGGCCGGGAAACAACAGAACCTGGAGCGGATTGGCGTACTGCACCACCACCGGGCGCGCTCCATCAAGCGCCACGGTTCGCAAGTTGCCGGCCATGGGATGCTTGGATGGCCCAACCTTGAACACGAACCCCGCGCCGCTGCTGGCCAGGAACGGCGTCAGCACTTGGATGTCGGTTTTCATCAGTCTGCCGTCGAGCAGGGTGAAGGTGAGGATGTCGCTCGGCGGCGCCGGCACGGAAGCGCCCCGTTCGCCCTCCATCGTGCAGATCATTTCGTTCTCGGCATCGCGCAAGATCGTCGAGAAGCTGTTGCCGTCGCTATTGACGTCGATGGCGGCAACGAACTTGTTATAGCCCCAGATCTCCCGCCCGATGCGGCATGCCGATGCAGTGGTTACGGGAAGGTTCACCACGTAGCTCGCCGGAATCGGGTCGCCCGGCGCCCGCGCCAGGACGGTGAGGCCCACCTCATTGTAGGGACCGATATCCGTCTTGCGGTACTCGATGAAGTAGAGCACCAGCACCGCTTTTCCATCCGCCTGCGCGACGGCTTGCAGGCCGGTGCCTTGAAGAAGCTGGGCTGCTCGGTCGGGCTCGGTCAGGAAGGCGGCGACGAGGCATTGAACGTCGAAGTAGCGGATCGGCAACGAACATTCCGTTCCATCGCTGAGGATCCGCCGCTGCAGCATCAACTCGGGTGATTGGATTTCAGGTTCGCTTGCGACATTGGTGGGTTTCACATCGACATTGGTGGGTTTCAGATCGACGGGTTGGTTCGCGACTTTGCTCGCAACATCGGTCACCTGACGGATTCCGGTCGCAACGCTCACCGGATTGTCTTGCGCGAGGATTGCGAGCGCGCGCGCCACGACATCGTCGGGATCGACCCCGAGCTTGCTCTGCGGAGAAGGCACCGCGTGCTGCGCCGCGCCGCGCGCGTCGCGCGCTCGGCCGCTACCGGCTGCGTCTATGGCCTTCAGGAATGCGCTTCGATCCATAGCCACCCCCCTCGCACGAGTCTCCTTACGGCGCCAGCTCGTTGAGCAATCGCTTGCTCTGCTTCAGGTCGTGAGTGTCGAAGCCTTGGGTGAACCAGCCATGGACCGGAGCGAGCAGGTCTCGGGCCTGCTCCCGCTTGCCTTGCTTGCACCAGAGCCGCGCCATGCTCATCGCCGCCCGGAGCTCCCAGGACTTCGCCTGCTGCTTTCGCGCGACCGCAAGCGCATGAGCGAAATGCGCTTCTGCTTTTGCCACATCGGGTTGCGGCGAAATCAAAACGACTTCTCCCACGATCCGATTGACCTCGGCGTCGTACCACCTCTCCTTCGTTGTTTCCACCGCGGCCATGACTTCGCCGATGCAGCGCCTGGCGTCATCGAATTGACCGATCTCCGCTTTGGCTCGCGTCAGAAACGACAGCCACACCGGCATCCACATCGTGGTTCCAGTCTGTCGCATTGCAGTGACGCCGGAGCTGATCGCTTGCGCGGCGTCCGAGGCCTTGCCGGTCAGAGCCAATATGCAACCTCGTTGCATCGTGCCCCACGCCGCCCAGAACAACGATCCCGTTTGATTCTTCAAAGCGTTGAATTCATCGATAAGCGCGTTTGCAGTCGCAAGGTTTCCGCAATGGATATGCGTCCAAATGCTGAAATTCAGCACGTACATCAACGTCGCGGAGTGGCCGATCTCGCGCCCAACTCTGAGGGCGTTGTCGGCTTCGGCGAGGGCGACGTCGGGATAGCCGAGCAACCAATGAGCCAGCGACTTCCACGACAAGCTTGCCGCGCCGACGTCTTGCCCAAAGCGCGTCGCCAGAGGCCGATGCTCGGCAGGATCGTAGAGCGCAATCGCGCGCTCGATGTGCGCGCGCCCGTCGGCGATATCCCCGGTATGCAGCAGGGACAAGCCCATGATGCGTCGCCCGAGCATGAGCGGTGCCGTCGCGCTCTGCTTCTCCGCAAGGGCCAGGAACTGGACGGCAAGCTCGCGCATCACGTCGCCGTTGAACGCGACGAGATTCGCGACCCACAAGCCGTAAAGAACCGAGAACAACAACAATGGATCCTCGGGCGGCTCTCCGAGCGCTTCAGCTTGCTCGATCAGCAGGCGCGCCCGCTCGACGGCAGCTCTGGTTTCCGGCGCCGCGTAGCCACTGACATGGAGGAGCGGATGTATGAGCGCCACCTGAAGCTTGATCTCTTCGCGACGTAGGGGTGCCGTGCCGGGCAAGGTCGCGATCAGGTCGAGCGCGCGCCTGAGTTGCTCCGTGGCTTCGACCAGCGCCGAGCGCTGCGTCGACCGCTGTCCCGCCTTGCCCCACAGCGCTGCGGCTTTCTCGATCTGTCCCGCCTCGGTGCAGTGACGCGCCAACAGCTCGGGTCTGTTCTCGGCGACCTCGGGAAACTCGCTTTCGAGCGTATCGGCGATGCGAGCATGCAGTTCGCGTCGCGGCTCGCGCAGCAGCAGGCCATAGGCCGCGTCTTGCACCAGGGCATGCTTGAACAGGTAGGTGGCGTCCGGCGGCACACCCTGGCGAAACAGCAGACCGGCCCGAATGATACTGTCGAGGTCGGCGCGCAGCTTCGTCTCCGGCATGCATGCCACGGCAGCCACCAGGGCATGGGAGAATTGGCGTCCAATCGCTGCGCCGATTTGCGCCAGCTCCTTGGCGGGGCCGAGCCGATCGAGCCGTGCCATCAATGATGCGTGCAGGCTTGCGGGGACCGCCAGCGCCGGAGAGGGAACCGAGGCGGCGGTGTGGCTGGCCGCGCCTTCGCTTTCTGCCTCCAACACCGCCTTCGTCATCTCCTCCACGAACAGGGGGATGCCGTCGGTGCGTTCGATGATGTCCTGGCGGATGTTCTCCGGCAGCGGCTTATTGCCGACGATGTGATCGACCATGGCGCCGACTTCGCGGGGCGCCAGCCGATTGAGGGCAAGCGCGGTCACGTGCGCCTGTTCAATCCAGGGCGGCTCGAATTCCGGACGGAAGGTCAAGATCATCAGCACGCGAAGTTTCGCAGCCCTGCCCACCGCCCGACCGAGCAGTTCCAGGCTCGTGGGGTCGGCCCAATGCGCATCTTCGAAGACGATCAGCAGCGGCACCGAGCCGGACACGGCTTCCATTTGCCGGACGAGCGCGTCCAGCGTTCGTTGCCGGCGCTGCTGCGGCTCGAGCTCGAGCACGGGATAGCGTCCATCGTTCGGCAGCGACAGCATCTCGGCAAGGAGCGCGGTGTCCTGCGAGGATGTCGCGGACTGCTGAAGGAGCGCATCGAGCTTGTCGAGCTTCGCTCCCAGCGAGTCGTCGCGCGTGAGGCCGGCGGCATGTTCGATCTGGCCGATGATTGGATGCAGCGCGCTGTTGGTGTGCTGCGGGGAGCAGAAATAGCGCACGCGCCTGTGCGGCTCGCCTGCGAGAAGCTCCATGATGGCGGCCGTGAGCCGTGATTTCCCGATGCCGGGCTCGCCTGACAGCAGCAACACCTGGCCTTTGCCGGTCGTTGCCTTGGACCAGCGCCGAAGCAGCAATTCGGACTCTTCTTCGCGTCCGACGAGGGCGGTCATGCCGGTCGCGTGCAGCGCCTCGAAACGGCTTGCCACCGGATTCGCCTGCACCGCTGCCCAAGCCCGCACCGGCCCGGCAATGCCCTTGAGGTCCCTCGTTCCAAGGTCCTCGAGCTGGAAGAGATTGCCCAGGAGTCTTCGCGTGCTTTCGGCAATGACGACCATGTTCGGCTCGGCGACGCCCTGCAGACGCGCCGCAAGGTTCGGCGTCTCGCCGACCATGCCGCGCTCCTTCGACTCGCCCGATGGGATCACATGGCCGACCACCACCAGACCGGTTGCTATGCCGATCCGGATTTGCAGGGGAGCGGGCGCGCGCAACCCGGCCACCGCCGCGACGAGCTCGAGCCCGGCCCGTACCGCCTGCTCCGCGTCGTCCTCGTAGGCTTGCGGATAGCCGAAGTATACGAGGACGCCATCCCCCACATATCGTGCGACGTAGCCGCGGAAGCGGTGCACGATCTCGGTGACGCATTTCTGATAGGCCGAGATGACCTCGCGCAGGTCCTCGGGGTCCATGCGCACCGAGAGCGACGTCGAGCCGACCAGGTCCGCGAACATGACGGTGACGTGGCGCCGCTCGCCTTCTTCCCGCGGCTTCGCCTCGAGCGCAGCCGCGAGCGGGGGCGCGTCCGACATTGTCTCGGCAAGCTCGGCGATCGCGCGCAGCATCCTGCGGCGATCTCCGAGTACGACGCCGAGCTCCTTGAGATCCTGGTCGGTGATATCCCGAAGGACCGAAAAATCGGCGATGCGGTGTTCGGCAAAGCGGTCCGCATACTCGGACAGGCCGAGCGAAGCGAGCCACTCCTTAACCGACGGCATTGCAGCGTCTCTCTACCGGCAATTGAACCCGGTCAGCCGATGCCTGGATCGTCGGTGGCGCGCCCCACATTACACGTCCCTGCGTACCAGGTAGTCCACGCAAGCACGCAGCCATTCGAGGTCGGGATTTGCAGGCACGTCCACGAATGCCGCGCTGTCGAACTCGCGCGCCGCGGCTTCTGCAAATGCGGCCGCCGTCTGCCGCGCCCACTCGATGCCGCCGCTGCGCGCAATCATATCATGCAGCCGCAGCACCTCACGCAGCAAGCGGCGTTCGCGCGGCCGCGCCATAAAGCCGCTGATCCACGCGCGGTCCGCGCTGCTGGCGTGAGCGAGCGTATGCGTGAGCAGAAGGGTGCGTTTTCCCTCCCAGAGATCACCGCCGATCTCTTTCCCGTATCGCGCGAGGCTCCCCTCGAGGTTCAGCACGTCGTCGGTGATCTGGAATGCCAGCCCGAGCAGGTAGCCGAAGCGATTGAAGCGGTCGAGGTTCCGATCGTCGCCATTGGCCACGAGCGCGCCGATTCGCAGCGGATGAATGAAGCTGTACCAGGCGGTCTTCTTCAGCACGAGCCGGAAGTAGTCGTCCGCCCCGACCGTAAGGTCGTTGTCGCGCACCCAGCCGAGCTCCATGGCCTGCCCTTCCAGGGTCTCGACGACCATGTGGTCGACTTCATCGAAGATGCGCATCGCCACCACCGGTCCGAGCCGCTCGCCGGTCTTGCGGAAAAGCCGCATGGCGAGTGCATTCATGGAGTCGCCGGTATTGAGCGCAATCGGAATGCCGGCGCGGCGATGCATGGTGGCGACGCCGCGCCGCGTGTCGCTGCCGTCCTCGATGTCGTCGTGCACGAGAAATGCATTGTGCAGCATTTCCAGGCCGGCGGCGGCGGGAAACGCATCCTCCCCACGGCCGCCCAGCGCCCTTGCAGTGGCGATGCACAGGGCAGGGCGAAGACCCTTGCCCGACCGGTCGATGAAGTCCTTCACGAGCCCGTAGAGGTGGCGCTGCGGTTCCCAGGTCGGGACGCCCTCCGTGAGCGTATCGGCAAGCATTTCGCGATACCAAATCAGGCGGTCGAGGAAGCCCGCCGGGCCTACGATCTCGCCGGCGCCCGGCACGGTGTCGGCGGCCTCGATCAGCACATCCTGCAGGGTGGGCACATCGACCACGCGGCGCCCGATTGCCGTCGGGTCGACGATATCGAGGACGCTGGCATCCCGCGTGGCGGCGCGGGGCGGGTCGAGGGTGTCGGCGATGGCATGGCCGAACGGCGCTACCTGTTCGAGCAGGGGGCGCACCTGCTCGAGCAGCGGCGACGCGCCACGTAGCGCCTGCGCCGCCACCTGCACGAGCGAGCGGTCCCAGGGCAGGCCGGCCTGGAAGCGCGCCGCATCGTACAGCCGCCATGGCGCGAGGATTTCGGGCTCGTGCAACGGCCACAGCTCGCAGCGGCTGCCCCCGAAGCCCACGGCGTCGAGCAGGCCATTGACTGCGCGCCGGGCTGCCTCGTTGGCCCCTTCCATGGTGGCGAGGTCGGTAAAGGTGCGCACGTAGTCGGACGCCAGAAACAGGTTCGGAATGGCGGTGGTCGCGTCCGGACGCAACGCCCAGGTGTCGACCTGGTTCACCAGCAGCGGCTCGGAATTGCGTAGCCAGCCCGGGCGCGCGGGATCGGGCTCGACGTCGGGGTCGAGGAACCACGAATGCAAATCCTCGTCGCGCAGCACCTCGTCCCCGGCGTCATTGAGCGAGCGCTTGAGCTGCTGCCATGTCTCGCGCACCACCTCTTCGCGCGAGCACTGCATGGCCGGTCGTCCGTTCAAGCCTGGGGCCGTCCAGTCGGAAATATCGACCGAGAGGATGGCGTGCACATCGCTGTCTCCCAACACCTCGGGAGGCACGTGACGCCAGAACTGGAGCTGCGAGATGCTCGTGAGCGCCCATTCGGT
>JBKPUA010000463.1:0-4158 GCA_046735815.1 Pseudomonadota bacterium
CGGCAGATCGGCCAGAAGGCGCGCATAGGCATCGAGCGACAGCGCTGCATCGGGAGACGAGGTCGCCAGCGCCGCGAGCAGCGCCTGCGGCGTGCGCGGCGCGTCGCTGATGGAATAGCCTGCGGCGGCGAGGTCGTCGAACGCAGCGACCACACTTGCTGGCACGTCGAGCCCTACGGCGTAGCCCGTTCGTCCGGGCGCGCCCGGGTAATCCGGCATCAGCAACGCGATCCGCCGCTCGCGCCGCGGCCTCGCCTGCAGCCGCACGAGTGCGGCGACGCGGTCGGCAACCATGGCAATGCGGTCGGGCTCGGGCCGATTTGCCAGCGCGATGAAGGCGAGACCGTTTTGTGCCGGCAGCGCGTCCTTGAAGGCGATAGTTCCAGCGAGCACGCGGCCATCGAGTTCCGGCAGCACCACGTGCATGGCGAGGTCGGCCACGCCGAGCCCACGTCCGCTGTCGCGCCACGCTGCGCGTTTGGTGGTCGCGATCACCACCTGCAGCACCGGCACGCCGGCATCATCGAGCGGCGTAGGCGCGCCGGGATCACCGCCAGCGGCAAATGCCGTCGTGGTGATGACGACGGCGGGACGAAGCCGCGCCAGGGCCGCGCGCACGAATTCGGCCGCGTCCACGTCCTTGAGACTCGTCACCACGAGCGGCGCCGGCGCCACGCCGCGCGCCAAGAGCGCATCATACAGCGCATCGATTGGCGCCGTGTCGGCTGCGAGCAGCATGGAGCGATAGAACACGATCGGGACCACCGGGCGCCCTGGCGCGAGCGATGCCGCCAGCGCGTCGAGACCGACCGCGCCCTTTCCGGGCAGGTAGCCGGCCAGGCGCGGCACCGGCTGCGGCTCGGCTGCGTCCAGCGCCACACCGGCATGGCAGGCGAGTCGACGCAGCAAGGCCCGCATGTTCTCGCCTCCGCCCTCGCGGAAGAACCGCAGCAGCGTGTCGAGCTCGGGTTGCGGCAGCGTCGAAGCGCTGGCGAGCCGCAAGTCGTCGCGATCCTCGCCGGGAAGCACGGCGAGCGCGATTCCGCGCTCGCGCGCGATCGATGACAGCCGGTCAATGCCGTACCGCCACCACTCGAGGCCGCCGAGCAGCCGAACCAGGATCACCTTGGCATGCACGGCCACGCGGTCGATCCAGAGGTCGACCGACATGGGGTGGCGCAAATCGCGCAGCGACGCGAGTCGCAGGCTCGGAAGCGCATCGCGCTCGATCGCCCAGGCGGCGGCGAGGCCGGCGAGATCGGTGTCGGCGAAGGACAACACCACCACATCGCCCGGCGTCTGGCCGAGATCGACCGGCTCGACGATCTCGTCGAGCGTGGTGGAGCTGGTCGCGAGCAGATGCATCGCTCACCCGAGCAGCGTGCGCGCCACCGCGGCGCGGTCCAACCCTTTCAAGCCGATGATGACGAGGCGGCCTTCGCGCGCCTCGGCTGTGTTCCATGGCCGGTCGTATTGGTGCGTCACCCGTGCGCCCACCGCCTGCAGAAGCAGACGCATGGGTTTCGTTGCGACCGCCGCGAAGCCCTTCACCCGCAGGACGTCGAAATTCTCCGCAGCCGCGGCAACGCGTGCGACCAGCGCAGCCGGGTCGGCAATCTCCGGCAGCGGCAGGACGAAGCTGTCGAAGTCGTCGTGGTCGTGCTCGGGCTCGTCGTCGTGACGGGTGCGACGATTGGCGATGTCCTCCTCGGTGCCGATGCCGAGCCCTAGCAGTGCGGCGGGATCGACTTTGCCGTCGGAGACGGTGACGACCTTCACCGCGCGCGGTAGCGCGCCCGCAATCGTCGCAAGCGCCTTCTCGGTCGCTGTAGGATCGAGTAGATCGCGCTTGTTGAGCACGACGAGATCGGCGCAGGCGATCTGATCCTCGAACACCTCCTCGATCGGATCATCGTGCTCGAGCGCGCTGTCGGCGGCGCGCTGGCGCGCCAGCGCCTCGAGATCGGCGGCCACGCGGCCATCGGCGAGCGCGGCGCCGTCGACCACCGCGACCACGCCGTCGACGGTGACGCGGCTCTTGATTGCCGGCCAGAGGAACGCCTGCACGAGCGGCTTCGGCAAGGCGAGGCCCGAGGTCTCGATCACGATGTGCTCGACCTTGGGGCTGCGCGAGAGAATGGTGTCGAGCGCCGGCACGAACTCGTCCGCCACGGTGCAGCAGAGGCAGCCATTGGCGAGCTCCACGATATTGTCCTCGGGGCAGGCGGCGTCGCCGCAGCCTTTGAGGATCTCGCCGTCAATGCCGACGTCGCCGAACTCGTTGACGATGACCGCGAGGCGGCGGCCATTGGCATGCGCCAGCACGTGGCGAATGAGCGTGGTCTTGCCGGCGCCGAGAAAGCCGGTGACGATGGTGCAGGGCACGCGTGCTAGCGAGGTGTTCATACGCGATCCTCTTCGAAGTCAAGCGGGGGAACGCGGGCGATCAGTCCACGCTTGAGCGGTTCCGGTCGCCCGCGCCACGGCAGGATGCCGTCGGTCGCGGCGGCGAGCAGGCGCGCGCCGTCGATCAGCGCCGTCGCGCAGTCGATGCCGAGCCCGCCGAAGACGTAGGTCCAGGAGCCGTTGCAGCGCAGGGCGGCGCTCGGGCCGCGGCTGCAATTCGCCAGGCAGCGCACGCGCCGCACGATGACGCCGGTGCCTTCCGCCGCTCTCACCGTTGCCTCAGCGAGCAGCTCGCCCGGACGCGGCTCGCTCTCCGGCACGCCGGCGCGTTGGCAGGTGATGCAGACGTAGACCGTGGCGGCGTCCGTTGCCGCAGCGGTGTCGGTCATGCGTGTTGGATCGGCAGCGGCCACCCGTGGCGCTCCGCAAAACGTTTGTTGCGACTCGGGTGCTCGACGCCAGCCGACCCGCGCCGAGGCACCCCGCCCGGCGCGCGACCGCATCAACGGCAGGTCTCCTGGCTCGCGGGTCGCCGCCCGTCACCGCCTTCCCGGATATTTCCAGTGGCTCAGTGGCACGGACTCGCCGCTTACAGTTGCGGGGGCAGCTGTGGCCTTGGAACCCCGGTTCCTCACCACATTCCCTGTTCGCTCTCTCGTGAGAGACCGTCGATGCCCGCACTTAACGGTGGCCGTCCGCCCTTTGTCAACGGCAATAGGGACTGTCAACTTGCGACGCATCCCGCGCCGGCTATAGTCTGGGCACTCGGTTCCCATGAGGATCACATGAATCTTCGTTCGCTTCGCCGCACCGGCCTGCTGGCGGCTGTGTTCTGTCTCGCGGCCGCGCCCGCGTTCGCACACCACGTGATGGGCGGCAGGACGCCCTCCACCTTCCTCGAGGGTCTATTGTCCGGTCTCGGCCATCCGGTGATCGGACCTGACCATCTCGCCTTCCTGGTGGCGCTGGGCCTTGTGGTCGGTATGGCTGGGCTCAACCTGGCGCTGCCGGCACTGTTCGTCGCCGCCATGGCGGTGGGCGTGGTGGTGCACGTCGGTGGCATCGGCCTGCCGGCGCCGGAGGTCATCGTTGGCATCTCGGTGCTGCTCGCCGGCTTGTTGATCGCGGCTGGGCGGGCGCTGCCGGTGGTCGCATGGGGCGCGTTGTTCGCGCTCGCCGGATTGTTCCACGGCTATGCCTTCGGCGAATCGATCTACGGCGCGGAAGCCTCACCGCTTTGGGCCTATCTCGTGGGACTCGTGGTGAGCCAGAGCGTGCTCGCCGTCGGCATCGCCCTCGTTGCCCGCCACATGGGCGCAGGAGTCTCCGGACTGGCGCCGCGGCTCGTTGGCGCTGCGATCGTCGGCGTCGGCCTCACCACGCTGGTCTTGCAGGTCGTTCCGGGCGCCTGATGCCGTAGATGGCGACCGCCGGAGCCGGCGACGTGCGGCTCACGCTCGTCCTCGGCGGCGCGCGATCGGGTAAAAGCCGATACGCGGAGAGCTTGATCACGGCGCAGGCGCCGCCTTGGATCTACGTGGCAACCGGGCAGGCCGGCGACGAAGAAATGGCCGAGCGCATCGCCGCGCATCGCGCGCGGCGCAGCGCCAACTGGCAGACAATCGAGGCGCCGCACGATCTCGCCGGCGCGCTCGATAATGCTCCGGCCGATGCCTGTCTCTTGGTCGACTGCATGACGCTTTGGTTGAGCAACCGCATGCTGGCCGAGGCTGATCTCGACCACGACATCGA
>JBKPUA010000464.1:0-5004 GCA_046735815.1 Pseudomonadota bacterium
GCTCTGGATCGTCTCGCCGCTTCCCTGGGTGTAGAGCACGTCGAGCGCCAAGCCGTGCTTCTTGAAGATGCCGACGTTCTGGCCGAGCTCGGAGACGCACTGCTCCCATCCGCCGCGCTGCCCGATGGTGATCTTGAGCGCATCCTGCGCCGCCGCGGCGAAGGATGCGCTCAGCAGCGCCACGGCCGCGGCGAGGGTTCGGTATAGCAGGGATGGATACATGGTTTCCTCCGGCATGGATCCTCATCCTCTATCACCTGCGGCAGGCATCGATGGCGAGGTCGCTCTACGGTGCCTCGACACGGCGGCCCTTCGATATGGTCTTGACTCCGGAACGTACCATGAACTATGTTCACTTCCTGTTCTATTGTTGGGGAGTGAGTCATGGTTCGCGCCGTCGTCGAAGAAGCCGCTACGCTGACCTCCTTGGCCCTGTTCGTGGGCATGATTGCGATCTGGGCACAAGTTATCGCAACACTGTAGTTGGCGGCCGTAAGCCTCGGCGCTGCCAAGATCTTCCCGGCAAACTCAAGAGCGAGCCAGCACCCCAGGGACGCACCCGCGCTGACGGTGAGAGGCGTCCGCGACTGAGAAGGCTGGGGAAAAGCGGCGTCGCCCGCTCGCAAGCCGCCGGGGGCGCGATGGACAGCGCAGGCGGGCGTCCGCACAGTTGCCGGGCAGCAAGAATCGCGAGGGTCGAATGCCCGGTTTCGTGCATCTGCATGTGCACTCGTCTTACTCTTTGCTGGAAGGCGCGCTGCGGATCGCGCGCCTGGCCGAGCTGGCCAAAGCCGACCATCAGCCCGCGCTCGCGCTCACCGACACCGACAACATGTTCGGGGCGCTCGAGTTCTCCGATAAGATGGCGGGGGTGGGCATCCAGCCGATCATCGGCTGCTCGCTCGCGATCGACTTTGGCGATCAGGAGGTGGGGCCGCGCGGCGGAAATGGTCCGCCGATGGAGCGCCCGCGCGTCGTCCTCCTGGCCGCGCGCGAAAACGGCTACCGCAGCTTGATGCGGCTCAATTCGCGCGCCTTTCTCGAAACCGCGCCGCAGGAGCAGCCGCACCTCAAGCTCGCCTGGCTCGCGGACGAGACCGACAGCTTGATCGCATTGAGCGGCGGCCCCGGCGGTCCGCTCGATGCGGCCATCGTAGCCGGGCAGGGCGATTTGGCGCGCGGGCGTTGCGAGGCACTGGCGCGCCTGTTCGGCGACCGCTTCTACATCGAGCTGCAGCGCCACGGCACCAGCGCTGAACGCACGGCCGAGCCGGCGCTGATCGCGCTCGCTTACGACCACGGCATCCCGCTCGTTGCCACCAACGAGCCATTCTTTGCGCAGCGGGAAGACTACGAGGCGCACGACGCGCTCATCTGCATCGCCGAGGGGCGGCTGTTGGCCGAGACCGACCGGCGCCAGCTCACCCCGGAGCACCGCTTCAAGACGCGCGCGGAAATGACGGTGCTGTTTGCCGACCTGCCCGAGGCGGTCGCTTCCACGGTCGAGATCGCGCAGCGTTGCGCCTTTCGGCCGCGGGTGCAGCCGCCGATCCTGCCGCGATTCTCGGTCGGAGAGGAGGGCGCCGCGGTCGACGAGGCGGCGGAGCTGCGCCGGCGCGCCGAGAGCGGGCTCGAGCAGCGCATCGAGACCCATGGCGTCGCGCCCGGCCACACCGTCGAGCACTATCGCGACCGGCTCGCCTTCGAGCTCAACGTGATCGAAGGCATGAAATATCCCGGCTACTTCCTCATTGTCTCCGACTTCATTCAGTGGGCGAAAGCGCACGGCATTCCGGTCGGGCCGGGGCGCGGCTCGGGCGCGGGCTCGCTCGTCTCTTATGCGCTGACCATCACCGATCTCGATCCCATTCGCTTCGGACTGCTGTTCGAGCGCTTCCTCAATCCGGAGCGGGTGTCGATGCCCGATTTCGACATCGATTTCTGCCAGGACCGGCGCGACGAGGTCATCGGCTACGTGCAAGAGCGCTATGGCCGCGAGCGGGTGGCGCAGATCATCACCTTCGGCACCTTGCAGGCGCGCGGCGTGCTGCGCGACGTCGGGCGGGTGCTGCAGATGCCGTACGGCCAGGTCGACAAGTTCTGCAAGCTCGTGCCGCAGAACCCGCTCAATCCGGTCACGCTCGGCCGCGCGATCGACGACGAGCCGCGCCTGCAGGCGGCGCGCGACAGCGATCCGGTGGTCGCGCGCGCCTTCGACGTCGCGCAAAAGCTCGAGGGCTTGCACCGCCACGCCTCGACCCACGCCGCCGGCATCGTCATCGGCGAGCGGCCGCTGACCGAGATGGTGCCGCTCTACCGCGATCCGAAATCCATTTTGCCGGTGACCCAGTTCAACATGAAATGGGTCGAGCAGGCCGGCCTGGTGAAGTTCGACTTCCTCGGCCTCAAGACCTTGACCGTGCTGCAGACCGCGGTGGCGCTGTTGCGCAAGCGCGGCGTCGAGATCGATCTCGCCGCCATCCCGCTCGACGACGAGAAAACCTACGCCATGCTCGCGCGTGCCGAGGCGGTGGGCATATTCCAACTGGAAAGCCAGGGCATGCGCCGCGCCCTGCTCGACATGCGACCGGACCGCTTCGAGGACATCATCGCGCTGGTCGCGCTCTACCGGCCGGGTCCGATGGCCAACATCCCGACCTATTGCGCGCGCAAGCACCGCATGGAAGAGCCCGACTACATCCATCCCAAGCTCGAGCCGGTTCTGCGCGAGACCTTCGGCGTCATCGTCTACCAGGAGCAGGTGATGCAGGCGGCGCAACTCCTCGCCGGCTATTCGCTTGGCGAGGCCGACCTGCTGCGGCGCGCCATGGGCAAGAAAATCCGCGCCGAGATGCAGAAGCAGCGCAGCCGCTTCGTGTCAGGCTGCGTCGAGCGCGACATCGAGCGCGGCCAGGCCGAGGCGATCTTCGAGCTGCTCGAGCGCTTCGCCGATTACGGCTTCAACAAGAGCCACGCCGCCGCCTACGCGCTGGTCGCCTACCAGACCGCCTACATGAAGGCGAACTATCCGGTCGAGTTCCTGGCGGCGTCCATGACGCTCGACATGGGCAATACCGACAAGCTCTCGGAATTTCGCGCCGAGGCCGAGCGCCTCGGCATTCGGGTCGAGCCGCCGTCGCTCAACCGTTCAGGCGTCGCCTTCGACGTGGACGGCAACACCATCCATTACGCGCTCGCGGCGCTCAAGGGCGTCGGCCGGCAGGCGGTCGAGGCCCTCGTCGAAGTGCGCGGCGCGCGGCCGTTCGCCGATCTCGCGGACTTCGCCTCCCGCGTCAATCCACGCGCGGTGAACAAGCGCGTATTGGAAAGCCTGGCCGCTGCCGGCGCCTTCGATGCGTTCGATGGCAATCGCGCGCGCGTGTTCGCGGCGGTCGATGCCATGCTCGCGACCGCGCAGCGCGCCCATGATGCGATCGAAGTCGGACAATCGGAGCTGTTCGGCGGCGCCGCGGCGCCCGCCCCGCTGCGAGCGGGCGAGGTCGAGCCGTGGCTCCCGGCCGAGCGGCTGCAGAAGGAGTTCGAGGCCATCGGCTTTTTTCTCACCGGCCATCCGCTCGACGACTATGCCGCCACGCTCAAGCGCATGCGGGTGCAGTCCTGGGCCGAGTTCGCGCGCACGGTACGCGCGGGGGCGAGCGTGGGGCGCGTCGCCGGCACCGTGGTGGCCCGCCTCGAGCGGCGCACGCGCACCGGCAGCAAGATGGGCATCATCGAGCTTTCGGATCCAAGCGGACACTACGAGGCGGTGCTTTTCTCCGAAGGGCTGGCGCAATTCCGCGACCTGCTCGAGCCCGGCGCGGCGGTGCTGCTGATGCTGTCGGCGGAGCTGCAGGGCGACGACGTGCGCGCGCGCATCCAGATGGTCGAGCCGCTCGATCAGGCGGCGGCCAAGCTCGCGAAGGGACTGCGCGTGTTTCTGCGCGACGAAGCGCCGATCGAAAGCGTGGCCAAACGACTCGAGGGCCCGGCCGCCGGCCGCAGCGCGCAGGACAGCGGCGAGGTCGCATTGGTGCTGATGCTCGGCGAGGGCACCGAGGTCGAGGTGAAGCTTCCCGGACGTTTCAAGGTCTCGCCGCAGATCGCCGGCGCCATCAAGGCGGTGCCCGGCGTGGTGGCGGTCGAGGCGGTGTAATCCACCCGCAGCCGCGCTATTCTCGCAACAATAAATTCGATGCAATCACCGGATCGCCCCGGGGAGGAAACCATGAAAATTGCGATGGCGTGGCTCGGCGCCGCAATGGCGCTGGTCGCCGCTCCCGCGGCGGCGCAGACGGCGGCCGCCGTGCCGCAATTCCAAGTCGACCCGTTCTGGCCCAAGCCGCTGCCGAACAACTGGATCCTGGGACAGGTGTCGGGCATCGCCACCGACAAATACGACCGCATCTGGGTGGTGCACCGGCCCACCTCGCTGACGGCGCGCGAGCGCGCCGCCGAGCAGAATCCGCCCGAGGCTAAGTGCTGCGTCGCCGCGCCGCCGGTGCTGGTGTTCGATCAGTCCGGCAACCTGATCCGCCACTGGGGCGGTCCCGGGCAGGGCTACCAGTGGCCCGAGAGCGAGCACGGCATCTTCATCGACGACAACGACTTCGTCTGGCTCGCGGGCAACGGCAAGAAGGACGGACAGCTGCTCAAGTTCACCATGGACGGCAAATTCGTGCTGCAGATTGGCAAGCAGGGGGAGGGCCCGGACAGCAATTCGACCGAGCGCCTGGGCTCGCCGGCCGACGTCGCGGTCGACGTCGGCGCCAAGGAGGTCTTCGCCGCCGACGGCTATGGCAATCGCCGCGTGGTGGTGTTCGATTCCGAGACCGGCGCCTACAAGCGGCACTGGGGCGCCTACGGCAAGAAGCCGAGCGACGACAAGACGCCGCCCTATGATCCGAGCAAGCCGCCCTCGCAGCAGTTCGGCAACCCGGTGCATTGCATCCGCATCGACCGCGATGGCCTTGTCTACGTCTGCGACCGCAGCAACAACCGCATGCA
>JBKPUA010000465.1:0-5700 GCA_046735815.1 Pseudomonadota bacterium
GCGACCGCCACCACTTTCGCGGCTTGATCGGCCGTGATCGCCGTGCCGTAGGGGATGTCGAACGGCATCTGGTCGGGGACTGCCGCGGGCGCTGCCGGCGCCGGTGCTTGCGCCGATGCCTGCTTGGCCGCCGCAAGTGCCGCGCACGCGGCCAACACTGTCACAACGAACGTACGCATGGATATTCCCTCCCAACTGGTCTTGGCCACGCCCGGAGCGGGCGCGGCATCCTGCACGCAGGCCAGCATAGGGTGTTGCGCGTGCGCGCGAAACCGGGGGCGGGCTATCAACGCTCCATCGCGCGGCCGTGATCCTGCGCGCGGTCGCACGCGATGCCAATACTGGTGCGAAGTGGCTGCGTCGCGCTTATATTGGGGCAACGACCACGGGAGACGTCACCATGTTCACCTTCAAGAAGAAGCTCGAAATGCCGTCAGCCGTCGAGGCGCTGCCCGGTCGTTCCACGCCGATCCCGACCGCGCGCGAGCATTTCGTCCTGCACCGGCCGCTCACGGGACCCTATCCCGAAGGCTTCGAGACCGCGCTGTTCGGCATGGGCTGTTTCTGGGGCGCCGAACGCAAGTTCTGGGAGCTGGGGGAGGGCATCTACACCACCGCTGTCGGCTATGCCGGCGGCCACACGCCGAACCCCACCTATCAGGAGGTCTGCACCGGCCGCACCGGCCACAACGAGGTGGTGCGGGTGGTCTACGATCCGAAGAAGATCTCCTACGAGCGGCTGCTCAAGGCATTCTGGGAGAACCACGACCCGACCCAGGGCATGCGCCAGGGCAACGATGTCGGCACTCAGTATCGCTCCGGCGTCTACACCTTCACGCCCGCGCAGCGCCAAGCCGCGGAAGCTTCGAAGGCGAGCTACGAGCGCGAGCTCAAGGCGCAGCGCTTCGATGCGATCACCACCGAAATCCTCGACGCGCCGCCCTTCTACTTCGCCGAGGACTACCACCAGCAATATCTGGCGAAGAATCCCATGGGGTATTGCGGCCTCGGCGGCACCGGCGTGAGCTGTCCGATCGGCGTGACAGCGAAGGCGGCGCAGCCTGCCTAGATTTTATCGGTCAAAATACGGACGCCGAACGCGCGACACTTGCAGACAAGCCTGAGATAGTAGCGCGGCCGCGGGAGCCTGGCGGCCGCGTGTCTTTTTTATCGCGCTCCGAAATTTGGGGAATCGAAGCACGCCATGCGCAAGGTCGAGCTGATCATCGAGACGATCATCTTTCAAAGCCGCTGGCTGCTGGCGCCGTTCTACCTCGGGCTCGCCTTCTGCCTGTTGCTGCTGCTCTACCATTTCGGCGTGCAAGTGTACGAGTTCGTGGAGCGGATTCCCCGTGCCACCGAGACCGACGTCATCCTCGGCCTTTTGAGCCTGATCGACGTCGTGTTCACCGGCAATCTGGTATTGATCGTCATTCTGTCGGGCTACGAGAATTTCGTGTCCCGCATCGAGATCGAGGACCGCGACCGGCTGGTCTGGATGGCCAAGGTCGATTTCGGCGGCCTCAAGCACAAGCTGATGACCTCGATCGTGGCGATTTCAGCCATTGCGCTCCTGCGCGCGTTCATGAATATCGAGCAGTACGACAACACCAAGCTCGCCTGGCTTGCCGGCATTCATATCGTTTTCCTGACATCGATGCTGATCGTGGCGTTGGCCGATCGCCTCTCGGACGGCAGAAAATCCCCCGAGCAAGCCGGCTGAGCCGCCCTGACGACGCCCCAGACAAGCGGGCCGGCCTGTGGGGCCGGCCGATTGTGATGTCGGCGCGGATCTTCGCGTCTACTTCTTCACGTGCTTGCGCAGGAAGTCCAAGGTCCGCGTCCAGGCGGTCTTGGCGCTCGCGTCGTGGAAGCTGCCGCGCTCGTCGCAGTGGAAGCCGTGCTGCGCGTCGGCATAGACGTGGATCTCGGTATCGCCGCCGCGCTTCTTCTTGACGATCTCGACGTCGGTCATCGGGATCGAGGCGTCCTTCTCGCCAAAATGCATCAAGGTCGGGACCTTCGGCTTCTCGTCGGCGTTCTTGGCGATCTGGCCGCCGTAGTAGCAAACCGCCGCCGAGAGGCCGTTGAGTTTGCAGGCCGCGAGAAAGGCGATGGTGCCGCCCATGCAGAAGCCCATGATCGCCACCGGCCCATCCTTCTTGAGCTCGTCGATCGCGGCTTGCGTGTCGCGCAGCATCGCGCCCCAATCGGGGTTGGCGACGAACTTGCGCGCATTGGCGATCTCGTCCGGGGTATAGCCGCATTCGAAATTCTTCTCCTGGCGGTCGAACAGCGCGGGCGCCAGCGCGGCGTAGCCTTCGGCCGCGAGCCGGTCGCACACGGCGCGGATGTGATGATTGACGCCGAAGATTTCCTGGATGACCACGATGCCGCCTTTGGCGGGGCCGGATGGATCGGCGCGATAGGCGCCCAACTGAAACTTGTCGGCTGACGTGAGCGAGAACTGCTTACCCAAGATGACCTCCTGTGACTACGGCAGGACGGGAAAAACCGGTGGCCCGGCATAAGACGGGCGCAATGTCACGCTTTCGCCGGGACAAAGCAACTGCCGCCGCGGCGAGCGCTTGCCGATTTCATTGGCGGCGGATGGAACCGAACCGGTACTCACGCTCGTCGGTCGCTACCCGTGCAGGCCGAACGCCTCGGCCAGCAACTCGTAGGAGTGGCGGCGCGCGCCATGGTCGTAGAGCATGGTCGTGACCATGACTTCGTCGGCTTTGCTTGCCGCAACCATGGCTGCGAGGCGGTCGAGCACCTTCGCCTTGCCGCCGACGAACAAGCGAGTGCGATTGCGCGCGATTAGTCCGCGCTCGGCCGGCGAATAGGGGTAGGCGGTGGCTTCCTCCGGGGATGCGAGCGGCAGGTATTCGCCGCGGCTCCTGCGCACGAAGTTGAGATCGATGGTCGAGGCGAGCCGCTCTGCTTCGGCATCGCTGTCGGCGCACACCACGGCGCAGGCGAGAATGGCGTAGGGCGTCGTTCGCCCCGGCGAGGGCTTGAATTGCTCGCGGTAGCTCAGCATTGCGTCGACCGCATCGTGATCGGCGAAATGATGCGCGAAAGCAAAGCCCGCGCCGATCACGCCGGCGAGTTGCGCGCTGTAGCCGCTCGATCCGAGCAGCCAGATCGGCGGCAGCGCGACGTCCTCGGGCATGGCGCGCACGCTTCGAAACGGATGGCCTTCCGGGAAGGCGCGGCTCTCGAACAGGATCAGCTCCTGGAAGCGTTGCAGGAAATCGTCGTCGCCGCTCACGTCCTGCCGCCGACGCAGCGCGTAGGAGGTGACGGGATCGGTGCCGGGCGCACGCCCGAGCCCGAGATCGATGCGTCCGGGAAACAGCGCTTCGAGCACCTTGAAGCGCTCGGCAACCATGAGCGGCGCATGGTTTGGCAGCATGACGCCGCCGGAGCCGACGCGGATGCGCTCCGTCGCCGCCGCGATCTGCCCGATCATGATGTCGGGCGCGGAGCTCGCGATCGACGGCAGATTGTGATGCTCGGCCACCCAGTAGCGGGTGAAGCCGCGATCGTCGGCAAGCCTGGCGAGGTCGAGGGAGTTGCGCAGCGCCGCCGCGCCCGACGAGCCGACGGCGACGGGCGAGAGATCGAGCACCGAGAGCGGAACCATTTGGCGGTCCGGTTGCAGCCTTCAGAACGGCCACGGTCGGCGCAAGCGCCAATCCTTCTTCCAACCGGTCAGCTGTCCATTACGGAACTGCAGCGCCAGGGCCGAGTCGGTCGGATAGAAACCGGGGATGCCCGGCGATCCGTAGGCGATGTAAATTTCCGAGCCCCGCCCGCCGGAGTAGTAGACCAGCGGCACGCCCAGCGCCATCGAAGCCTCGGCCGGGCTCATGCCAAAAGCCAGTGGGGCGACATTGTCGGGGCAGTAAATTCCCCAACAGACCCAAAGCGCGACAACGAGCTGCGTCATGTTACGTCGCAAGCCACGTCCCTCCACCGCGTCGCCCCGCACAGAGCTCGTATCTTCGATCCATTCGCCGGTACGGGCAAGGCCCGCGCTAAATTAGCGCTCACTCGTTCGCGGGCAGCTTCGCCGCTCGCGCGTTGCTTTCGCGCCACAACAGGAACAGGCCGGATGCCACCACAACGGCGGAGCCGATCACCAGAGAAACGGTGGGGACGTCGCCCCAGATCGCAAATCCCAAGACGCTCGCCCATATCAGCGAGAGATAATAGAACGGCGCCACCGCCGAGGCCGGAGCGAGATGCAGCGCGCGCGTCCACCAGTATTGCCCGACGGCATTGGAGACGCCGTTGAAGAGGATCCAGCCGGCATCGACCGGTGTTGGCGCGACCCACCCGAACGGCAGCAGCAGTGCGAAGAACAGCGTGAGCAGCGTGAGCTGATAGAGCGTCAGCGTCTCCGCCGATTCGGTCGCCGTCATGCTGCGCACGCCGACGGTCACCGATCCGTAGAGCACGGCGTTCGCCAACGCGAACAACGCACCGATCTGGAACGTCTCCGCGCCCGGGCTGGTGACGATCAGCACGCCGCAAAAGCCCACCAACAGCGCCGCCCAGCGCGCCAGCCCGACCGCTTCCTTGAGCAGCAGCGCCGAAGCGAGCGTCGCGAACAGCGGCGAGGAGAAATTGATGGCGATGGCGCCGGCGAGCGGCATCAGGCTGAACGCGATGAGCAGAAAGCTCTGCGAGCAGCCCTGCGATACCGAGCGCAGCACGTGATGGCGCAGCCGCTGCGTGCGAAAGACAGCCAACCCGGTGTGCGGCATGATGAACAGCGCACAGGTGACGAGCGCGACCGCGGTGCGGGTGAACAGCACTTCGCCGATCGGATAGCTCGCCACCAGCCATTTCGACGCGGCGCTCGAGGCCGCGAACAGGGTGGTGGCGCCGACCATATAGAGAATGCCGAGCGGAACGTGCGCCCGCCGCTCCGGCTGCGCAGAGACCATCAGGTCGCCGCTGGTCGCTTCAGTCACGCCATTCTGGCTCGGGCTGGTGAAGGGAGTGCCGAAGAGCAATCGCACGAACGCGCTGCGCGAGCGCCGAAACGCGGCCTGCGAATGCCATCGCGCTGGCCGCGGCTCGACCTCGGCCGCAAAGCGGGGCGGCTGTTATGGCATGGCAAAGGTGCGGCTGGCATTCCCAGATGGCATGCCAGCCATTTGATCACTGCGATCATGTCTAGGCGCCATGCCGCCGCGCGCAGCCCGGCGTCTTGCCGGTCCACGGAACGCGGGATCGTTCAAACGCGGCGCGGCGGCTGAGGCGCTGCGATGTCGAGCTGCGCCTCGCCGAGTATGTGCGACAGATTACGGACGGACACTAAAGCGGGCGCAAGAGCACCTGGTCGCTGAGCAGCACGGACTTGATCGTGGCGATGCGGAATCCCGCCCGTGCAGCAAGCGGTGCGAAGCCGGAGATGCCGCGCGGGATCAATCTGATTTGCGTTTCTGCGATCATCCGGCGCCGTGTCTCGTCGGCGCTGGTCACCGAGCCGGCAACGAAACGCACGCCTGCTCCATTCGCCCGCAATGCTTCGAGGTTCGCGACGATCGCTCGATCGCTGCCGTATTCGAACAGGGCTCCTTCCGAGGAGGCTGCGATCATCGCGCCTGCCGATGCCAGTTCGTCGACCAGGCGCTCCAGCGCCGAAGTCTCATCCCAATCATAGTCGTGGTGCCGTATGCC